>CAZDBA010000001.1:0-28987 GCA_964503615.1 uncultured Pirellulaceae bacterium
ACATCGTCGTTTTGCCTTCGCCGGCCGGAGTGGGTGAAATGGCTGAAACTAAAATCAGCTTGGCATCGGCAACTTTTTTGTCGTCGATCAGAGAAAGTGGAAGCTTCGCTTTCGACTTGCCGTAAAACTGAAGATCATCCGATGGAATATTGAGGATCTTGGCGATTTCATCAATCGGTTTGAGTTCGACTTGGCGAGCGATATCAATATCAGAAAGTACTTCAGTGGGCATATTTTTATCCGATGATTTAACAGTGGTCCGAGAGTAGTAAAACTACGGGAAGCCAATTTTAGCGAGAATTGACTCGTTGCGAATCAGGGGGAATGCAAGTGTGAGCGAAAGGTGAGTTTAGCAATTCAGGTTACACGAGTCTATTTAGACGTCTCAATGTCCACTCGATGCAAAGGGCGGTTGTTATCAAGCCCAGCAACCACATCATCAGTCGCCGATTAAAAAACCGATCAGGAGTGCCAGGCAGAAACGTTATCTGGTCTTGAGGTTGGATCAATTGGGTCGGAAACAAAGGATCGGAGGGATCTACCGTTAGCGAGCCAGTGCCCACGTAATAATGTCCCAGCGTCCGTTCAGCCAACTCGGCCAGTACGGCATCATTTCGCTCAGGTTGTTCCTTTTCCAAATCCGGAATGTCGGACTGCACCTCGGTCGTCAACGTCTCCAAGTCCGGGCTATCGGGTATTGGTAAACTGATTCGATAATTTCCTTGCACTCCAGCAGTAAATCGCCCTCGAAACGAACCGGGACGCACTGCATCCTTCAGACTGGTCAACTCGATCCTTTGCGTCGTTCCATCTGGTTTGAGAACCGAAGCGGAAACCCGTTCGGCAATCAGTGGTTCATCTTGGGCATCACGCAAGATCGCTTGGACTGAAACCTGATCACCCATCCAGTACCGTTGCCGATCGGTCAATAAAACACCTCGAGTCGAATCACGCAACAGGCGACCTTGCGAAGCCCAGCGAATCAACTTGGTGTAGTACTCTTCAAAGTAGTCAACATTGATCCGTCTTGTTCTCCAACTCTCACCGCTGGCTTGAAAAAACACGCGGCCAGCTCCGTAGAACTGGTTCGCCATGTAGATCGGCAAACGGTTGTCGATCGAAGTCGATGGGTCCGCGAAATAGCTCAAGACGTCCGCGCCCTGCTTTGCTTCGTTCACTGCGTAATAGCCAAACACGCCATCGAACTGAGCCCAATTGGCGGCGCTTTCGCTGGCCGATTCGCCCAACCAGAGAAATTCTGACGTCCGCCCTACTCTTGTGAAATCAAGTGGGAACGCTTGCTCGCCACCAAATCGTCCCAACTTTAAAACGGCACTTCCCTGATTATAAAACGACACGGGATACAGCTTGCGAATCTTGTCAATTGTGTCGTTTCCACGTGGTTGCCGAGTCCACTCAGGCGTGAAGACTGGACCAGCGACCACGATTAAACCGCCTGCCTTTTCAGCAACCCAACGCTCGAACCAATCGGCTTGGTCGCTATCCAATTTTCGCCAGTCCGGATCGAACGCAATCACGCAATCGTACTGAAACATCTCTTCACGCGTTTTCGGAAATTCAAACAGTAACTTGTCCGACTCCTGATCGGCTCCTGTTTTTGCATTCTGTAACCAAACATGCAACGTGACGTCCTTGTCCCGATAAAGCTGGTTGCGCAAAAAGCGAAAGTCTCGCATCGGCCCGCCTGCGATCAACAACACGACCGTTTTACGATCGACGATCTCAACCATTACGCTACGCTGGTTGTCATGCGGATCTTGATCCCCGTTAACTTCGACGATTCGCATCGTGTAACGACGTTTTCCCTGCTCCTGCCCCTGAAGATCGAACTTGATCGAAGCGGGTTGGCCATCAGCCGACAACTTAATTGTCGTTTCTCCTTCGACCGTTTCCGCCTCGCGCTCTTTGTCATCGACGCTAAATAACTGGACCCGTACAGAAATGTCGCTCAAGCCGTAGCCTTGCACCAAACCTTCCACTTGAAATTTGTCACCGGGAAAAACTTGGGAGGGCGCTTGGATATTTGAGACCTCAACATTTTTGGCCGTCTCCGTTGTTCCCACACCGATCGGATAGATCGGCACCCCTTCGTTATTGGCCAGTTCCGCTGCTCTGGCTGGAGTTGGACCCGTATTGGAGCGCCCGTCCGTTGCCAGCAGAATACCGGCCAACGACCCTCCTCGTTCTTTGTTGACCACAAATTGAATCGCACTGCCGACTTGAGTCGAAGTGCCCGTAGGGATCAAAGCCTGCTCCCAATCCACTTCCGATTCGACCAAGTGTTCGTTGTTGACTGCGGGCGATTGGGCCTCTGGTAAAGCTTCCATCGTATCAGGCTTGTCGGTCCAGCCGAGCGAAGTCCACAAGTCGTACCGTGGCGCGGCCAAATCACAGACGGCAAACACGATCAACGAAACCATAAGGCACAGCACGCTCGCCGTTTGTATCCAAGCCGCTCGATCAGAAACGGGAGGCGAGCCCAATACCGCCAAATAACTTGCACCGAAAATCACAAACGCGACAAAGAACGCAATTCCGCCCCAGCCAATCGAGGAAGACAGCGCAAGCGAATCAACCTCGGGTAAGGTGGCTTCTTCCCTTGGCTCTTCAGTCTCTTTTTCGAACGTCGCGACCAGTTCTGGTTGGCTGAAGTCCGCGAATCGGTAGACGTTCACGTCATGCTGCGTTCTCAATTGCTCGATCAGCTCGCCGCTTTTTAGGGTGGCAATCACCGAGTCGATTCGTCGCGGTGCAGATGGGTCAATGGTGTCTCGCAGCCCCATGCTCAAACTCGTATCCACCAAAACGGCAACCTTGGAGTCTTTGACCATTCGTGTTTCCATCCGTTTTTGTGGATGAAGTAGAAACACAATCAACGCAGCAAACGCCAGCACTCGAAGGGTGGTCAGCAGAACGACTCGACCCCGCGGTAGTTCTCGGCCGTCGCGACGATACATCCAAATTACAAAACCAATTAGTAGAATAACGACCAAACCAAAGAGGGCCGTCTGCCACCATTGAGTCAAAGGAAAGAGCGGAAGGTATTCCAACACCACCCTCGAATTGTCCGATTGCGCAAGAAGCGAGTTAAAAACGAATTCGTTGGCAAAGTCGATCATGCTACGGGCCTCGCTCCCGATTGCGAGCCACGATTTCGATTTGTCCTGTTCGTATTATCCGAATGGTCTGAGCCCAACCGTTTTCTCGAAGCCGAATTACGCTTTTTGCTGGACGGATGCGAACTCGCCCAGTATGCGACGACCATTTCCAAAACAAAAAACGCGAACAGGAGCACCAACAGAAACTTGGTCATCGAGGAGGCCAGCTTTTGGACTGGTTCGGGGCTAAACCGATTCCAAAAAGTAAACGTCGGTTTGACTTGATCCATTTGAGCCAACACCTGAGAGCGACCTGCCACCGCCATCTCGCTTTCACGCGCGTCGACGTTGACCGCGTAGCGTCGTACCTCTCGCGTGCTATCGACGCGGCGCAGCCACATCTCGTAAATGCCAGGGCGAGCCGTATTGAACAGCGAATCGCCGGCCATCGAAAGTTGGCCAACCCAGTTTTGGTTTTCCCCTCGCGTCAAGCTCTTATCAACAGCAGCTCGCCCCACCTCGTCAGTGGTTGGAACAACCTGCGTCATGTTCGGCGTGTAAGAATCAACCGCCAGCGACTGCGACAATTCGCAGCCCACTAAATTTTCGTCGGCCGAAAATCGTCCGGCAGCCAGAAAGTTCTCAACCAATAAAACGGTTGGGATAAACGTTGGGTTACTGATCCAATTGTTCCAGGGCTTTCCGGCGGTCGTCGTAACGACCATCGTGCGGCCTTGGCCAAACCGCCCCGTCACCATCAGCGGGAGAGATTGATCGCCACGGATCGTCGCAACAATCGAGCCCTGTTCTTTCGATTGTTTCTGATCCAAAACCCAATCGCGTGGCGGTTGGTAGGTTTTATAGATCTGCACAAAGTCCCAAAACTTGTTCCCCGCAAGTGGCTCAATCACCGGGTGGTTGTTCCCAACCAGATCGGGAACTTGTCCCTCCTCTTCCACTTGTTCGGGAACTTCGAAAGTTCGCTCCAAAGGCATGGGCAGCAGCCCCGCGCCTTGCTTAAATAGTGATTGGTTGTAAAACGCCGGATCGGTTTCGGGGCCAAGGAAAAAGCAAACACCGCCTCCCAGACTCACAAAGCTCTCCAGATTCGCGACCGCTGTTTGATCCAGGATATCAACGTCCATCAAAAACACGGCGTCAAACTCCTGAAGTTGTTCAACACTAGCGTCACGAAGAAAATCTTTGGTGCGAATCTGGGGTTCGATACCGGTCATCTGTCCCGGATTCATCGCTAAAGCGATTGCGCTGCTTTTAAGGAAACGATCGTCATCAATCACTAGCACATTAGCCGCGGCGGCAAAGTTCGTTACGTTCCAGGCGACGTTGTCGATCGCAACGGCATCGTCTGGCAGTTGGGCCATAATCACATGTTGACCCACCGAGTTAAAGAAAACAGGAAAGCGAACAGTACCCGTTTTGCCGGGCTCAATCTGCTCAATGAATACGGTTGGCAGGTTTTCCTTTTGGTTTTCCAAGTCGATAGGGCTGGAGTCCAAGGTGGCTCGTTGAAACTCTTGCGAACTCATTTTGACTTGAACATTTCGCACCGTTTCCGCACCGCAATTTTTTACCGATAGGCTCAACATCAGCGGCGTGCCCGCAACGCGAACATTTCCGTCCGCCCTCAGCTCGGTGATGGCCAGGTTCGATTCGACCGTATCGGCGCAAGATATCAGTTCGACCAACGCACCTGCGTCAGCGACCGTTCGGAGTGATTGTTGGATCTCGTTTGCATTTCCCCAGTCTTTGGTTCGAAAGTCGCTAAGGAAATAAAGGATCGCATTTTCGTCGTCACGTGCCTCCACCCATTTTTCGACTCGCTTGATCGCATCGCCGGGGCCGACCGAAAACGAAGAGACGCTCAGGCCTGCCGCAACGTTCTCCAACCGTTCTGAGAACCGGCTGTCTACCGTTTCGCCATCGATGTCAACTAGAAAAGTGCCGTTGCCCGCGCCATCGGAATTGTCATTTCCAGAACCGTTCCACTCGGTTGGGAACTTGGCTGAAGAATAACGTAACAGCGTGAACCGCTGTCCCTCTCGATCACGGGTGCGGGCGCTAATCAGTCGCAAAGTCGCAATCGCTCGGTCGAATGCGGATTCGGCGTCGGCTGAATCGGACATAGAAAAACTATCGTCCAGCAATACGTAGTGATGCGTTGCCTTGCTGCCCAGTATCTTGGCAATCCGATCGTTCTCACAGCCGACGTTGCCCAATAACAGTAACGCCAACAGCAGGCACGCAATTCGGGATAACAGCAGAAGAAATTGCTTGAGCCAAACCCAGTTGCGGTTCTTTTTATGGCTTTTGAGCAAGAACTCCATGGCCGCCCATTTCACACGCTTGTGTCGCATGACATTGATCAAATGGATCAATGGTGGAAGCAGCACGAGCCCCGCTACCAGCGCGGCCCAAACTGCAGGCGATGTTGTGAAAATGTTGTTGAGCATAAACCGTTAACTTCGTCTTTGCATTGCCAATCGTCGACTGAGGAATTCGGCCAACACCGCTTGCATCGGATCACTTGTTCGCACCAATGAGTAATCACAACCGGCACTGATACAGCCCCGCTTCATCGTTTGCAGGAACTCCTCGCATGCGTCGAGGTATCCGTCGCGCAATGTGCGGGGGTTGCAATTCAAAGTCGTCTCGGACTCCATGTCTTCGAAACGTGTTGGACCTGTAAATGGGAAATCCAGCTCGTCGTCGTCCATGACATGAAAGATCATAACATCGTGCCCACGTTGTCTTAGAATTCGGATGCCACGCAACGTTTGTTCCGGGTCGGCGAAAAAGTCAGAAATAACCACCATCATGCCGCGTCGAGGAAAAGTTTCGGCGACGTTTTCAAAGATCGAAAACAGATCAGTTTTGTCCGCGGGCTCGCTGTTAATTAAACCGTCGATGATTGCCAACAAGTGGTTCTTTTTGCTGCGAGTTGGGATCTTGTGTCGAACTTTGTCGTCGAACGATACCATCCCAATTGCATCTTGTTGTCTTAACACGAGGTAGGCGAGCGAAACGGCGATCGTCGAAGCGTATTCATACTTGTTTAGATGGCCCTCGCCGTATTGCATGCTGCTGGAGACATCGACGACCAGATTGCAGCGGAGATTCGTGGCCTCCTCGAACTGTTTGATGTACAACCGGTCCTGCCGCGCCCAGACTTGCCAATCGACATGCCGCAAGTCATCGCCGGCCGCATACTCACGGTGTTGAAGAAACTCAACGCTCTGCCCAAAGTACGGACTGCGATGCATGCCCGAGAGAAAACCCTCGACGATATGCTGCGCCCGAAGCTCCATTCGCGAAATTCGCTTGATGGATTCAGGATGCAAAAATCTTTTGGAATCGGGCATCGCTGGAAAGCTCGTCTTCGCGGGCAGGGGTTTGCTCTACAAGAGTTTGAATCACATCGTCCGAAATGACTCCATCGCTTTGGGCGGCAAAATTGATTGCCAGCCGATGCCGCAGGACCGGTTTGGCTAAAGCTTGAATATCTTCGACGCTAACATGGGTGCGACCGTGCAACAAAGCTCGGGTCTTGCCGCCCAGGATCAAAAACTGCACCGCACGTGGCCCTGCACCCCAACCGACTTGATCGTTGACAAATTCGGGAACGCCGGGCGTGCCCACTCGTGTTTGCCGGACCAGTGTTAAAGCGTAGCGGACAACGTGATCAGAGACGGGAACGGTTCGCACCATCTCCTGCAACTGTAACATTTCTTCGCCGCTGATTACTGAGTCGACCGATTGAGGCTGTTTGGTCGTGGTCCGTTTTGCGACTTCGAACTCTTCGTCGAAATTCGGATAGTCGACAAAGATCTTGAACATGAACCGATCCTGCTGGGCTTCGGGCAGCGGATAAGTTCCCTCTTGTTCGATCGGGTTCTGGGTGGCTAGGACAAAAAACGGATCTGGCAACTCATGTTGATTTCGACCCACGGTAACATGTTGTTCCTGCATTGCTTCTAGCAGTGCAGCTTGAGTCTTGGGTGGGGTACGATTGATCTCATCGGCCAGCACGATGTTTGAAAAGATCGGACCTTGCATGAACCGTCGTTCTCGCGCGCCGGTCGTTTTGTTCTCTTCGATAATGTCGGTTCCGGTGATGTCCGCCGGCATCAGGTCGGGCGTAAATTGGATGCGACTAAACGAAAGGTTCAACGTCTTGGCGATCGTGCTGATCATCAACGTCTTGGCAAGCCCCGGAACGCCTTCCAGCAGACAGTGGCCACGGCTGAACATCGAGATCAAAATTTGATCGATCACATGCTGCTGCCCCACGATAACTTGCGAAAGCTGGTCAAGGATTTGTTGTCGAGCGTTTTTCAGCCGGTTTACCGCTTGTGGATCAGTCGGTTCAGGCGTTTGCTCTGACATTGATGGACTCCTGGGTAACTTAGGGACGAGTGAGAATGGATTTTAAGCGAGAATGGTTTCTTCTCTCAAAAAGGCGAACCCATTCAAACGTAAGGATACTCCAACCGAATCGCGCTCGCTACGGGCAACGCTCGCATCGTGAGGCTGCAAGGCTCCTGCCGAGCCGGAAACGGGCGTGAGCTGAGAGTCGAAAACGCGGTTGACAAAGCTACCATTGGCTAACCGTTGATCGGTTCGAGTTGTTCAGAGGACCTGATGCGAGTTAAGATAGTCGATACGAAAAACGAGTTCGGTAGTCGTTCGGGGAGAAGGTGCCCAAAATGTGTAAAACGGAAACACTTGCCAAGTGGGGTGCTCGCGTGGGCAAGGCCGGGTTGATACTTGCCATTCTTTTTACTGCGCTGTTTGCTCCCGTGGCTGCACTGGGAAAAGTTTGTGTGCTAACAGTCACACAAGCGGACGACTCAATTGAGGACGAGAATGTTCCCATCTTTGTGCCGCCGCCTCGTGAGTTGTTGCGTCCGATGACTCAGGCATCGAAGGCGATCGAAAAACAAGATTACCCCCGCGCGATTGCGCTTTTGGGTGAGATCCTTCAGAACGATGAAAACGAAGACTACCTGATGGCTCTGCCCGATCGAGAAGGGAAGATTTCGCGTAGCTTGCGGGCGACGGCTGCGGAAATGCTGGGCAGCATTCCAGCAAAAGAACGTGAGGTTTATCAATTGCGATACGGTATTCCGGCCGAACAGATGCTGGAAGAAGCGATTTCGGAAAACGACTATTTGAAAATCTCGCAGATCGTACGTCGCTTTTTTTATACCGAAGCGGGTTACACCGCCGCGATGCTGTTGGGGCATCATCATCTGGAACAAGGCCGACCAATCGCTTCTGCTTTTGCATTCCAACGTGTGATCGAATGTGAGCAAGCGCGTAAAAAGTTCGATCCAGAAGCCTCTATTCTGCTCGCCACTTGCTGGGCATTGGCCGACTCCGAAGTCAAAGCGGTCGATGTCTTGAAAGATCTTCGGCAGCGAAACCGCACCGTCAATATTCGTTTTATGGACCAAGTCGTCCAACTGCCACGCAAGGATGATCAACTTGGGCAATGGCTGACCGATCTGATCGGAAAAACACCGTTGATGAAAAACCGGGCGGTCGGCCAATGGGTAATCTATCGAGGCAACCCACAACGCAACGCTTATGGCGGAAGCGGATTCCCATTGCGCGCACCGCGCTGGGAGGTGCCTGTGCATAACGACCTCGATATCGAGAATGCGGTCCGTCGGCAGCAAGAGAAATACGTCTACACGGGTGATGTTACCGTTCCCGCGGTCCAGCCCATTGCGGTCGGGGACACGATCGTGATGCGTACGTTTAATAAACTGGTTGGAATCGATTTCAAAACCGGCAAACGAACTTGGGTCTTTCCCTCGTTTGATACGGACTTGTTAGACACCGGAGACATTGTTGCCAACCAACGACTCAATGCACGTGTCCTGCAACAGCCGATTACGGAGCGAATGTGGCAGGACACTGTTTTTGGCCAAGTCAGCTCGGATGGCGAGCGGATTTTTTTGATCCCGAACCCAGGGTTTGCTAAATATGAAAGTACACGAATCGTAATCAGCCAAGGTCGCAAAATAAGCGACCCGCTCGGTCAACGTGACACGAACGAACTCAAGGCAATCGATGTCAGTCGTCAGGGTTCGTTCCTCTGGGAGGTGGGTGGCGAAACGGGTAAAGACGAACCCAAACTCGCGGGTGCCTTTTTCCTGGGTCCGCCGCTGCCGCTGGACAATGTGCTTTATTCCGTCTGTCAGATGGCCGGCGAAATTCGAGTCGTTGCGATGGAACCGGCTAGTGGCAGAATGCTTTGGTCGCAACAATTGGCCAGTACACAAGGGCGCAATGCGTCCTCGCAAAACGAAAACCGTCGGTTGGCAGGAGCCTCGCCCAGCTTTTCTGATGGGATCCTGGTTTGTCCGACAAACGTGGGTGCCGTAGTTTCTATGGAACTTTCGACGCGCAGTTTGCTGTGGGGGTATCAACACTCTCATCCGAACGCAGCGGTTTCGCAAATTTCACCAACGCAAAAATCGGGGCATCGCAGAATTGGTGGATACTGGCGCGACTCGATGGTAACGATCGCCAACGGCAAAGTTGTTTACACACCAGTCGACAAACAGGAACTGGTTTGTTTAGACCTCTCGACGGGGCTGCAAGTTTGGAAATCGGAGACGGGTGTTCCTCGTTCCGGCGTGCCGCGTAAAGACTCTATCTACGTGGGGTGCATCGATGCAGGCCAAATCGTATTGGTGGGAGTCGACCACGCGCGAGGTATCGATATCGAAACGGGAATCGAGTCATGGGAGATCGACACGCAACAATATGGCAGGCCCAGTGGCCGCGGATATGGTTGCAAAGGTAGCTACTTTTACCCGACGACCGACAAACGTATTTTGCGATTGGATATTGAAAAAGGAGTCGTCGCCCAAGACGTTCCGACGAACGATGTTCTTGGAAATTTGATTTGCTATCAAGGCGACGTGATTAGTCATGGAGCGACAACGGTCACCACGTTCCCGCAGGACGAAACTAGTGCCGCTATGGTCAAAAAGGCGAAAGCTCTGGACAGGATGACACCGGAGCTTTGGGTTTTGGACGCGCAATTGCTCATGCAAAAAAACGAGCTGCGTGAGGCGGTCAGCAGCATCGAGCAGGCTCATACTCAGAAGCCAAGTGTACTGTCTGCAAAGATTTTGGCTGAGCTGATGGTCCAGTCGATCCGTAGTGACTTTGAATTTGGTATGCAGTTGGCCAAAAAATATCCGACACTGCTCAAGACGGAGAATCAGTCCGAATTTTTGGTAGCCAAAATCGACGGCATGATCGAGCGAGGCGAGTCAGAGTTAGCGTTGGATGAGATCCAGCGACTATTGGAACCGGCCGACCAATTCCTGGCACAGCGGAGTGAGCGTTTCGTCAACGTACCAGAAGAGGCGATGAAGATCCGCATCGACCGTTGGGTCAGCCTAAGGTTGAACACGATCTTGCAGAACGGGACTGATGAACAAAAAAGCAATACATTGGAACGACTTGCCGATACGATAAACCGGTCAACGTTGGCCGATGCAAAGGCGAGGTTTGAGTTGTACAGGATCGTCGGCTTGGCGAATGTTCCGGCCGAACAGGTCTTCGAACTGGGGCGGGAACTTGTCAGCAAAGGTTTCCGAGTTCAAGGCCTGCGTTCGTTTCAATTCCTCGAAACGCTTAGCTCCAGTCGATCAAAAGCCAAGCAAGATTTGGCCGCAACGGCTGGGCTTGAATTGGTTAGGCTTTACCAAGACGCTAACGACTTGGCTGGTATGGCTGATCAACTGGCAAAAGTTAAATCTTTGATGGACGAAAATTCTGCCGCATTTTCACCTTCTCAACGTGAGCAAGTCACCGACTATGAACAGTTTCTAGCCGACAAGCCAAGTTCGGACCTGGACAATTGGCCAACGGGCAAAGCTTACATTTCCAATTCGGGCTTTGGCGGTAACGATACAGAGAAGTCAGGTCTGACTGGATATCGTCGAAGCAATATTTTGAACAAGGGCTCAAGTCGGTATCGGGGTGAATACCAGTTAGATGGGTTCACGACAAATTCGCAATTTCAGTTGATTGGTGCCGATGGAAATGTTCGCGGGCATTGGTTCCCAAATAACGACCCTGCAAGTTCAGGAGCAGCCGTCCGGCAGTACGGAATAGAATTTGATCGAGCCGATCTGGTCAATGGTCTTCTGACCAGCGCCGGTTACCGCGATTTCCAGGTCGTTGACTGGTTAAACTTGTTAGCTGGGGAATCGAACGAAAAAGTCGCACTGTGGAGTGCGGGCGATGAGATTACAAGCGAGCCATTCGTGCAACCGGCATCGGTAAGTGATCTTTGGGGGATTACATTGACGACGACTGGAGATTCGTCGAGGGAAATTGAAATCGCAGCCAGTGGTCGTGATGGCATCTGCTTCCTGAAAGATTCGAGTTTGATTTGTGTTGACCCGTTTTCCGGAAAACAGGTTTGGAAACGAAATGGCTTGACACCCGGTTCTCGAATTTATGGTGATGAGGAGTTTGTTGTCGTATTCCAGGCAGCGAATCGAGAAACCACCGCTTACGAGATTCGTTCTGGAGAGCAAGTCACAAAAGCGCGTTTGCGTAAAGAGCTTGGATTTACTTGGGCTCATATCGGCAGACATTTCTTGCAGTCCAATTTGGTCGATGGGAAGCCAACAATGTTTTTCTACGACCCGGTCACAAAGCAAACGGTATGGCAGCGCAATTTTGCTGCCAATACCAAGGCTTGTGTGTTTCAGGAAAGCCTGATCGGCGTCTACACACCGGAGCGCCAGTTCGAGCTGATTGACATTGAGACAGGCAAAACGATTTTACAGACCCAGTTGAATGTGCCTAATGCAACCGCTGTCGACATACGGCGCGTCCAGGATGATTACCTGATCATCCTGCATACAGGTAGAAGCAGTTCGGGTTCGGGGTATCGGTATTTGAACGACGGCGAAGTTGAAATTCAAAAGACAATTCACTTGCTGCCGTTTTACACCGCTGATCTAATGCGAATCGATGGACAGAGTGGCATGCCTGAATGGAAATTCCCTGCTCGGTTTGAAGACTTTCAATTCTGTAGCTCGCAGCCTCGAGATTGCAATGTTTTGACGTTGTCACGACGTTTGTCCACCAATTCTTTGGAACAAGACTATACCCAATACGCGTTTATCGATCTCCGAAACGGGAAGTACATTGGCGAAGTCAAGATTTCCGGTAATATCTATCAGTTTCCACGTATTTCGGTTGTGCCTGACTCGCAGACCGTTTCGGTTACCAACGAAGTTCGGCAAACTGATATCCGTTTTTCCAACGATCCGCAACCGCCTCGTGCAACGGCTAATTTGACTAACAGTTCGCTGGCTCGTTTTCCAAAGCCAGAGCAATCAACTCAAGCCACAATTGCGTCCGAACGAGCCTCGCGAAGCGAAATTCTTGCAAAGCTCAATGCAAGGATGAAAGAACAGGAAAAGCGGCAGGAAGAGATGAAACGTCGCTTCAAGGAAGAGCAAAAAAAGCCGATCGTTGTTGAATAGTTGTACCCGCGCGCATTTTTAAACGGCGCCCTCCATCTTTTGGATTGAGTTCCAATCTTCTAGGATAGGTCTACGCACGAGCGTCTGGAATGGTAACCCGCAGCGTAAGCAAGGACCTGCAAGCTGCTTCCTCGCTAACGCGTCGGGTTTCCATTCCATATGGTCGCTCGTGTATGAAACAGCGTTTATTAGAGAGTTGCAGGAAATTCGATGGCGAAGACGGCAAGTACAAAGGCTCGGGCAAAAGAACTTGAGCGTGTGATTACGCATCTGGATACGCTGTACGAGCAAGGCGAAGATTGCAAGCACCCAGACACCGGGATCGTTATTACTGACGGTGAATACGATGGATTGCGTCGCGAGCTAAAAGAACTCGCGCCCAAATCAAAACTGTTTGCAACCGCCACGGCATCCAAAGTCAACTCGGCGGTGGCCAAAGTAGTACACGATCCACCTTTGACCTCGATCGAGAAAGCCAGCCATGAAGATGTTGCGACTCAGGAGGCAATGTTGTTCAAGTGGCTATTGGGCACCGTTGCAGATGATTACGACGGCAAACTGACCAAAATCAAAGACAAAGTCTACAAAGACGAGCCGGTCCAGATTCCCAAAGACAAATTCTACCAGGCTTATAAACTGGACGGCGTTGCGTTGGCGTTGTACTACGAAGACGGTGTGCTTGCCCGAGCCGGATTACGGCCTCGCGATGGAATCAACGGCGAAGATGTAACCGAGCAGTGCCAGTACGTAAAAGGGATTCCGAAAAAGTTGAAACAAAAGGTGACTTGTTCCATCCGCGGCGAATTGATTTGCAAACTGAAAGACTTTGACAAGGTCCAAGTCGATTTGGAAAAGGCTGGTGAAAAGCTGCGCGCGAATCCTCGCAACCATGCGGCCGGTGGGATCCGGCAATTTAAGGTCCCTGAGAAAACGGAGCGAATGCGATTGAGCTTTATTGCCTATACGATCGAAGCACTCGACAATCCGCCCTATGAGACTGAGCTTGAACGTGCTGCGTACTGTAATGACAAATTGGGCGTGCCCTATATTGAAACCAAATTGTTCAAGTTCACCGACCTCGCGAAAATGGAGGACGGGATTTCGAAACTGGATTTCGAAGTCGATGGTGTGATCATCGGTGTCAATAATCTTGAGGACCAAACCCAGCTAGGGCGACATGGTGATCCACTCACCGGAAATCCAAAAGGCAAAATTGCGTGGAAGTTCCGTGAGGAGGAAGCGACTCCTACGATCAAGGATATCGAATGGAAAACGGGACGGACCGGAAAGATTTCCGCCGTGGCAATTTTTGATGCGGTGCGTCTTGCCGGAACAAACGTTTCTCGAGCGACGCTGCACAATGCGGGCTTTATGGAACGCAACGAGATCACGATTGGCTCTACGATTTCAGTGCGCAAGGCAGGCAAGATTATTCCCAAAGTCACGGGCGTCGTTGCGGGTAAAGGCAAACCGGACTTTCCGGAAACATGCCCAGCTTGCGAAGCAAAGACGAAACTGAAAAAGGGCGGCTCAAAAGATATGGTCGAGTTGATTTGCACCAGCAAGAACTGTTCGGCTCAAATCATCAGCACGCTTTGCCATTACCTGGAAACGTTCGGCGTCTTGGGACTTGGGGAAAGTCGGGTTACCAGTTTGGTGGACGGGGGCAAGGTCGAGGTTGCCGCGGACTTTTATGAATTGGATGTTGAAGATGCGATGGCCTGTGATTTGTCACACCGTCAATCTTCGTTGGCGATCGCAGCGATCCACATGATCCCGGCACCGGACAAGCAAGACGATTTGGAAGGTGCAATCGCCGAAGCGATTCAATCCAAAAAAGAGGTCCCGCTATGGAAGCTGTTCGCTTCGTTCGGAATCGACGCGGCGGGCAAATCAGCAGGAAAGGCACTGGCAACGCACTTTGGTTCGTTTCAAGCGATCCGTGACGCAAGTGAGGAGGACCTCATCGCAGTCGACGACGTGGGTGAGAAAACAGCTGCTGCGATTTATGCCTATCTGGACGAGAACTCCGCATTGATCGACCGTTTGTTGAAGCATGTCGAGCCTTCGGTTCAAGAATCAGGCGGCTCGTTGTCGGGCAAAAAATTCTGTTTGAGTGGTAGCTTTCCCGACGGCAAAAAACACTGGGAGCAGCTAATCGAATCAGCGGGTGGAGCCTGTGCAGGTAGTGTATCCAAAAAGACAGACTACCTGGTCGCGGGCCCTGGCAGCGGCTCCAAATCTGCGAAAGCAGAAAAGCTTGGCATCCCTATCATCGATACGAACGAACTGTCAAAACTCTTGTAAGATTTGTTGTGAATAAAACACAGCCATCCCCCGCTGATTCGCCGGGCGTGAGCGATGGACCAAGAAGCATAATGGTCTGAGTTGACCGACCGGGTTCGCGAATCGGCGATGGCGAGTTAGGATTGTCGATCCAGTAAGTAAAAACATGTACTGACTCTTGCCTGTAAGCGACGGCACCGGATTTTATATGACTCAGCATAAACAACCTCTTGCACTCTTCTCTCTATTTTTCGTTTGCGGGGTTTTGCTCACGATTGGAATTGGGGGATGCAGCCGGAAAGTTACTCACATCGAGGGTTCAGGCCAACAGGAGCGAGAAACTCGTGAGTTGGATGATTTTGACGCGATCAAAGTCGAGGGGATAGGGACCATTATCATCGAATTTGGTAAACCAGCTAGTTGCACGGTGATCGCTGAAGACAATCTTTTGGAGCACTACAAAACGGAAGTCAAAGACAACGTACTGACTTTGGCCCCCACAGCGTCGATCCGCCCCACAAAAAAACTGCGAGTTGCTTTAAGTTGTGAATCGTTGAATCGAATCGAGTTGGGCGGAGCCACAGAAGTCCAGTTCAAAGGAGCACGTGGAGGCGACTTGAAAGTTATCGCCAGTGGAACTTCTAAAATAACCGCCGCGGGGAATGTCGAGCATCTTGAGTTGGAGGCTGATGGAACTTGCGAATTCGAGATGTTCAAACTAAAGGCGGCTACAATCGACGCGGTGCTGCATGGTGCATCGAAAGCAAACTTGCATGTTACCGGGTCATTAACAGCTGACATTCATGGCGCCAGTTCGATCTGCTACGATGGCAATGGGAGTGTGAATCAGACAAAAGAGGGCGTGGGCTCGATTCGCAGGCGAAAACGTCGCTAAGCGTTCTACGGCCAAGATTCACTATTGCCCCAAAAATTCTTAGACCAAAACCTGAATACAGAATTCCTGAATCGTCGATGGGTAAGTCAATCAGCTTGCGAGGAGTTCGCGTTAACAATCTCAAGCAGGTTGATCTCGATATCCCACACGGCCAATTGCTCACAATCTGTGGAGTAAGTGGAAGCGGTAAAACGAGCTTGGCGCTCGACACGCTATACGCAGAAGGCCAGCGGCGATACGTCGAGAGTTTCTCACCCTACACGCGGCAATTCCTGGAGCAGTTGGATAAGCCCGATGTCGATTCGATCGAAGGCATCCCGCCGGCAATCGCGATTCGCTCGATTCGCCGAACCACCAATCGACGCACGACAGTCGGCTCGGCCACCGAAATCAACGAGCACTTGCGGTTGCTGTATTCGAAAATTGGAGTTCCCTACTGTACCGGCTGTGGAAAACAAATCGAAACGGACGATGCGGAGTCAGTCGCGGCGAAGCTCGCGCAGTTGCCCGAGAAAACTCGTTACCAAATCGCCTTCCGGATCGAAGTTGAAACCGATCTGCAAACCGAAGCCACTCCACAAAAGTCACTTTCGTTTTACGCCCGACACGGTTTTGCACGCGCGGTTGTGGGCGGGCAAATAGTTGAACTGGCTGGTCTGTCTGACGAGCAAGATGCTTTGCTGGCTGATGACTTGCCTACGCTGATTATCGTCGACCGGTTAACGGCCAACAGTCCTGCCAATCGTGTCCGCGATTCTCTGGAGACCGCATTTGAATTTGGTCAGGGAGTTTGCCAAGTCCTGCTGACTGAATCGAGTGACGCGCTGACAACGCGAGAAATCGATGGGCGTAGTTGGCATGTGGTGACGTTTGCCAAGACACTGTACTGTGCTGAGTGCGAAGTTGAATTGCCTCCGCCGGAGCCAAGCCTGTTCAGTTTTAACAGTGCGCTGGGTGCTTGTCTTCAATGCGAAGGGCTTGGATCGGTACAACGTCTGGATATGGACAAGATCGTTCCGGACGCAAGTGTAACGCTTCGCGAGGGCGCGATTGCGCCGTGGACAACGCCGGCGTACAGTCATGAACTTGAGGAATTGATTGCGTTGGCCGGGGACTACGAATTGCCGTTGGACGTGCCGTTCTCGGAACTTTCCGATGAACATATTCGTTTGATTTGGAACGGTGTGCCTGAGCGGAAGTTCGGAGGGTTGGATGGCTTTTTCTCTTGGCTGGAAAAGCGAAAGTACAAAATGCACATTCGTGTCTTTTTGAGCCGCTGGCGAGTCTTTGAGCCTTGCCCTAAATGTCAAAGCCAACGATTGAACGAAAACGCACTCGCGTTTCGAATTGGCCAGTACAACATCGCAGAACTAAGTGCTCAGTCGGTCGAGGAGACGAGTAAGTTTCTTACCGAAATCGAGCTAGAGGCTTGGCAGCTTTCTATGACGCGGCAAGTTTTGCGTCAGGTCCAACGTCGTTTAGAGTATCTGGAACAGGTGGGCGTCGAATACCTGTCGCTGGACCGCCGGATGATTTCGCTAAGCAATGGCGAAGCGCAGCGGGTAACTTTGACGACCAGTCTGGGTTCGACGCTGGTTAATATGTTGTACATTTTGGACGAGCCGACGTCGGGATTGCATCCAGACGATGTGCAGAAATTGATCCAGGCGATTGAAGCTTTGCACCGGCGAAAGAACACAGTTGTTTGCGTTGACCATAATCCAGCCGTGATCGAAGCGACCGAACGTGTGTTGGAGATCGGTCCGATGTCTGGCACTCAGGGGGGCGAAATCGTATTCGATGGAAATGCCCAACAGTTATTAGAGGTCGACCGAGAAGGCTCAACCGGTTCCTACCTCGCCGGTTTGTCTGGATACGAATTGCCAGAAGCTCGTCGACAACCGAGCGGACAGATTCAACTGGTCGGAGCCTCTGGAAACAATTTGCGGAATCTCGATGTGAGTTTTCCGTTAGGTTGTCTGTGTGTTGTCAGTGGAGTGAGCGGCAGTGGCAAGTCGAGCTTGATCCAGCAAACTCTATATCCCGCGTTGCAAGCAGAGCTTTCTGAAAAGACGACCGATTCGCTCCCGTTTGAGAAATTGATAACCGAGTCACAAATTGACGAAGTTGTCATGATCGATCAATCGCCGATCGGACGCTCGCCACGCAGTAACCCGATGACTTATGTAAAGGCGTTCGACGAAATTCGCAAACTGTTTGCCCAGCAGATGACTGCGAAAACCAGGAACTACACTGCCGGGCATTTTAGCTTTAACGTTGCCAAAGGTCGCTGTGAAAATTGCGAGGGCGGTGGGCATATTGAAATCGACATGCAATTTTTGGCAGATGTTTATATGCGCTGTCCCGACTGCAAGGGGACTCGATTTCGCCGCGAGATTCTGGACGTGAAACACCGAGGCAAAAACATCGCAGAAGTGTTATCGATGCCGGTCGATGACGCGTTCTCGTTTTTTCGCGGGCAACACAAGATCCAAACGAAATTGAAAACGCTAATGGATGTGGGACTTGGGTATTTACCGCTGGGCCAACCGGCCAACTCGTTGTCCACTGGCGAAGCGCAGCGATTAAAGCTGGCGTTGTATCTGAATGTTAAATCGGCCAAGCGTTGTTTGTTTTTGATGGACGAGCCCACTTCTGGCTTGCACATGGCAGATATCGACAAACTGCTGGAGACGTTTGATGCTCTGTTGGCCGTCGGTCACTCAATTGTCACGATAGAACATAACCTGCAATTAATGGAACAAGCCGATTGGATTATCGACATGGGGCCCGGTGCGGCTAACAATGGTGGTACAATTGTCGCTGAGGGCACACCGGAACAAGTGGCCAAGCACCTCAATTCTCGAACAGGTTTCCATTTAAAAAAGTCCCTGTTCGGCTAAACCAACTAAACAGGTAGAACGGGCCAAGTCGGGCCGACTGAGGCCTTAGTCAGCTTTCACAAAATTCATGATTAAATCAAATACTATTCCCGAAAAATTCGATCGCTACTCACGGCAGATTAAATTCACGTCGATGAGTCCGGAAGCACAGGAGCGGCTTTCCAAATCAACGGTCTTGCTGGTCGGCTGCGGTGCTTTAGGGTGTGCGATTGCCAATAGCCTTGCACGCGCGGGGGTGGGGTGCCTGCGAATCGTTGATCGAGATTGGGTTGAGCTTTCGAATTTGCAACGGCAAAGTCTGTTTACCGAAGCGGATGTGGTAAGTGACTTGCCCAAGTCGATTGCGGCTGCAGAACATCTGCGAAAGATTAATTCGCAAATCGAAATCGACCCGCGTGTTGCGGACTTTAATTTTGAGAACGCGAAATCGTTGATTGATGGCTGTGATTTGATCCTGGACGGGACTGATAATTTTGAAGCCAGGTTTTTAATGAACGATAGTTCGGTCAAGTTTTCGGTCCCATGGATCTACGGTGGTTGTTTGGGATGCGAAGGTCAAACGATGACAATCATTCCCCACCAGACACCTTGCTTGAACTGTGTGATGCTGGATGGCCCGCCCGCGCCTGGTACCACTGCCACGTGTGACACAGCTGGTATTTTGGAGCCGATCATTAGTTTGACCGCAGGGGTCCAGGCAATGGAAGCGATCAAAATCCTTAGCGGAAATATCGATGCGATTAGCCCTTTTCTACAGGTCTTTGACTTGTGGGAAAATCGACATCGGCAGGTCAACGTTTCTACTTTGCTTGGTAACGAAAATTGTCCAACTTGCCAATCGGGCCAGTTTAAATGGCTCAGCGGGGAACTCGGCAGTCAGTCGTCTGTGTTGTGCGGGCGTAACGCCGTCCAACTTAGTTTTCCAGGCCGCGAGGGAGCAAAGTGTGATCTGGAATCGTTGGAGTCGCGATTGAGCGAACACGGCAAGATAACTCGGAACAAGTTTCTGATGCGATTGGACGTCGGCCAGTACGTTTTAACTTTGTTCCCCGACGGCAGAGCGATCGTTAAAGGAACCGAAGAGGTCGCGGTAGCGAAACGGATTTACACACAATACGTCGGCAATTGATGTAGGATTGCTGGTGGTTCGGTGGGGTGCCATTGCCGTTCGTGTTTTAGACGGCCAATTTTTCTTTCGCTGCGAGAAAGGCGTCGACGAGTTCCTGAAAATTGTTTTCCAGTGAACTTGTACATTCCGGTTTCTTCTTTTCGGCTTCGAGCGGTTCGTTACCAAACGTCCAATGAAACTCCAGAACCTTTTTTTCGATCACGACGGTACCCTCGATACTCAGATCGTTGCAGTGTTTAATGAACCCAGTCAACGGAGTCATGATTTCGTTCAGGATGTTCGAGACCGTTTTTGAAGCAACGCGTGGGCGGCGAACGAACCAGCCTTCGATTTCAGTTTCTTTTTTGTGTGTCAGCCAGATTTGGCCTGCTCCGTAGAAGATCCAGATCGGTCCGCGGAACGAAGAAACCAAAGTGTAGGGCTTTGGGATCAGCCACCAGCCTCCCACTTTTTGACGGAAGATAAGGTGTCTACCACCAAATTTTTTGATGATTTTGTTTTGCTTCCCCAGCGTTTTTTCTTCCATTAAACTGTACTTCCTCTGCGATTTTTTCCCGGGATTTTCTTTCCCTATCTCATGAGTTGCGTGGTGGCTTTTAAGAGATTGTCAGGTAAGGCTTTAAAAACTGACCTCTCGTAAGCACCTGAAGATTGTAGACTTTTTAAAATAGATCGGAAACGACCAGTATGAGCGACTAGTGAACCAATGTCCATAAATCGGATTTTCGATTTCGAGGCGTTTTTTCCTAATTGGGCAGTTCTCTTTTAGTCGATATCTGTGAAAATATACATGCGTGATCCACTTCCTTCCTCACACGCACTTTTCACCCTTCCTGTTTACCTACTTCTACTTTTCCACGAGATTTCCAATGAAAAACCTCATCAGCAAACTTATCGATATTCGAGAAGACGTTGACGCGATTGACCATCATCAAACCAATCGAATCGTTTCTGAAATAGATGAAGTGATCGGCCTAATGAAAAAATCGGTCGAGACTTCAGAGCCAAACACCAATCAGTCACCGATCAAAGATAGCAATCCAGGTTTTTTGAACCAGGTAAGTTTCTCGTAGGTTCCACTACGAAAGCGAATTGCAATTATAGTTCGTTTTTCCGAAACGATACTCTTACTTTTCGCGCGAGATAAGGCGAAGTTCTGTTCTTATGGCTGCTTAAATTGAATCAAGGGTCCAAGACAAGAACGAACTGATAAAATAGAACGCTAAACAAAAAAAGCCCGCTATTCGCATCGACGAATAACGGGCTTTTAAAATAGCGGAGATGACAGGATTCGAACCTGCGGAACAGTTTGACCCGTTCACCTAATTAGCAATCAGGCGCTTTCGACCACTCAGCCACATCTCCTTGAAATCAGGTTTGAGCACAGATTGTGCAGAAAACTGCTGATTCTTTCAAGCCAATTTTGGGCCAAAAACTAATTTTAGGATAGAGCTCGCCGGGGCGGTACGCAGAATCACCCCAAGCGGCATTTACGGTACCGAATTCGTGGCATCGCTCCAAACGTGAATCCTCAAAATTCTCGGTGATACATCGTCACGACATCTCTTGCCCAAGCACATGGCCTTAAGCCGATCCGATCGCCCAACTATAGTGAGTCTGCCCAACTATTTCAGTCAGGCAAAAAGCCCGAGACCTTGTAGAGGAGTAGACAATGAGAAGGTTCGCTAATTTCGCGTTTTGCCTGGTTGTGCTATCTACTGTTGTTCTGCTGCCTCTCGCTTTGGCGGACGCGCAAACTCCGGCGACAAGCAGCGCAGAGACCAATGGAGTTCCTGCAAGCGGGGAACCTGTTTCCGATTTGCGGGTGATGAGCTTTAACATTCGGTTTGGGGCTGCTCCCGACGGCGACAACCATTGGGACCACCGTCAGGAAAACGTAATAACAACGATCGAGGATTTTTCACCCGATCTTCTGGCAACGCAAGAAGTGCTGTTGTTTCAAGTTCGTTTTCTCAAAGAGCAACTGGATGAATTCACGTTCGTAGGCCGCTCGCGTGAAAAGCAAGCGTTTGGCGAGCATTGTGGGATCCTGTTTCGGACCAAACGTTTCGACATGTTGGAACAAGGCCATTTCTGGTTGAGTGAAACTCCGAATGTACCGGGTTCAAAGAGTTGGGATAGTGCAGTGTCGCGAATGGCGACTTGGGTCAAGCTGTTTGATCGACAAACCGAAACGGCGATCTATTTTCTTAATACTCATTTTGACCACCGTGGTGTTGAAGCTCGCCACAACGCAGCGAAGTTGATTCTTGAGCGCGTCCAACAGTTTGAGCCGGATGTGCCTGTGATTTTCGCTGGTGACTTGAATGCCGCACCAAGCTCAAAACCGGTTCTGGAAATCGTTGACGTTTTGACCGATTCGTTTGCTGCGCTTCACCCGGAAGAGAAAGGGCAGGGGACGTTTAACGGTTTTCGTGGACTCACCAACGGGGCTCGGATCGACTACATCTTTGCCAGTAATAGCTTGCAACCGATTTCGGCGGCGATCGATCGGCATGAGTTCGACGGCAAAACACCCTCTGACCATTTTCCTGTTACTGCCGTATTGAGATTCGCAGATCCGCAGGATACTCAAAACTAAATTGTCGCGTTTTTTCTGACGTGGCTTCTGCTGCTAATAGCCTACGCTTCGTCGCAGCTGTTTACCCTGCTCTTCGCGGCCCAGCCGCTGCGTGATCGCTTCCCATTGCTGCGTGACCTCAGCCAAACTGGTTTCAGTATCTACGTTTTGAGTAACCGTATTGCGCACTGCGTCGTCCAGAGCTTGCATGTATTCGACTTGTCCAGGAATCCGGGGGAATTGAAGCACCAATGATGACTCGGAGATTTCGGAAAAAACATTGGAAAACTGATCGGCAACTTCGTATGAAATTTCTTCGCCTGCCCACCGAGTGGGTTGGCCCAGATGGGTAGAACGGAATATCGAGACGTGCGGGGAACTGATTGAAACCGTTTTGCTCGTACTTTTACTGCCCAGCCAACATGTGAATTCCATCGCAACGCGAGCATGCTGACTTTCTTTGCAAACTGACACCAAACGGCCGGTCCCTCCAACGACATCGACTTGAGTTGGATCGTTCTCCCTGCGTATTTCCCAAGTTGCTTTGGATTGGTTGTACCATTGTTCCGACCCAGGCAGGCGAAGTAAAACGAGATCTTCATTCTCCTTTACGGTCTCGGAATTTTCGGCGTCGGCAAAGTTCCTGGAGGGCCAGGTTATTCCCATCGACGCTCGGCCATCAACCAAGGCGCGAAACACATCGGCAGGACTTGCTTGGGCATCTTCTGCTGAGCAGATCTGTTTAAGGCTACCCAGAGCTTTTACAAACGGTTCTGTTTCAACAAGTGGTTTCATTGTTTGCACGTCAAAGACGGTCGATAATTTGCCCTGCGCTCGAATCGCGGAAGCTACACGGCTTAAAAGCACCTCAGCCGCCCAGCTATCTTGCAACGGCACCCGAACCTTTTTGTCCGCTGCTTGTAACGCCCGAGCAACCTTTTCAAATTCTGTCCACGTCTGTGGCGGTTTAAGTTCAAGCTCTGCAAAATCAGCTTTGTTGTACATCAGCATCAACTGTGGACTTCCTAGCGGAATCGACCAAACCTTGTTTTGGTGAAGCAGTAGTTTTTTTCGCTGATGCGGTAAAAGTTCGTCCCGATTAACTTCTTCACTGTCCAGTTCGTCTTTGGGAATCGCGAGCAGTCGATTAAGCGCGACCAGGTCGGACATTAACTTGCTCGGATACACGATCGCATCATATTCTTTGTCCGTTTGAAAATCGCCAGCGACGAATTCATCTTCGGTAATTTCTGTGAATTCCACATTTCCCAAGCCTTCGGCAGACCAAAGTCGAGATGCGGCCGCGGCGATCGCCGGCGAGTCAATCGCGAGAACGTTGAGAGTGACATCAGGACGGTCGGGTTGAGATTGCGTTTGAGTTTCAGGCTTGCCGCAACCGACCGTTTGAAGCATCGCAGCAATACAAATCGCAACCCAAATGTGAACTTGGTGTACGGTCGAAAAAAGCCTCATCGGCTGAGCATCTTTTGCTTGTTCAATTGACATGAATTCAATTCGGTTAAATTGTTGTACTCTAACGAGTGTCGCAAAGTTAGCTCGACCTTGCTACCTCTCCTGTAAAGGCTCGACAGAAGGCGATTTTGGGCTATTGGCATTTTGGACCACTGGAATACTCTCGCAATACGTGTTACGAAATTAGTACGCCATTCAGGATTCGTGTTTGCAGTACCGGCTTTAGCCGGAAGTCATGGGATTTCCGCCTGAAGGCGGTACCACAAACTGGCTTCAACATTATTCGCATACCAGCTCGAGCGTCCTTTGCGTTTCGTTATTCTCCATCATCAATTCTCAGCCGACCATCCGCGACAATCCCATTGGGATTTGATGCTGGAATCGAAAGCGGCTGAAGGTTCGGAAAACGTTCTTACCACTTGGGCTTTGGAATCGTTGCCGTTGGACCGATTCGGGATAGGAGAGACTGTTCTTCGCATAAAGGAATCGGAAATCGAGCTTGAGATTATGGGGACTCGCTTGGTCGATCACCGAACCCATTATTTGACTTACGAAGGACCGGTTTCAAATGATCGCGGGCAAGTCAAAAGGATCGCGTCCGGGACGTACCGGGTTAACAGTGAAACAGAAACAGGAATGTCTGTGGAACTTGTCTTTGCGATGATCAAAGACGGTCCCGTCTCCGACGGTCGTTGTAGTTGTTTAACCGTTCAGATTCCTGGTGCAGAAACGGGTCAACGATCGAAGCTGTTGTTTTGCGGGCGGGAAAGTCGCGCCGCTTCATAGGCGGGGCCATCGGCCGGGTCCATCGTCACGCCTTGCAATACGACCTCCCCTTTCAAAAACTCGACCGACTCGACCACGACCCTGAGATCTAAATCGGTGACAATTTTGTCTTTCAGGTTGACCAGCAACATGGGATCGCCGTTATCTTCAACCCACTGAGTCACAATTCCGTTCGTTTGAAATATTTTGGTGATTTCGTCGGTCCAGTTTGCGATCGGTAACGTCACGACACCAGAGCGAATGTATTTGATTCGAACCGCAAGCTGATTGACTTGTTCCGCACAAAATATGTCGCCACAACATTCAACGATACCGTTCAGTTGCTTCGACTGGTATCCAAATACGATCCTCATCTCGTCTTGTCGCAACGAAATGCGGGGATTCGAAATCGAGGGTGGCAATGCATCCGGAAATTTTTGAGGCAAGTCGGATCCCAGCCAACCATTGATCTGATCCTGGCTAAACGCGGCTCGCCAGCTTCCCAACTCGATCGCCGAATTCTGTAGCTCCAACAGCTCGGTTTCAAACTGATCACCTGCCGCGTCCAATTGAGTCTCAGGCTGCTCCAGAATTGCCTGGTAGTAGTCTGGTACGACTTGCGCCGCGCGATAGGCGTACCAGCAAAAACCAGCGAGTGCGATTATCACGAAACCGAACACCAGCCCCAGCCGAATCAACCACCGGGTCAGCAAACTGTTTTTGTGAACGGTTTGGGTAGCCGCAGGTTGCGGCTCGTTTTCTTCGCTAATCTCTGGCTCAGTCATATTGAACTAATTTGTGTAGCACCGGGATTTTGATCCGTCAGTTGTACCTCAGTTGGTAATTCTTACGAATATCGTGTGTGTAAGGTTCTTGGATTCTGCCAGCAGTTAACTGAGCTAAACCGGCGAAATGTCGACTTTAACAGAGCCAGATTTCCCCTAGGCAGCTTTTAGGTTTTACCGTTTATTCCTATACATCCTAATGCCAGAAATTGGTGTTAGAATACACACTAGTAATTCAGCAGGTCGATCACCAAGTCATCACCAAAAATGAGCTTTCTTTTTACGCAGCGCCAACGAAAAACGCTGGCATTGATCTGTGAAACGTTGAATCCAGCTTTGACGCCCTCGATGCCGGAAGACCAACCGGCGATATTCCAGAACCATGCGGATGAGTATCCGATTGTAGATGAGCTGGAAATGCGAATTGCCAGAAAGTCTGAAAAAGAGCAAAAGGCACTGGTTGGTCTTTTACGGTTTATCAACTTGCCCGTCGTTTGTTGGTTGGCCACGCAAAAATTCCGACCGTTCAACATGCTAACGTTGAAACAGCGGGTCAAAGTTCTTACCTACTGGCGTGATCATCGTTTTGGAAAGCTGCGAAGTTTTTTCCAGGCTCTCAAACGGTTGACGCTTTATCTCTCTTACACCAATCCAACGGTTTTGGCCGGCGAGGGCGAGCCGCAAAACGTAACTTGGCCGGGCATGGGGTACGAAGGCAAAACGCCATTGGCCGCGCAGCCAGAGTTGAACGTCAACTTGGCCGCATTTAAACCGTATGCGGAAGAGATCGAGTGCGACTATTTGATCATCGGATCGGGGGCCGGTGGCAGTGTTATGGCTGCAGAGTTAGCAGAACGTAACTGTCGAATCATCATTGCTGAGAAAGCGGACTATGTGCCACCCAGCGAGCTTGGTCGATCAGAACACGAGGGGATGGCAAGGTACTTCGAAGACGGCGGCGCTCAGGCTACGGACGATCAAAGCGTAACCGTACTGTCGGGTAATTCGGTTGGCGGTGGAACAACGGTCAATTGGATGACTTGCCTTGATCCGCCCCAGGAGGTGCTTGAACAATGGGCAAAAAAATTCGGTATGACTCAGGTTTTGGACGAGCGATTCCGAGCCAGCCTATTGGCAGTGCGGCAGCGGATGAACGTCTCGACTCAGCACAGCCAAGTGAATGCCCAAAACAAAACGCTGTTGGATGGGTGTAACTATTTTGGCTTCCATACTCAGCAGATCGAGCGCAATGCAGTCGACTGCGGCGACTGTGGGTTTTGTGGATTTGGTTGCCGGGCAGGAGCCAAGCAGGATACGCGACAAACGTTTCTGGCGGACGCAATGCGTTCGGGAGCCGAATTGCTGCCCTCATGTACGATCGAAAAGATTGTTCGCAATGGAAACATTGCCCAGTACGCCATCGCCCAGATTCGTGAACCGGACGGCGACCTTCGTACCTTGAAGATCAAATTTAAAATTTGCGTTGTCGCTTGCGGAGCGATACAAACTCCTGCCCTGTTGTTGCGTAGCGGTTTTGAGAATCCGCACATCGGTCAAAACCTCAGGCTTCACCCGACAACGGCTGTGGTTGGATTTTATGATCATGCGATTCTTCCTTGGCAAGGCGCACCGCAAACGATCGTATGTGACCAATTTAGCAATCTGGACGGAGACGGTTTTGGCGTCCGTTTGGAGGTCGCGCCGATTCATCCAGGGCTGGCCGCTTCCGCGTTGGCTTGGGGAGGCCCTTTACACAACAAGCGTTTGATGCAACGAATCGCAAATATGGCAAACACGATCGTAATTACTCGCGATCAGGGGAGCGGCGAAGTGACTTTGGATCACAATCAACAACCCGTGATATCGTATTCGCTGTCAAAAACTGATGAGAAACATCTTCTGTACGGTGCAGAGCGGGCGGTGGAGATTCATCGGGCGGCCGGTGCTCAGTTGATTTTGGGCCCCCATCAAACTCCATTCGAGTTTACTGAAGAGATGAACCTGGCTCAGTTCAATAAAGCACTTGGGCAAATGAGTCAGCTTGGCGGAGCTCCAAATCGCCTGAGTTTGTTTAGCGCTCATCAGATGGGAACAGTTCGTATCGGTGATAGTCCGCTGCGAAGTGCTGTCGACCTTCGAGGACGATGTTACGACGCACAGAATGTTTACGTGTGCGATGCATCGCTGTTTCCAACGGCGGTTGGCGTGAACCCGATGATCACAATCATGGGGCTTTCTCACATGCTCTCCCAATCATTGCGTTCTCAAGGCTTTTCGGTCTACGATTTTTAACGACTCGTTTCCTGTTCATCATAGGCAATAGGAATTCTGGCGAATCCCATTACGAATAAAGTTGGCTCTGTTATCAGTTCGAGCCAACCGTCATCAATTCGACGCGTTCCATTCCGGTTCGATTCCGGTTGCCAGCATGTAATTCTTTCAATTCTTCAACTGCCTCAGTGCTTCCACGTTTGTTTTAGGCCGTTTGATCAAGTTTGTTTATCAATCCAGTATTTGGGCACACCGGTTGCTTTAGGTCTAAAACCCACAGCGACCAACGATCTAAGGAAGGATCAGGATGAACTCAAACTCAAAAGACAGCCTTCGCGCCGCAACCCGCACCTTGCATTCTTCAAAATGGATGTTGCTCGTCGTGCAGCTGATCGTCGTGATCGCGATTGGGTCGATCGAGGGGACGGCTTCGGCACAAGGCAAGTTGAGCCGCGTTAGAAAAGCAGTGCGAAAGGTGGAAGAGCCTAAAGAGAAGAAAGCCAAACGAAAGAAGTCGTCCAGAAGCAAGCCTGGAGAATCTCGCAGACGGTCGGGCTCTGGAATCAATCTTGGGTTTTTGTTCGCTAGCTCTCCACGTCCTTCCTCTCAGGTATATGTGCAGGAAGTCCATCACATTTACGAACCTGTGGTAGAGCCTATTCCGATCAATGCGATTTCAGAGCAGGTTGTTGATCAGGATCCGGGCTTGGGTGGCGAGTTCTTTTCGGATCCGTTTAGGACCAGTGTGTTGCGTTCTACGATCTGGTACGGAGCAGGCGTCGACGATATTTCACAAGGTGGCTTTGATCTGTTACTCCAAGTCCCCGGCAGCCTTGGCCTGGAGGGTTCGATTCGCAATGTTCGTGAACGGGGTTTTTCAGATCATATCTGGTTGGGCGATTTGAATCTTGTCTTTGAACCAATCAACACAAACCGTGTTCGGATCCGGGCTGGCGTGGGTTTGAACTTCCTGAGCGATTTCTATGGTGGTGAGACCGGATTGAATCTAACCGTTGGGTTTGATTCGAGACTGACATCCCGTTTGATCATGGCGGGAGAGTTCGATTATGGAAACCTCGGCGCCAGCGATTACACGCATGGCCAAATTAGCTTGGGATATCGCCTCCAGCGAAGCGAATTGGTTGTCGGCTATGATCATATCGACTTGGGCGGAGTTGATTTGCAAAGCCCCTTTATTGGTCTACGATTTCGATACTAAAGGAGCTTGTTTC
>CAZDBA010000001.1:29087-30455 GCA_964503615.1 uncultured Pirellulaceae bacterium
GATTTGCAAAGCCCCTTTATTGGTCTACGATTTCGATACTAAAGGAGCTTGTTTCGAGCTTGTTTCCAATTCTTACTGTTGGCCTTGGAGTGTGATGACCAATCGTCGAGCTCCGCCGTGGTTACGGTGCTCGCAGAGATAGATTCCTTGCCAGGTTCCCAAGGTCAAACGGCCAGATGAAATGGGAATGACTACGCTTGCTCCGAATAGAGATGATTTGACATGAGCAGGCATATCGTCGGGGCCTTCGCAGGTATGGATAAATGGAGATGATTCTGGGCAGAGCTGGTTGGCTGCAGTCTCCATATCGACGCGAACATCGGGATCGGCGTTCTCGTTGAGGGTCAAACTGGCCGAGGTGTGCTGGATAAAAACCGTCATCAGACCGATCTGGTAGTCCTCCAGATCAGCGCAATGCTGAACGATCTCACCGGTTATGAGGTGGAAGC
Source organism: uncultured Pirellulaceae bacterium (assembly GCA_964503615.1). GTDB lineage: Bacteria > Planctomycetota > Planctomycetia > Pirellulales > Pirellulaceae > CAZDBA01. The sequence goes on from CAZDBA010000001.1 coordinate 29,537, forward strand.
CGCGTGTGCGTGGTTCCAGTGTTACGGAGTATTGATGCCATCCTGTCGAGTGAGTGGGCGAGTTAGTTTTATCCATTGCGGTATTCCTTTTCACCCATTGAAAAACGGGGTGAGATCGTTTTGTTTTCAGACGAAGGCCGTAATCGGCGTTTAAGGGTACGGAGTGCCACCGTGGCTTGAGATGCGTGGGACACTCAACGTTGCTTACCTAATCGTATCGTTAGAAATTAGTTACCAAAAGCCGTGAAAACCGTACAAAAATCTTGACTTGGGCGTTTCCTCGTGAATAATACCCGCGATCACATGAAGTGACTGGTTATGAACTCGGCAAGCTGCGAGACGGCTTGCTTTTTTCTTTACCACATTGTTCCTTTGCGGGATTTGGACACGGATGTTGGGCCGCAACAAAATACTACTTTAGGTATATAGATGACCCAGCCAGAAAAGAAGAAAATAGAAAAGCCCAAGTTTGTCACAAACGTATTTGAGGCGATTCTTAAGTACGGCCATGACGAAGATTTCGTGCCGTTGGTTGACGAAAAATTCGTCCCTACAGATGCTCCTGCAGGTAGCGAAGCCAAAATTGCCGCTCTTCGTGACCGAGTTAAGCTTGGCCAACCGCTGTGGCATGGTGAAGACCGAGCTGATTACTCAGGTTTGACCGGAGCTGTTCGCCCTCGCGAATAATTTATTGGATCGTGTTTGAAACACGATACCAAACGATCACCAAAATAGGCGTTTCGAATGAAGCGCCTTTTTTTGTGCGCGTTACTCCAAACGACCAACTACGCGCAAGCGTTGTCAATGGAAACCCGACGCGTTAGCGAGGAACGCGTCGGGTTTCCATTGCGCTGCATCACATAAAAAAGGCCACGACATCAGTCGTGGCCTTTGGTTTTCGAACTCGATAGAACGGTGT
>CAZDBA010000001.1:30555-41151 GCA_964503615.1 uncultured Pirellulaceae bacterium
AAAAGGCCACGACATCAGTCGTGGCCTTTGGTTTTCGAACTCGATAGAACGGTGTGTTGTTTAGTTGTTGATCACAACACCTTCGATCCAGCGTTGGACTCGAGCGTGGGAGTCGACCAAGTGGGCTTTGGTGTAAGCGTCCAGATTTTTTCGCTCCGAAGCTTTTTCCAGTTTTTCGGCCAACTCTTTCAGAGTCATCGCTGCCAGATTCGAAATCGGCTTCATCGCAGCTGTTCGACTTTGCGTTGTGTTCGCCAAATCGAACAGACGTTCGAGGTATTCGGTTTGCAAATCACGACGAAGGCTGGAAATTGCCGGCTTTCGCTCTGAGAACTTGCCGCCCATTTTCGAATCCAACTCGTCCCAAATCGCTTCCGTCAACGTTGTCATCATCTCGTTGAGCGTGAATGCCTCCTCATCAGCCGGCACACGAAATTCGTTATCGTAGACGCGACGCAATGTGGTTGGGTTCATCAGCTGCGAAAGGGTCGACGCTTGCAGGCCGATAATCTGATCGTGGACAGGCCACGCCGCTTCGCCACTGGAACCAAACGAGAACCCCCAACTGTCTTTGGTCATGTGGGCCAACAGTTCAGGATTCAATCCGTATACATCGTCCGCAAACGTATTTTCGACGACAAAGTTAAACGCTGCTCGCTGAGTTTCGGCATCGACGACTTCGATCGGCTTGCGGTTTTCCGGGTCACCTTTCTTGTCACGATTGACAAAAGTTCCACCGACCCAGTTCGTCATCATCGAGGTCGCACGCGTCTGCAAATTGAGTGTCAAAAGATAGCCCTGTCGCGCCTTGTTCCAACTGTCACCGTCCTCGACAAAATCTTCCAGGATTCGTTCGCGGTGGTGGTTGGCAAGTGCTACTTGGCTTTTCGCGTAATCCAATGGGTTCTTGCTAAAGTCGTAACGTCTTGCCAGTGGGTCAGGACCGATTGTGTCTTCGTCGGAGCCGAATGCCAATTCTGGCTCTGCAACTCGCGACAAAATCTTCGGCAGCTTCTTCTCATCAAACGTGTAACCATATTCGATCGCCCACATGTCATACGGACCGACACCGATCATGGCGTAGTCGCCTTGTATGTCACTGCCGTTTTCAAAGCTAAAGTTGATCGGGTTGTAATCCATGACCGAACCGCAAAAAGGCTTTTTGCCTTTGATCTCTTCGCTGTTCATTTCAGCCAAGGTGTAGATCGCAGAAGCTTTAAAGTTGTGACGCAAACCGAGCGTGTGACCAACTTCATGACAGACTAGATCGGCTAAGAGTGGACCGATGAACGATTCAGGCATCCCGTCCAGCAATTGCTCTTTGGGTTCTGCGTCCTCATCTTCATCCTTGTCCTCGTCGTCTTCCGAGTCCTCATCGTCATCGTCATCATCGGCGTTCTTGTTTCGCATCAGCGTAATCGCCATTCGCATCATCGCGATATCGAATTCGCGACCTTCGGCGGCCAGGCAAGCGTTCTCCAGCCCATTCGTTACGCCACCGACAGCGCTGTAAGAGCTGTTGATCGAGCCTGTAGACGATTGAGCGCCAGGATGACCGGCAAACGGCTGTTGGGCTTGATGTTGAAGTGATTGCAAAATGAAATCCCGTTGCGAAGGTGCTGCCAATCGCAATCTTGGATCCCAATTGGGGTGTTCGGCAAACCAGGACAAAGTTTCAGGGGTCATTCCCTGAGTCATGATCTTGGGCATGACTTTTTCAAACTGACTTTCGAATGCACGAATCCAACCGTCGGTCAGCACGATGTCCGCGTCCAGGATTTCACCGGTCAGCGGATTTACTCGGCTGGGGCCGATCGCGGTGCTGACGTCGTTGTTCAACCAACGAATAAAATTGTATTGAACGTCTTCAGGATCGAGGTCCATATACTGATTGGTCTCTTTATCCTGTTGTCGAACAACGATCGCTTTGTCGATTCCGATTTGCTCGAACGCTTTGTTCCAGTACAGCACACCATCGCTTACCCATCGCCGGTAACGAACGGGAGTCGTGTGTTCGAGGTAGAACACGATCTGTTTTTTGGGTGGGCTAAGACGCAGTTTGGGATCGCGTTTTTCGATGTTCCACCGGTTGATGTAGCGAACGGCTGTCCCGTTGCCATCGTATTTTCCATAGTCATCGTAATCGGTGGTGAAATACCCGACTCGCTGGTCTGCCACTCGCGGCTTGTAGCCCTTGGTGCCTTCGCTTTTGCTGATCGAGTAATGTAGGTTGATCAGTTCGCCGTCGAAATTCATCGCCTCGAAGCCGATTTCAATATTCTTGGTAAAGACTTTGGCGTCTTCGATCTTGGTCAAGTAGGGCTTGGTGATCTGAATCCGCTTGGAATCTCCCATTAGGCGACCAGGGAAAAAGGTACTTGCGTTTTTGACAAGCAGATCATCCAAGTCGATAACGGGACCGCCACGAGGAACCATTGTGAGGATGGGCGTGTCCAGCAATACGGTATCTTTAAAGATCCTTTTGATGGACGCCTTTGATTCAGGATCGGAACCGCGAATAGAAATGTCTTTGCGAATCAAAGCCAAACGCTTGCCGTACTTTTTCCAGTAGACGTAGTGGTCGTCTGTTTGCAAGCCCGCAAAGATCGTTCCTCCGGCAACGGTGGTTGCGATAAACTGTCGATGGGAATCGGACCCAAAATCGCGAGGCAACATTGCCAACATTTGGCCGTCGGATTCTTTTTTCCAGACTCGCATGAACGGTTTGGCGTCCTCTGTGGCTGGGGTAAAGCTGACCTCTTCAAAGCCCTCGGTCACTTTCGAAAGTGGCGGAAACTCGGGCTTTTCCTTTTTCTTCTCTTCTTCTTTTTCCTGTGCATTGGCGACAATGCCGCTCACGCTAAAAATGGCCAAGGCGGCAAATGCCAAAGCTCGATTGAAGAATTGCATCGGGTTACTCCTGTTGATTTGTCAACTTTGCGTTTTACTATTCTTTGAGGTCTACTAACGACGTATGACTTTGAAGCCGTCGATCGAACACTTGATTAAACTGAGTTTCTGATTGAAAGTTCTCAATTTGGAACGTCTAGTTTAAATGGAATTCTGTTTTGTAATGGACCGCACGGCCTGTTTGGGCCGAATTTTTTCGGGATTCTGGTGATGGATGAATCTTGGGAAATGTAACAAAGGTGGAGAATTGTTAAGATCTTATCCGTCAAGCGATACTGATTTTTCGTTTGACCGCTAAAACTGTTATATTGGTACCTATGACAGGGCGAATTTCGAAGTGTTATATGGTTTCGGTCGGCTTCATGCTTGATTGTCGCTGGAGAAGAGACAAACGGTTCGAGACCGATTCTCGCTTGGAAAGGAAATGACAATGTTGGGGGTCACACGTTCAATTACCGACATTGGGTCTTCGATTTCGTTCGAGCGTCCCTGGTTTCTCTTACTGCTGCTATTGTTGCCACTGATTTGGTATCTCAGTTTCAGGTCACTGGCTGGACTTGGAAAATGGCGGCGTCTGTTCGCATTGGTTTTACGCAGTGCGGTTTTGACTGTGTTGGCGTTGGCGTTGGCAAAAGCTCAATGGCTTGAAACGAACGATGGCGTCTGTGTCATTTACGTTTTGGATCAATCGGAAAGTATCCCGCAAGAAAAACGGGACTTGATGATTCGATACGCGGTCAAAAGTGTAGAGAAACATCGTGTGCGGGAGAAAGATCAGGCTGGGGTCGTGATCTTTGGTGGTGATGCCAAAATAGAATCACCGCCTCACGACGGTCCGTTGCCCAACATCGACCGCTTGGAATCTGATTTTGATCTGCAAACTCAATCGACCAGTCTCGAAGCAGCTATCAAACTGGCCAAGGCCTCGTTTCCTGAGGGGGTGGCTCAACGAGTCGTATTGATCTCCGATGGAAACGAAAACCTTGGAGACGTGCGAACGATTGCTCAAGCGATGGCCGACGAAGGCACAGGCTTTGATGTTGTTCCCGTCGAGTTGTTGGCAGAAAGCGAAGTCTCCGTTGATAAAGTCGTTGTGCCGGTTGACGTTCGCAAAGGGCAGGAGTTCGAGGCTCGGATCGTTTTGACCAACGATGCGAAGCCATCTGAAATCAATCCGACCGGCGAAGTCAAAGGGACGTTGCGGATCATGCAACGCAACATGCATCGAACTCAGTTACTGGACGAAGTCGATGGGTTGGTTCTGAAACCTGGGAAGAACGTAATCCCTTTCGAGCATAAAATCGACGAGTCTTCGGTGTACAACATCGATGCGATCTTTACACCGGACGATCCTACTCAGGACTTGATCGAGAAAAACAATACGGCGTCGGCGTTTACACATGTCCGAGGCAAAGGCCGCGTCCTGTTGATCCAGGACGGTAACTTTCCGGGAGAGTTTTCCCATCTGATCGAAAGTTTGCAACAGGGCAATCTCGAAGTCGACTTAATGAATTCGACCGAACTTTTTACCACTGCCGCCGAGTTGATGCAGTATGACACGATCGTGCTGGCCAATGTCCCCAGAGCAACAGGCGAAACCGTTGAATCGACCGAGTCGTTCAGTGACGCGCAGGTTCGGATGATGGTTCGCAACTGTGAAGAACTTGGGTGCGGGATCGTGATGATCGGCGGTGATCGGTCGTTTGGGGCAGGGGGGTGGTCCAACTCCGATCTTGAAAAAGCGATGCCTGTCGACTTCCAGATCAAAAACGAAAAAATCAGTGCCGTGGGAGCGCTGGCATTAATGATGCACGCTTGCGAAATGCCAGACGGAAATTACTGGCAGTCGGTTGTGGCTAAAAACGCGATCGAGGTACTGGGGCCGTTGGACTATTGCGGAGTGATTGAATGGTCCAATCAAGGCGGGCCCAAGTGGCTTTGGAAATTTAAAGATCCCAACGACGGGCAAACCAAAGGTGTCGCGCCCGTTTTCAACAACCGCAAAAAAATGATGGCGATGGTCAACCGAATGGCAATGGGTGACATGCCAGACTTTAACCAACCCATGCAGTTAATGTTGAAGGGGCTGTTGAATAGCAAGGCTTCCGTGAAACATGCGATTATCATCAGTGACGGTGATCCAACGCCCCCGACGGCTGCTTTGCTGCAAAAGTTTATTGATAACAAAATTAAAATATCGACCTGCACCATTGGTTCTCACCGACAACAGAATCCGATGGCGGACATTGCCAAAAAGACAGGTGGCCATCACTATCCGATTAGAAATCCGACAGCGTTGCCCAAGATCTATCAGCGCGAAGCTCGTCGGGTCGCCAAGCCGGTGATCAAAGAGAACAAAGGTGGGATGGCGGCAATCGCGCAGTCGGTAGCAAGTAGCCACGAGATTACTCAGGGGATTAAGGCCGAGTCTTTACCTGCTTACTACGGGTATGTGATGACGACGTTGAAAGACAACCCGCTGGTTGAACAGATTCTCGTTTCGAACGATCCTCCCGATCACCCTCAGAATTCGACCTTGTTGGCCAGCTGGCAGTATGGTGTTGGTCGTACCGTTACTTTCTCCAGTGACGCGGGGCATCAGTGGCTTGGCGATTGGTATAGCAGCGAGTACTACGACAAACTATTTACGCAAATGATTCGGTACTCGATGCGTCCGATTTCCAAGAACGGAAATTTCTCAGTCAACACAGAGATCCGGGACAACGTGGCGAGAGTCGTGGTCACCGCACTGGATGACGACGATGAGTTTTTGGACTTTTTGGACATGTCCGCGCGAGGCTTTGATCCAGAACTCAACGGATTTGACTTGTCGTTTTCTCAAGTCGCGCCGGGGCGTTACGTTGCCGAGTTCGATACTGATAAAGCTGGAAACTATTTGTTTTCCGTGTTTCCCGATGAAGGGTACCAACGCTTAACGGCCGGAATCAATGTGCCTTATTCGTCGGAATACTCCGATCGAGAAGCCAACATGGCTTTGCTGGAGTCGCTTTGTTCACTTACGCCAGAAGGCGGTGAAGCCGGGGAACTGATTCCTGAAAGTCTACTAGGTGGCATCAACGACATGTTGGGGGTAGACACTTTTCGACAGACCTTGCCAAAAGCGTTTTCGATCAACGCGATGTGGCCTTATTTGATGTTGCTTGCTGGTTGGGTGTTCTTTTTCGATGTTTTAGTTCGTCGTGTTGCGCTCCATTTCGGTTGGATTAAAACGGCTTGGAATAAATGTTTGAGCATTTTTGGGCGAGCTGAAGAAGAGGTGGCGCCGAACCCTATGTCTCGTTTGCAACAAAGAAAAGCAGAGATCGACCGCAAGTTCGAGCAGCGCCGCGCGTCAACTCGTTTCGAGCCCGATCCGGACACGGAGATGAACAAAGGCTCGGGACAAGACCAGCTCGATTCGATCTTGGATAGCGAACATCGTAAAGAGATCCAGGCTCCGCCCGTCGCACGTGCTGATGCGAACGTTGAGAATGAAGAACAATCGACGTATACTTCACGTTTGTTAGACGCGAAACGTCGGGCGCAAAAAGACAGAGACAATAAATAATCGTACGTCCGGTTCCCGGCGGATACCATAAGAACAGTGCAGCTGATGGGATCAGGCTGCGAAATAGATAAATACTTCAGGGGTGTATATGAGTGATGAGTTGCAGCTGAAGGAGCAGGCGGAAAAGTTCCGTGAGCGATACAGCAATATTAAGGACGAGGTTGGCAAAGTCATTGTTGGACATGACGATGTGGTTCACGGAGTTCTGACTTGCATGATGATTGGCGGTCACTGCTTGTTGGAAGGAGCTCCCGGGCTGGGAAAGACGTTGCTGATTCGCACACTATCCGAAGCGCTCAACTTGGATTACAGCCGAATTCAATTTACTCCCGACCTGATGCCTGCCGACATTTTGGGAACAAATATGGTCGTGGAAAGCGACGACGGCAAACGAGTCTTTGAATTTCAGAAAGGGCCGATCTTTACTCAGATTTGTTTGGCCGACGAAATCAACCGTGCCACGCCGAAAACCCAATCGGCGATGTTGGAAACAATGCAGGAAGGCACGGTCACGGTCGCCGGTAACCGATTCGAGCTGAAAAAGCCGTTTTTCGTTTTGGCGACGCAGAACCCGATCGAACAAGAGGGAACTTACCCTCTGCCAGAAGCTCAATTGGACCGTTTTCTGTTCAAGTTGAATGTGGGTTATTCAAATCAGGAACAGCTTGCCACAATCCTGGATCGTACGACAAAAGGGATCAAGATTGATACCAATCAGATCATGGACGGTGAGGAGATCATCAAATGGCAGGGCTTGGTCCGCAAGGTGATCCTGGCCGATCATGTGCGTGACTACATTGTGCGTTTGACCTTGGCGACTCATCCAGACGGGCCGTTGGCGGTCAAGGCCACGAATACCTATTTGCGTTGGGGCAGTTCGCCTCGTGGAGCGCAGACGATGGCGTTGGCGTCGAAAGTCCGTGCTTTGTTGGAGGGGCGGTTCAACGTTAGTTTTGAAGACGTTCGCCGCGTCTACCTACCTACAATGCGGCATCGTGTGATTCCCAATTTCGAAGCGATGGCCGAAGGGATCTCAACCGATCAGGTTTTGCATGAAATCTTGGGAGACGTTCGCGAAAAAGCGGGCGACGCTCCGTTCAAGGCAGAGGCTTCTTCTTAAGCGGGCAAAGACCGGTTGCTTTCTGAAATCGCGACCGCAAACTGTTGGCGAATTTTTCTGACCAAGTGATGTATGTCGATTGACACCAAAAAAGAACCGCTTCTTTCACCGGAACTGCTCGTCCAATTGGAACGCATGGAGTTGGTGAGCCGCAAAGTCTTTCGAGGAAGGATGAAGGGTGAAAAGCGAAGTAAGCGAAAAGGCCAGAGCGTTGAGTTCGCCGATTTTCGAAACTATGTTGCTGGCGACGATTTGCGTTTTATTGACTGGAACCTGTATGCCCGCTTGGATAAGTTGTTTTTGAAGCTGTTTTTGGAAGAAGAGGATTTACACTTTTATAGCTTAATCGACGTTAGCCAAAGCATGATGTTTGGCGATCCTAGCAAACTGTTTTACGCCAAGCAGTTGGCCGCGGCATTAGGGTACATCGGGCTGTGTCGTAGCGACCGCATCAAAATTGAACCGATTGGCAGCAAGCAAGCGTTGGCGGCACCCACGCTTCGCGGACGCAGCAGTTTGCACCGCATGATCAATTATGTTGAGAGCATTCAATCGGAAGAGACCGCTTCGCTGGAGCAGGGGATTAAGTCATTTACGTTGCGGAACAAAGGCAAAGGGATCCTCGTCTTGATTACGGATTTGATGGAAAAGTCCGGCTACGAAACCGCTTTGAAATATTTGATTTCCCAAAATATGGATGTGTATGTCATTCACGTTTTGTCCCAAGCCGAGATCGACCCGGACATCACCGGCGATTTAAAACTGGTTGATTCAGAAGACGGTGATATCGCGGAAGTCAGCATGAGCCAGCGTTTGATTGACCGGTACAAGAGTACGTTGGCTCAGTTTATCTCCGGCGCTCGCGATTTTTGCTCGCAGCGAAACATTATGTACATGATGACCAGCACCGACCGACCGGTTGACCGCTTGGTGTCTCGATACCTCCGCCAGCGAGGGCTTGTTCGATGAGTTGGATGAGTGCTCTATCTGGCTGGCAATGGTTTTTGCTGTTGCTGGTTCCACCGCTGATTCTGATGCTTTACTTTTTAAAGCTTCGCAGGACGCCGCTGGAAGTACCCAGTACCTACCTGTGGACGCGAACGATCGAAGATTTGCACGTCAACAGTATCTGGCAAAAATTGCGAAACAGCTTGTTGCTGCTTTTGCAATTGTTAGTGTGCCTGTTTTTAATGTTGGCGTTGTTGCGGCCGGGCTGTGATGGGGACGAATTGCAAGGTGAGTACTTTATCTTCCTCGTCGACAACTCCGCCAGTATGGCAACGACCGATGTAGAGGCTGGGACAAGATTGAAATTGGCCAAGGAGAAGGTCGACGCGATGATTTCGCGGATGGAGGCGGATGATAAAGGAATGCTGATCAGCTTTTCCGATTCGTCACGAATTTTGCAATCGTACACGAGTAACAAGTCACAACTTCGCAAGCGTTTGCAGGACATCAAGCAATCTCAGCGAGCCACCAACATTAAAGAAGCCCTGGTGGCCTCCTCGGCGCTCGCCAATCCGGGGCGAACCAGTACTGAGGCAGGTGATGTGCAAGTCGCGGATGCGATCGAGGCGCAGTTACATGTTTTTACCGATGGAGGCTTTCCTAACGTTCAGGAAATTGGGCTGGGAAACTTGCAGGCTCAGTACCATCCCATCGGTGGATTGGAGACACCGGACAATATTGGTATCTCGGCGTTTTCTGTCAGCAGTGATGTGAATTTGACCGGCAAGATGCAGGCGTTTGCTCAACTGATAAACACCAGCGACGCGGGCAATACCGACGATGCTGGCAATGAAAAGAAATCAACGACGGTCAGTATCTCGTTGTACGTCAACGATGAACTGGCCGATGCCGATGCCACGGTTACAGTTCGTGCTGAGGACAAGCATGAATTGTCATTCGATTTGACGGCGATCGTAGCCGACTTGGAAGAAGCCGCTGAGGTTCGGCTTGAGATCGACGACCCCGACTCGTATATGTTGGACAACGTTGCCTATGCTGTGATAAATCCACCACGCCCTGCCAATGTTTTGGTCGTTACCGATCAGAACCCTTTCTTGTCCGATGTGATGGATACCGATCGAGTCAGAAAGGTCGCGAATGTGACTTTCGAAAGCAGGTTTTTTCTGGACGAAAAAGATTATCAAGATCAGGCTGATTTGGGCTTCTACGACTTGGTCATCTACGACCAATGTGCTCCCAAAAGCATGCCGGCTTGCAGTACTTTATTCTTCAATAGCGTACCACGGGAATCGGATTGGAAGATCGGTGAGCCTCAGTTTCCTACGGTCATCATGGACGTCAATACGACTCATCCCGTGATGGCGGACGTGGGGTTCAATCGTGTTCGGATCGCCCAGTCGGCGGAGGTTACGGCTCCAAAGGGTTCTTTGAAACTGGTCGAGGCGACTTATGGATCAATTATGTCGATCGGTACTCGTGGTGGCTACGAAGATCTGATCGTCGGTTTTCCATTGGTGGAGTATGGGGAGGATGGCAGCTTGCTCAACAACACCGACTGGGGCAGGTTTTTTAGTTTTCCTCTTTTTATGCAACACGTATTGGAGTCGATGGGTGGCGGGAGTCGTTTTCAGGCACTCAAAACCAGTCGCCCGGGTGAACTGGTTACGGTGCGAACACCCGTGCCGTTGGAAGAGGTGCGGATTGAAGGGCCAGACAAGATCGGTGGTATCGTAAAACAGAGCAGGGAAGGGGACTACGTTTTTAGCCAAGCTGAGTTGCCGGGAATGTACAAAGTTGTTGATCCTGAAGCGGGCGACACCATAAAAATGTTTGCGGTCAATTTGTTGGACGTGAACGAGAGCCGTCTAAAAGTCCGCGATGAATTGGAGATCGGCCACGAATTGGTGGAGGGAACGCGATCGAAAATCAAGGTTCGACGAGAGTATTGGACTTGGCTGGCAATCGTTGCGATCGTCTTTTTAATGATTGAGTGGGTTATTTATAACCGCCGCGTTTTGGTTTGATCGCC
>CAZDBA010000001.1:41251-78689 GCA_964503615.1 uncultured Pirellulaceae bacterium
GGTTTGATCGCCACGTTGGGTTTGATCGCCGCTTTTGAGTTTTGACCGAGTTTGAGTTTCGAATATGAAAATTGTTGTACTAGACGGCTACACGATGAACCCCGGAGATCTCTCATGGGAGCCGCTGGAACGATTAGGTGAGTTCGAAGTGTATGATCGCACTTCCCTAGATCAAGTTATCACCCGCGCTGCGGGGGCGGAGGTTTTGCTAACCAATAAAACGCCAATTACCGCCGAAATTCTAGAGCAGCTACCCGATGTGAAATTTGTGGGATGTATGGCGACCGGTTACAACGTGATCGATCTCGATGCAACTCGCTCTCGCGGCATTCCTGTTTCTAACGTACCGGTTTACAGCACACAAAGCGTCGCACAGCACGTTTTTGCAATGGTGCTTAGTTTGCATCATCTTCCGCAAAAACACCACGATGCGATACAGGACGGGCGGTGGAAAGGCGATTTCAGTTTTACGCTTCAGCCCTTTCATGAACTTGCGGGCAAGACGTTGGGGATTGTCGGCTACGGACGAATCGGAGAAGCAGTTGGTCGCTTGGGCAGTGCGTTTGGAATGCAAGTCAAAGCTTATCGACGTAACCCTGGCGAAGCGGCCAGCTATCAGGGATTTGAGTGGGCCAAACTGGACAGCGTGATCGCCGAATCTGATTATTTGAGTATCCACTGTCCGCAAACCGAATCGAACGCGGGAATGGTTGACGCTGAATTTCTCAAGCGAATGAAGCCAACGGCGATACTTGTGAATACAGCGAGGGGCGGTTTGGTGAACGAAGCGGATCTTGCTGATGCTTTGGCCAACGGCATAATTGCGGGAGCTTGTCTGGATGTGGTTTCGGTCGAGCCGATTCAGGATGACAATCCCTTGCTGGGTGCTCCGAATTGCTTGATGACTCCGCATATCGCCTGGAGTACAGTTGAAGCCCGCACACGGCTGATGCAAACGACGGCTGAAAATGTAGAAGCGTTTCAAAACGGCAGCCCAATCAACGTTGTCAATTAAGCGACGGCGATTTTCGAACGGGTTGCGAAACCTACCAAGGGTTTTCCATTTGGCCGACGACTTCGCGGGCGATCTTTTCGATCAACCTCTGCTGGGCGGTGGTAAGTGATTGTCCGCCTTCGGGGATGAAATTTTCGTCGTTGTCGATTCTTATTGATTGGCGTGCTGTGAGTGGGTTTCCGGTTCGATCGACCCAAGTGACTTCTACGCGCCACGCGACCCGGATGTTTCTCGGCTCGTCACTGCGGGTGACTCCGTCTACCCGTTTGGTATCGCGAACGATGCGGCCTTGTATAAAGCTGTCGGCAGTTTCGGGCGGTGTTACAAGATACGGCGTGTTCAATTCAACTTCGCGAACCACCGCCTCTGTTAAACGCTGCCCCAGAAAACGGCGGTAAGAGTCGGATTCGAATATGGCCACATGCACCGTTCGCACGTCGTTGCGAAACATGATCTGACTGCCCGTTTGGTATCCCGCACAGCCGAATTGCAGCCCGGCCAAAACGAACAGAATCGCAAGTCGGAAACACAAATGCGATCCGATGCGACGCAGGCAGGTTTTCTGCTGGACTGATCCGTTAGGCAAATTGGAAACCGAGGTTAGCATATTTAGCGAATGATGGTGTCCAGTTGAGACTGAGCTGCAGAGGCAATCGGACCTTCGTCTGCTTCAGAAAAAGCGTCGACCAACCATTTTGCATATTGTTCCGGTTCGGCTGGTTTACCTTTGAGTTGGGCAAGGCGTTCCTGTACGGGGTCGGAAAAGTTGGTGTCGTCGTACTCTTTGGCGACCTGTTGGTACAACATTTGAGCCGCACGGTTTTCACCACGCCGCTCGTAATATTCGCCAAGTGTGTATCCACGTTGAGCCAATAGATTGCGAACGGCTCCGGCTTCTTGTCGTAAGTATTCTTCTTCTTCGCTCGATTCTTTGGGAAACCGAGTGACCAGAGTTTTCAACAGCTCGTCCGCCTTTTCAAGCGGTTCCGCATCGTAGCTTTCTCCTTGATAGGATTGCATTCTGGATTTCAACTCGAAGAGCGTTGCGTGAAAAGCGTGTTTACTGCTAGGGTAGTTCGTACGCAGATCTTCGTAGGTTGATGCCGCGTCGTAGTAATCCCCGTTTTCGAAATAGGCATTTCCCAATGCCATCGTCGCGTCGTCCGCCAGTTTTCCGGTCGGATCATCTACTCGAATCCGGTGCAGAATCCTTTTGGCTTCCCCTTTCATGTTCATGGTTGGACGAGAAGGATCGTTGAAAGCAATGTTTGGAGTCCAGCGATTGGAATCTCTCGCCTTTTCCAGCCAGAATTGAGCGATTGCAAAACGTCGTGCTTCCGCTTTGTCCAAGTATCGTGTGCCTGAGTAACGACTAATCAAACCTTCAAACGCTCGATTGGCTTGCACATAGTGGTCAGCGAAAAAGAACGATTCGCCTTCGAAGAATAATGCGTCTTGTTCCAAGGCGGAATCGGACCAGTTTGCCGCAGCGATTCGGAATTGACCCGCGGCGTCAACAAACTCTTTTCGATGCGAAGTACTCGTTGGATTGGCGTCCATTTTTGCCAACGCTTGTTGGTAAAGTTGATTCCCCTTTTGAAACGCTGCGTTGGCTTTTTCTTCGTTGTTGCCTCGCTTCTGAGCGGCCAATGTCGTTCCAATCTGACTTGGCGCGAAATCGGCAAGCACCAAACGGTTTGTGTTTCTTTTGCCGAGTGGGTCCAACAGCTCATCTGAGTCTACCTGATCAGGACGATTGTCCTTATTCCCAAATAGCCTGTTCAGAGTTCCCTGTTTGCCATTCTGAGCCGCCTGGCAACCGGGCAAAAGCAGAGCGCTCACAATTAAAACAAACACCAACTTCGCACAACGATTCCATACCGAAAGTTGAGCGGTCGGAGAGGTAGAGTTTTTAATGTTCCTAAATTGCATAAACGACTTCCTTGTCGATTCCGCCTGTTGTTCAACTGAACTTGGGGGCTCAATTAGTTTATTTTTTTCAGGTACTCTTGCAGCCTTGGTGGTTTGCCAAGCAAGTGCGTTATGTACCTGTTCATCAATTGTCTGACTTCGCTTTTTTGTTTTTGTTCAAGTTCGATCGAATGTTGACTTGCATCAGAGCGAGCCAATTGATCGATGAACTGGACGCTCTCACGTGTAACACTCAAAACGTTAGTTTTGCCCGGACGACATTGGTCGCAGAGTAAACCTCCGTCCAACAGCCCAAAGTAGATTCGGTTTTTCGTTTTTGAATCCTTTTCTCCACAACGCACACACCGATCAACCATCGGCTGATGACCCAGCAACGTTAACATCCGCATTTCGAATCGAAGTAGGCAACCAAAGACAGGTGTGGTTTGGTCATCCAACGAAATGAGTGTTTGTTTTGCCAGTTCAAATAGCTCAGGGTGAGGGTCTGCATCATCAGTCATCTTGTTCAACAATTCGGCAACGTAGTAGCCGCTGTAAAGCCGATCCAAGTCTTTTCCGGCCGAGCGAAAGCGTCTTTCGAGCTTTGCTTCGGTCAACAGATCCATCGCTCCGGACGATTTGTGGAGGAACACTATTCGACAGATAGCTAACAGGTCAAGACCACCCTCAAACGGACTTTTCTTTCGCCGGGCACCTTTTGCCATCGCAGTGAGTTTTCCAAAATCACGTGTCAGCATCGTGACTACCAGACTTGTCTCACTGAATTCGACCAGCCGCAAAATGATAGCAGTCGATTTTTCGCTGGACATGGAGCTTCGATTGCCGACAAGTTTGAACGAATAGCGGAATGACCACTGGAAGCATCGGACTTACGCTCGCATCGCAGACAATCAAAACCGACGCCAATCGCCTGCACAAGGTGGGAGTTTTGCGAAACTTTCGCCGTTCAACCGTAGTGGGATTCGTGAGAATTCCCATTGTCTTGCTTTTGGTAGCAGGCGCTTCTGGTGAAGTCCGCTACCAGTTAAATGTGGAGCTTATTCCTGAACGTGTCCAGGGTGAATACGTGCACGAACTGATTCCGTTTCGAGCAACAACTCAACGATTGTGGAGATCTGGGTAAAGTCGTGATATCCACTGGCTGCGTAACGAACATTTCCTAGACGGTCAACAAAAACCAACCCGGGAAAAGTTTGGCAGTTGGGGATGCTGCCACGCAATTCTTCGGTACCTATCACAACGTCGTAGTTAATTTCATGCTTGGCGATGAATTTCTTCAGGAGCTCTCTATTTTCTTCGTCCGTTTCACCATTTTCAAAGCTGGCGTTAAGGACTTTGACTCCTTGCTTGCCATACTCTGACTGCAATCGCTTCAAGTGTGGAATGCTCTGAACGCAAGGTGCGCACCATGATGCCCCTAGATCAAGTACTACGATCTGATCCATAAAATCTTTGTTCGTAATGATTGATCCTGGTACCGAACTCTGTAGAGAGTAGTCCAGATGAAACTGTGGAAAGTTGGCCAATGCATCTCGAACTCGCTGTTGGACTTGGTTCTTGTAGTTCGCATGGGCAGTCTGCGTGATCGCTTTTAAAGATCCATTGCTGTCTGCATCTCTAAAAATGGGGTCTTCGAATGCGGCATGGAAATCAACAAATCCCCATTGGTAGGCTTGGCTAAGCGAGTTGGTTGCCATTTGCATATCACCGCGTAGGGCGTATCCGCGAGCTTCCATAAATAAACTGCTTGCGATTCCTGGTTTGGCCGGAGTCGGAAACGAAGGGTTAACCTCCAAGTTCCTTGCGATTCTTCCGGCATGCACGAACAGCTCGGCACTGATTTTTTCGTTGACCTCCAACCCAGCTGTTGCCAGTCGGTTGATGGTTTGCATGAATGGATAAGCGTTCTCCAATTCTCCGTGTCCAGCAAGCTGTCGGTCTGCTCCCGAGGTCAGGGCGAATGTTCTGGCAAAGCCGTAAGCCTTGTCAGCAAATTCCATGTCCTGTTCAACTTTGGCGGCTTCGATCAGTGAAACCATGATGTCCAGGATTTGAGTCGCATGTTCTGAAGCGACTTGGTCCGCTGGGAAGGTTTTTGAAAGCAGGGCAAATGAATCTTCGTAATTCAAATCGTTGGCAAACTCGCGGGACTGGCTCAAAACTGTCGCAGCTGTTGGAGCAGTCGGTTGGACGCTGTTTGGTTGGTCTTGGAATTGTCCGACAGCAGTCGCCGCGTAGGCGGACGGTAATGCCGAAAAAGAAATCAAAGCAATAAGAATGGCAAGTCTCGAATCCATTCGTGTGAACATCGTCTCTCCAAGTTTGACTAGAATCTTGTTGGGAAAAAACCAAAGGTCGATAAACGTTGTTCTGGCGAAACTGAATTCGGCCGGAAGTTTGATCCCGAATCATGGTTAAACGATATGATCGCATCCTTGGTTTGCCAAGTATACTTTGGACCATATTCGGGGATAATCGCTCTTTGGTAATTAAAGCAACGTTGAGACGCTAGAGCGGTGTTTTCCTTACCTTGCTTGCTGCAATTAATAGCAGGAATATTAAGTTTTCTTATCAAGAAAAATTGGCATAGCCCTGTTGCAATTTTTGGCGAAATCGATTGGCCGTCGGATGTTCGCAGCGAGGCTCTTCTGAACTTCGGAAGTATCAAGTTATCAGCATCGCATCGCCATAACTGAAGAAGCGATACTCTTCTTCGATCGCGGCTTCATAGGCGCGTTTCATTAGTTTGTCACCGCCCAAGGTACGGACCAGGACCAGTAGTGTACTGCGCGGCAAGTGAAAGTTGGTCAGCAAACCATCGATGACGTTGAAGCGAAAACCGGGTTTGATAAAGATGTCAGTCTCTCCCGACCATGGTTGTAGTTCGCCGCTCGCTCCCGCTGTCTCCAAAACTCGAACGCTGGTTGTGCCCACGGCAATTACACGACCGCCCATTCGTTTCGCGCTATTGATTTTTTCTACCGCCGCAGCGCTGATCATTCCTGTTTCACTGTGCATTTGATGATCGCTGATCGAATCGACCGTGACGGGACGAAATGTGCCGATCCCGACATGCAAGGTGACCGATGCGATTTGGATTTCTCTGTCAATCAAGCGGTTGATCAGCGGCTTGGTCAGATGTAATCCCGCCGTGGGAGCCGCCACCGCTCCCGGGTGCTTGGCAAAAATCGTTTGATAGTTCGCAACGTCAGCATCGACCATATTTCCACCACGTATATAGTGCGGCAACGGAATTCGCCCGACTCGCTCTAGAATGGCAAAAGGATCGGCAGTGAGATCAGCGTCTGAATCGTCTTCGCTTTCCGGTCGACAGATCCATTGACCATTCTCCATCTTGGTCAACAGCACGAGTTTATTACGCGTTACGCCGTGCCGGTCTTCCAAAATTACTTTTTCGCCTGCTTGGATCTTGCCACGCGTCTTGGCCAACATCCGCCAGTTTCCTTGGTCGTCGGCTTCCAAAAACAGCCCCTGCCAACGTCCGCCTGTTTTCTCACGAAGCCCGGATAACTGAGCCGGAATGACTTTCGTGTCGTTCAGTACCAAGCAATCGCCGGGACGCAGCAATTGGTGCAGATCCCGAATGTGTGCATGGTCCAGCTCCGAATTTTCGCGATTCACTGTCAACAAGCGGGCGTCGGCGCGGTTGGGCAACGGGTCTTGAGCGATGAGAGACTTGGGCAAGTCAAAATCGTAGTGATCGGTGAGAAGGTTGGAGTTTTCGGGCTTTGTTGACATCTTTTCCACTTTGTTAATGCCGATCTGGCAAGTTTGGATGTTTTACGGAATTCGGGGATTATTCCCAGTCCCCAAGTCGATAGCTAGCGATTGGCGGCTAACTGAATCAAAGTCGAGGAAAACCTCAGAAATCGCAAGCCCAGTAGCTGACATAGGTTGCGATGACTGTTTCGAAATTCGTACGGAAAACCGTCACTTGAACCAGCCAGTCCAGTAACTATCCTGAATCAACCGCGGAAACGGAGATAGAGAACGGCTCTTAGTTTAGTCGAACCAACTTGGTTTTGGTTTTTAACAATACAGATTGAGAACGTCCTTCGTAGTTCGCGTCGTAGCAGTTGAGTGTTAAATCTGGCCACAGGTTAACACACGCCTGCCACGGGTGTCGATCAAGAGTTGATTGAACTAGCGAGCAGTTTGCTGAGCAATCAGACAAACCTACGAGTCGAGCCGCCTGAATTTTCAGGCGGCTCGTTTTTTATGCGCTTTGAGCGGTCCGCAACTCGAATTACCGCTTCGTTGATGTTTGCAAACACGATACCCTGTGTCACATAGTTATTCCCAAACAAAGCTAACATATACGCTATGACCGTTCACGTTCCCGTTTTACTAGCCGAAGCGCTCCAATGGCTGGAATTGAAACCGGGGCAGGTGGTTGTCGACGGTACGATGGGAGGTGGAGGTCATACACGTGCATTCGCAGAAGCGGTGGGCCCGACCGGCCGGGTGATCGCGCTGGATCGAGATCCGACCGCAGTAGAACGTATCGAGTTGCCGGAAAACGTAACAGCAGTCGCAGCGAACTTTGCTGATACTCCCGAGGTCTTGAAGCGGTTAGAGGTTTCGTCGGTCGACGGGATCTTTTTAGATTTGGGACTTTCCAGTGACCAGCTTGCCGCTGACGATCGCGGTTTTAGCTTTAACGCAACCGGTTCGCTCGATCTTCGCTTTAACCAAACTTCAGGCCAGCCCGCTTGGCAGCTGTTGGAAGAACTAAACGAGACCGATTTGGCCAACCTGATCTACGAATTTGGTGAGGAGCGACTGAGCCGAAGAATCGCGAGGAAGATTGTTGAGCAGCGCGCCACTCAGCCGATTCGAACTGCGGCTGAACTTGCAGGATTACTTCGCCGTTGCGTACCCCGTTCCAAAAATCACTCTATCGACCCTGCCACGCGAACTTTTCAAGCCTTGCGAATTGCGGTGAACGAAGAACTCAAGTGGTTAAAAGTTGCCTTGGAAGGTTTACCAGATTGTTTAAGTGTGGGCGGGCGGATTGGCATCATCAGTTTTCATTCGCTCGAAGACCGCATGGTCAAGCATGATTTTCGCCGCAATGAATCGTTAGAAGTGTTGACCAAGAAACCGCTTCTTCCCAGCGAGCTGGAAGTTTACGAAAACTCCAGAAGTCGAAGTGCGAAACTTCGTTTTGCCGCCCGCAAGTAGGTGTTGCCGCGTCCGATTAGCGATATTCGTCGTGGCAGTTGCTGCATGATTGGTTGATCGTGTTCAATCCAGCTTCTGCTCCCGAATAGTTGCCGGTTTGTAGCGCGCTTGCGATTTCGAGTGCTCCGCCGGCCATAATATTCGAGTGCGCTGCGTAGTCCTCGTCGTCGCCGTCTTCCATCGTTTCGTCGACCAGAATTCGTCCCAAGGCAGCAACGATACTTGCCTCGTGAAGGATCTCTTCCGGGCTCTCAGAAAAGCCGTCTTTGTTGGCCAGCATCGGTCGGAGTTTATCTACCGATTCTTGTAGTCTTTGCATGACGGGGTTTCGCCCTACAACATCGCCCCATTCAAAACTCTCGACCGGTTTCTCGTTGGAGTTCATGTTTCCACCGCGAACGAGTTCCTGCAAATCATCTCGTCGAGCAACGGCATAATTGTATGAGACTTGATCTCCGCGACGTGCATTTTTAGCCGCAACTACGAAACTAGGATGTGCCAAGTTGGCGGCCCGTTTCCAGCGGACGTCCTGGTTGTCGTGCTCCAAAATGATGCCAAACATGATGGCAAGTATGTTGAATGAATACCTGGCGTTCTTGTACTCTACCTTGTACTTGCTGGGACTGGTGACTTGCGTCATCAGCGTTCGTTGCAGGTTTTTGATTTCGGATTCGAGAACATCCGAACCGATGTACTCGGACCAAGCAAGTCCTTGAGCGTTGCCAGCGTTTCCAGTTGGATTGCCGATCGTTGGCTGAGCGGGATTTCCGGTCGGCGCTGCGGCCGGGCGGTTTCCGACGAGTGCTTCGTCGAACACGTTGTCGAAAAAGATTCCGTCTTTGTCTCGATCGCTGAAAACCGGCCGCTTAACCCGTTTCACCTTCGGCACCTTTTTTGTTTCAGGTTCCTGCTGAGCAAGCATTCCTAAAACGTCTTGTAGGCCAATCAGGGTGCCGATCGTTAACAGGCACATCGCAAAGGCGACTTTTGTCCAACTCATTCGCTATTCCCTTTGCATCTGTTTGTTTTATTGTGGCGCACTGTTTTCTAACTACCGAATTTGATTATGTTGGTTTGTCTAGCATTTTTCAACAGAATGCAAGTGGATCTCGAATCGAATTGTAAAAAACGAAACCGGCGAAACCAAAAATATCGTGGCCAAAAAACGAGCAACATCCCGCCGAGACTTTTTGCGTGGTCGCGTTTCGATCGAAGCTGGGCCTGAAAGTGGTAGGCAGAGTCAAGCGGGCGAGCCGTCGTTGCAATCGCCTTCATTGGAGCAAACGAGTTACTTACAACATTTTTCGAAGCGGGCGATGGCTTGTGATTTTGAAGTGTTTTTTAACTTGAACCAACACGAACAATCCGGAAATGCAACGGCGAACGCTTTTGAGTTGATCGATCGGCTTGAGTCTCAATTAAGTATCTATCGAGAGGATAGCGAGGTTTCGCGAATGAATCGTGAGGCGGGTGAGGGGCCGTTTCTGGTTTCGCCGGTCGTCCAGGAATTGCTCCAGCGTTCGCTTGAGTTGCACCGTTCGACTAAGGGTGCGTTCGACATTACATCAACACCGCTGTCCGAAGCTTGGGGGTTCACGCAGCGTGCGCCAAAGCGTCCTGCGGAAGAGGAACTGGCGGCGGCTTTGCAATCGGTCGGTTCTGAGCAGATTTCGCTTTCCAATGGTGAGGTTCAATTCGGCTTGCCCGGTTTGTCCGTGAATTTCAATAGCATTGGAAAAGGGTACGCGGTGGACCGTGCAGTGGAAACGCTTTTGGAAGAGTGGGTTTACGATTTCGTGATCCATGGAGGGCAAAGTAGCGTCGCCGCGCGAGGGAGCAATTCGGTTAAGGCTGATCACGATTTGACTTTGACCAAATCGCAACTGGAAGATTCCAATGTTCAAACAGATGAAGCTAAAACGGTTGAAGGATCGCAAGAAGAGGAAGCTCCCGAAGTCCTGGAATCGGGTTGGACGGTCGGGCTTTCACATCCGTTTGTGCCCAATCGACGACTGGCAGAAATCACATTGCGAGATCAGAGCTTGAGCACTTCGGGAACGGCGAGACAAGGGTTCTTTCACAAAGGTCGCCGATACGGACACGTGATTGATCCTCGAACCGGTTGGCCAACCGACCACTTTCTATCGGCCACGGTAATTTGTGATTCGACGGCGATGAGTGACGCGCTGGCGACTGCTTTTTTTGTGATGAGCCTGGAAGAGGTGGAAGCGTTTTGCGATCGCCACTCGGAGGTTGCCGCAATTCTAATCGTTCCCAAATCGAAATCAGGCGGTGTAACGATCGAGACGTTTAACCTGCCACCGAATACGATGTCGATCGATTGGACTTAGACGAATGTGAATGACTGGGCCAAACACAACTGTAAACGAGTTCGATCCGAGTGACACGAGACCAGAAAACACGTTTGTTCGCAGCTTTGGTGATCGTAACGGTGATTCCGCTGGGTTTGATCGCGCGCTCGTTTCGTAGTGGTGCCTCGTCAGAGACGTTTGGCGGGTTCGTTGCGACTTATTTAGGGGATACGCTGTGGCCCGTGATGTTCTATTTTCTGGCCCGTTTCGTTTTTCCTAAGGCTTCAAGAGTGGTTTTGTTAGGCTTCGTGCTTTTGGTGACGCTTACGCTGGAATTTGGGCAACTCTGGAAACCGCGATTACTGCAATGGATGCGAAAACAACCGGTTATCGGTTTCATCCTTGGCAATCAATTTATTTGGAGTGATGTCGTTTGTTGTAGTGTTGGTGCGATCGTGGCGGTTGTTGTTGACTTGGTTTTTATGGCTTGGTTGGTTCGGTCGTCTAAGTGATTTCTCGTCTGTCATAATCGCCTGCGGCGTAACATGGAATAAGCTGCTTCCTCGCTAACGCGTCGGGTTTCCACTTGCGGTTTCCTCAGTTGTTGATAATCAATCTCATGGTAAATCGCAGCGTAATTAAGGCATGCCAAACGGCCTCTGTTTTCCAGCTTTGCTTGGCAGGCAGTGATAGCAGAATTGTAAGATAGGTGTTGTGGCGCAAACTTTTCTGATTATTCCGATTTTAACGCAAGTGTAAACTCTGCGGATTCCGATGACTTTTAGGCACGAGAACTAGGTCTCGTTGCCATGCAGCAATGTTAACGTTGCATGATTGCTTTCGATTCTCTCCCCGGAGACGTAGTGATGTTATCGTCCAAAGGTTGGATGTGTTTATTGGTCAGCGGCATTGTGCTGTTCGCATCAAACCATTCAAACGCTCAAAGTAGTTCTCGATATCCCAGCGCGCAGCGCAACCAAGCCCGAACCGTTCAACGCTCTGGTGCAAACTCGTTTGCAGGGCAGCATGTCGCCCCGCCCGCGCCGCCTCAAGCCCGTGTTGCTCAGGCTTATGTTCCTCAACATCTGCAATCCGGAATTCAGACCGGCGTAGTTGCTCCACCTGTTGAGCGTACTGTTTCCACTTCGGAACCAGTTGCTCAAACAGCTCAAATCTCCGGCAGCGGTAGCCGAGGTGTCGCATCGCCGATTTATGACAACGTAATCTCCGGCAGCGGTAGCCGGGTTGTCGGATCGCCGATCTATGACAATGTAGTCCCCGGCAGCGGTAGTCGAGCTGTTGCGACGCCATACTACGAGAACGTAGTTGGTAGTAGTGTAGGACCCGTTCATGGGACAATCATCGACAGTGGGCCAGTTATCGTTGGTGGTACTGGCCAAGCGACTCATTCAATTTCCACTGGCTGTTCCGCTTGCCCGACTGGCGGATGTGGTACCGGGTTCGGTGGGCCAATCGACTTGGGGGTCGGCCAAACCTACTTTGATGGTGGCGGCTCATGTGGTGGCTCATGTGGAATCGCGTACGACGATTGCTGCGGACGCGGAGGTTGCCCACCGTATCAAAACTGCTGGCTTAACCGACTGTTTGGTTCGTTCAGTGGCGCAGAGTTCTTTGTCGGCGGAGTTGGTTTCCGTTCCGAGCAGTTTCAAGTTCCTGGATTAAATACAAACGACGTCTTCGACGATTCCAGCTTTGGATTTCAAGGTGGATTTAACGTTGGAGTTCCACTTTGCAATTTGACTTGTGGGTTAATTAGCGGCCAGATTGGTGTGCGACACATAACCAGCAACTTTGATGGAAACAGCTTTAGCGACAGCTCACGAAATCAAACTTTCTTCACGGCTGGTTTGTTTCGAAGAGTTGACTACGGCCTTCAGGTCGGCGTTGTTGCGGACGTGTTGCGAGAAGAGTGGTTCACTGATTCACAAGTCGTCCAGTTGCGTGGCGATATAGCCTGGGTCTATCCGGCGGGAAGTGCGTTCGGATTTCGTTTTGCCACTCAGTTGGATGAGGATGTTTCAGATGGAACGATCGACGGTTTGCCCTTTACCGACCTTCAGACAACTAGCCTTGAGACCTATCGGTTTTATTACCGTCGTGCTGCCGCGTGGGGTGGATTCGTTGATTTTTCTGCGGGTTGGAGTGACAGCGATCACTTTGTGCTTGGGCTCGATCACGATATCCCAGTCAGCGAAACGATTTCTTTACAGTCTAGCCTGACCTATTTGTCCGGAGACGATCTTCCCATCGACTCGCCGTTCGCAGGAAATGGGAACGAAGCTTGGAACGTGTCAGTAGGAATCGCATGGCGACCTCGAGGACGTAGTTGGTATCGCTCTTACGATACCCCTGTGCTTCCTGTTGCTGACAACGGATCTCTGATCCTTCGACGCGGTCTGCAGTAGAACGAAAACGTTGGCTAAAAAGACGAATTAAGCGAACTGGCTCGTGGCAATTGCTGCGAGCCAGTTTTTTGCGCTAACCAGCTAACCAATTTGCCTTTCAGAAATCCGTATCTTAGGTATCTTCTGTTGGCGTTACTGGTTGCTGCGATGTATTTCACGGTACTTTCGAACTTTATCAATGATTCGGCAAGCTACCTATCAGCGTGACCCGATTTATGGGATATAGTGTATCCTGCCGGTCCAAGTGACCGCTGAGAGGCTTTTAAACGGTAGAAAAAGCTTGGCCAATTGCCCGCTTGTTTTTCAGGGCGAAGGCTGAACGATGGGCAAATGAGAATGTGTAAAGGCGAATGGGCCTTGCCTGAAAAACGATGAATTGAGAACTATGACTTCTGATAATCCTAAAGACGAATTACTGGACATCTTTGGTGGCAATGCGGCCAAAAAAGTTGAACCGATCGACGATGAGTATGACTTTGGCGACGACGATAACGATCTGGAGATGGTCGCCGATGAAGAGATCGAGTTGGAAGCGATTGAGATTGTAGACGACGGGACCGCAAAGGAACTGGTTGATGAGATTGTGCTGGAGCCAGCCGTTGCTGACGAAGCATTTAGCGATCGCTCCATCGGTACAGAGGACCAAGACAAAGATGATGAAGCGGCTGGGCAAGGTGGAGGTTCGCATTGGGACAGTCTCGCCGCCACGCTAGGTTTGGAGGCCACTGAAGAGGACGATCCCGTTTTGGAGAAGATGTTCGTGCCACCGACTGCTCGAGCTGCCGATCTGGAAGCGGAGTTAAGTGGGCCGCCGTCAAAAAAGAAGTCAAAACCAAAGCAGAAACAAAATCCGAAGCCGAAATCGCGTTCTCGAAAACGACATCAGGACGACGAAGATGCTTCCGAGCTGGACGAGAACTTTGTCGAGTTCGAAATCGAAGATTTTGACGACTCGTCTACTCCCGTGCCAACCCGTCCCGAGCGAATTCGCCGGCGAGAAGCGGGATCGGGAAGGGGAAAAAGCGGATCCCAAGGTAGAACACGAGACGGAGGGCGTCAAAAAACAAATCCGGATAGTCGCGGGGATCGTGATCGCTCAAGTCGCTCTCGTGGAAAGTCGCAAGACGGCGGTCGTGGTCGAGACGATTATGAACGCAACGATCGTAATGACCGAGCGCGGCGAGATGAAAGTGGTTCCGCCAAATCGAATAGTAAGCGAAGTGGAAAGGGGCGACGTCAACGAGGGGATGAGGTCGCCGCTCGCGACGATGACCGTGGACAACGCTCGAGAAATTCAGGTGGCTCCGGTAGTTCGCGAAGTGACAGGAATGATCGCGGACGCAACGATCGAAATGACCGTGGACGTGACGATCTGGATCAAAATGATTCGCGCGATCGCAATGACCGCAGTCGTAGTGGTCGTGGCCGCAATGACCGTCAAGACAGAAATAGAAACGATCGCGATGATCATGATTTTGATCGCAACGAGCGTGGGCGTGGTCGAAATCGGTCGGGGCGAAACGACCGGGATTCACGCGACCGGGACTCACGCGATAGAGATGAGGTTCGTAATGACGGGTCCGGTTCGTCAAATCGCAATGAACGGGATTCCCAAGGCGGCCGAGGCTCTAGAAAGAAATCGCAAGATTCAGGAGGTCGAAAGCGCAAGCGTTCGGATTCTCGCGATGGCGAACGGTCAGATCAAAACAAACATGGCCGATTTCCAACCTGGAACGAAACGGTGAACTTTATGATCGACAATAACCTGTCGACGAGAAAACCGGGGTCTGGCGGATCCGGTGGTGGTCGAGGCCGAGGACGTAACAAAGGTGGTTCGGGCCGAAAATAGCCCGATCTTAAAGCCCCTCTGATTAATGGCGAGGATTTTGCATCGAGAATAGCACCTGTTAGACTGACTTTTGAGCCTGGTGGTGCTTTTGGTTGACTGTGTCGGCCATCCTAAATTGCAATCCCACTTGTTGCACGAAATATGAATATGGATGGAAGTGCTTCCACGGCTGGTGCCGGGCACGGTCTTCAAAACCGTTGAGCCGTATGGAAATCATGTGGTTGGTGGGTTCGATTCCCATGCACTTCCGCCATCTTCGTCCTTCCTCCAAATCTAAACAGGATTTAATATGTCCAGACTTGCTGTTATCGGCTTGCTTTTCGTTTTTGGGCTTCCCTCGCTTGCCTCCGCACAAGTCACCGAACAGGTGCGTAGACAGCGGCGAGAAATGGTAGGCGACCTGTTAAAAACTTTGATCGAATCCCAGATCGAAAGTCAACAGGTTGCACCGCGCGGTCAACGACCTCCCAACGCGGGCGCAAGACCTGGTCGCGTTTCGCCTCCCCCTCGTGTCACTCCGCCACGTCGCGCGGTTGCAGGTAATCGGGAGATGCAGCAGTTCCGAAAGCAATTAACGGCCTTTGGAAAGCAATGTGATGGTTTGGTTGTTGGTTTGCAAGCAATTGAATCGGTTCCGTCGCGGGTCTTGCTTGCCGATGCAATGCAAGTAAAGGCTCAATGTGATGGGCTGATTCGCGAAGCAAGTTATATCGAATCTCCTCAGGCGTTGATTCCCGACTATCAAAAGTTCGACCAGAATTGGAGAGTTTTGGGGCATCGCATTCGCCAGACACCCGGCATCGATTCGGAGTGCTTGGGCTACGTCGACCAGATGTACACTGCAGGAGGTGAAATGTGTAATTGCCTGGGGATTGATCCCAGTATTAATCGAGCCCAGTTGTTGCAGTTAACGTCGGCCATGAAATTGAGTTTCCAACATCTCTTACAGGATTTGTACTACGACAACAGTAAAGATCCGAAAATTGCCGCGGTGATCGAACAGGGGCAGGAGTTGTTGTCGCAGATTGGACAGGGTACACAGATGGTCCAATACGAGCCGTACGATGTTCTGGTAGCTGCTTACAAACAAACTTCGAAAGACTGGCGTCGCTATGTAAGAAAATTACGTCCCTATAAATCAGAGCGTGTAAGACGCGGTATTCAGGAGATCGAACAACTTGGCCGCGCGATTAATGAACAGTTGTGGTTAGAGGTCGAATTAGACTTTGAAGATATTCTGGATATCACGCGAGGGATTGAGGCTGATACCAATCGGCTGTTCGCTTCGATTACGTTGGATGATCTTTTGGAATGCCAAAATCCAGGTTTGGTGATCAATAATGCTCGAGAGTTTCAGAGGCTTTGTGGCACGTTCGCTGTTTCGTTGGAGCAGGGGCTTGAAAGTTGGATGTGGGATTACCAGTTGTTTAACGTGCAGTGGCAATCGTTGCGAAAGCTTTGCCATCCAATCAAGCAGTCTCGGGTTGTCAGGCGGATTCAGGAAATTGACGAAGCGATGCAAGGGCTGAATCAATTGCTGGGGCAGGGCCCCGCGGTGACTCATAACGATTTGGTTAATATGTATGCAAATCTCGATCTCCATTTTTCGGAGCTGGATTTAAACATCAAAAGGAACATTGCTAACGATCGAAGCTATGATCGTGCGATCCGGCAAAGCATGGTTAATCATGCTCACCAGTTGCATGATACGGTTCACAAATGTCACAAATCACTTTTGCAGGGACGTACGCAGAGTGACTTGACCAACGAGTTTAATACGGTTTTGGCCGACTGGACCGCACTTAAACGGTTGTACACGAATTGCAACGAACAGCATCGTGCGACGTTTGCAAGGCATCGGCGTGAGATTGAACCGGTTATGGTTAAGCTGCAAGTCGTTTTCACGAACTGAAAAACGTGATGGCCAGTTTACTGGCAATTCGCCCGAAGTCTGGTGACTCCGGCTACGTAGCTGGGCTCGCCAGAGTTCAGGCCTTGCGTGTTAACCTATCGGCTACGTAGAACTCCACAAGTCGGGCCCATGCTATTGGCTGGAAGGTTGCGTTTCGGAAGGTTGCGTTGAGAATCACTTTTGCAGGGACGTACGCAGAGTGACTTGACCAACGAGTTTAATACGGTTTTGGCCGACTGGACCGCACTTAAACGGTTGTACACGAATTGCAACGAACAGCATCGTGCGACGTTTGCAAGGCATCGGCGTGAGATTGAACCGGTTATGGTTAAGCTGCAAGTCGTTTTCACGAACTGAAAAACGTGATGGCCAGTTTACTGGCAATTCGCCCGAAGTCTGGTGACTCCGGCTACGTAGCTGGGCTCGCCAGAGTTCAGGCCTTGCGTGTTAACCTATCGGCTACGTAGAACTCCACAAGTCGGGCCCATGCTATTGGCTGGAAGGTTGCGTTTCGGAAGGTTGCGTTGAGATCAACTGGGTGACTGCTGCGGCGATTGTTGTTGGTTCGGGCCAAGCGAACTTGGCCGCCACTCGGCCTTCTGAATCGATTACAAACACCGGACTTGGTAGCTCGCTGAATAGTGCGCGACTTTCGTCTTGCATGGTGTCAACCAAGACGGTCATCGGAACTTCGTACTCCTCTTTCATTCTGGTTGCCAGCTCACATCGCTCTGCAATATTGGTTGGTTGTTTGATCTCTTTGAACGCCATTTGGCCAGCGTGTGGTTCCTTTTGGTAGACAACCAAAATTTCTGCATCTCCTGATTCCACGTACTGCTCATGCAATTGCCGCAACCCGGCGGCAGCTCTTTTGAACGGAGGTCATGTGTACGCGGCTTTGTGATTCCATTGTTCTGACATTTTGAAGTAGTTTTTTCCAACTAACACAAAAAAACGCCTGCACCTTAAAAAGGCGAGGCGTTTTGAATTTAATTTCGTTAGTTGACAGTCGGCCAATCAGGAAAGAGTCGGCGGTTGCTTTACTGGTAGAATTCCAGTCCCAAAGAAAGACCGTGGAAGAACACGTCGTCGTCGCCAGTTGATGGGTCAAGGAGCGGAGAGAAAGTTAGTGGAATCGCGTCTTCCGATGTGGAGACTCCGTCTATGAAGAGGAGGTTGTATCCCAAGCGGAAGCGAGCTCGGCTGCTGAGTTGGTAGTGCCCTGTGATTCCAAGATCCAGCAGGAATGCGCCGCTTGTGTCAGTGTCTCCGATGTCCAAAGACTCAAAGCCATTATTGACAACGGATAGCTCGGCGCGGGAAGTGTTGAGCAGCCATGCAACTTTTGCGAATCCGGAAAGGCTCCAGCGATAACCGACATCGTAAAACAGCTCACCACCGATTTGAGGACCGATCAGGTTATTGTATGCCTCAACATCAAGGGCCGCTGTTTGCCCCCCCAGTGCTTGAGTTTGTGCGTTGTAATTGTCTTCCAGATAAATGTATCGGATACCAGCAAGGACTTTAACAACGTCCCATCCCCAACGAACTCGGTTGTATTCGATACTGTGAAAGAATGTTTCAGACTCTTCTGTCAAAGTGGTCGTATTGAAGAATCCACTGATATCTCCGGGATTCAGGAAAGTACCGCCTGTTGTAAACTGGGGTTGGATACGAGCCAAAGGATCTGTTGTCGTACCTCCTGCGTCTATGTCATAGACTCCAAAGTAGCTGAACTCTCGTCCGCTGGCTGCGTCCTGTCGACGTCCCAGCGTGATTCTAGTTCCGAATCCCCCATCAAAATCGTTGCCTGGATTTGCGTTGAATGCACTGGCTTCGCCACCGGCGCGATTGAAGTATAAAAAGTCAAAGATCGCGTATTGACGGGCGCGGCTGATGAAACCACATGCGGCGAACTGTTTGTCTATTTGATTTTGATCAAAGCAACCTCCAGGGCCGCAACTTTGGCAGTTGGATGTTGAACCCGAGCAAGAGCTACACCCAACGACAGGAGTTGCCGAGGCGGGCGGGTGAAAGACGGGTTGTCCAACCGCGCTGCCGGTTGCGCAGGTGTTGCACCCTATGTCGCCCAAAAGTGGCTGGCTTCCAGTTGCGCATGTGCTGCAACCCGCGGTGCCACCCGTAATTGGCTGGTTTATTACCGAGCCTGCCTCAGTTGGCAAAACTTCTGTTGGAAATAAAGAGCCTTGGCCAACGACCATCGAACCTTCAGTCGAAGGAAACTGAGTAGCCGGAACGGGAGAATGAGGTAATGCTTCAACAGGTAGAACAGGGGCATCTTGAGAAAAAACGGATCGACTATCGGAACCCACCTGTGGAAGTGCTGGTCGACTAGCAGAACCTGCCTGTGGAAGTGCTGGTCGACTAGCTGAGCCTGCCTGTGGAAATGTTGGGCGACTGCCTGATCCCGATTGAACAGGCCTACTTGCGACGTTTATAGGTCGGGGCGGAGTTTGGTTTGTTACAGGATTATTGGGAACACTAACTCGGCCTTGTACAATGGGAGGTAGTGTGGGAGTGCTCGCTTGGTGGATTGAGTAACCCGTTTGGTAGCCTTGCGTGGCGGCCACTTGTTCGATTGGGGATTCCGTTTCCTCAACTGTGGTGGCAATCATAGGAGTCAGCATGCCCGACTCTGCCGGGGTCTTGGCAACCTTAATTACCGGGACTGGCACAAGCGGGGGCCTTTGAATTTGGTTTGCCCTATTTGCGGCTGACTCAACTTCATCAGCTGATACAATCGGAGGAAAGCTTGAGTTGCTCTGGGTGTTGGAGGCACTCCCGATGATTTGACCTTGGGCGGAAGCCAAGCTTGTTGCCATCGTTAGACAGGCAAAAAATCCCGTAACTCGGGTTTTAATTGTTGATTTCATGTCGGCGCAAAAAGGTTAATTTTCGGGACTGCGGATTACCTTTGTTACTTGTCGGGCAAATTGAGGTGTTGACTTTTACCGATTTTTCGGAAATTGGCATCTATACGGTATTTCAGTGTTGTCAGGACTGTTCCAATTTCTCTGAAAGCGTACGTGGCCTGACAAAATGCGCATTTTGACAACTTAGGTAAGAGTAGTCCCCAATGTGCTTGCTTAAGTACACTATAAGCTTGGTACTTGCTATCATTGATGGGCCTTTGGCTAACAACTTCTTTAAATTCTTAACATCGAGCCATGTTAAACATCATTTTATTTTTCAGGCGATTGCTTGATCTGTTCGTCGGTCCAGTTCGGTTTTTCAAATCGAATTGGAAAGAGTCGAAACGCCAGCAAACTCTGATGTTGGGTGTGCCAGCATTTGTAGTTGCTGTACTGGGGCTTTTGGCTCTTGGGATTTCGCAATTTACGCGAGGAAACCTTGAGTCTCGTTATATGGGACTTCAAGAATCAGAGAATCGTAGGCTTGTCACCCTCCAAAATCAGATCAAAAACACGAAGCGAGATTTGGAGAATCCAGAGGCGGCGGATTCCGATTCGGAAGACGGGCTTACACTGGAAGAAAAGCTGGAAAAGCTAATGGAGGAACTGGATGAGAGTAAAGGTAACCAGCGGATCTATTTGCAGAAGTTGATCGATATCGATTCAACCAGATCTGACTATCGTTTTGATCTTGCCCAAACCTGGGTCGGTGTAAACCAGGACAAGCACCAAGCGATTCTTCGAAGCTTGGCGCCCGAGGAAAAAACGGTTTTTCACAAAGCCCATAAATTGATGGCTCAAGAATTTTTCTTGAAAGCAAATTCAGCCAAGTCTAAAGGTCAGAGAGCTTTTTATTTCGAAAAGGCTGGTATTCATGCAGATCATTGTTTGACGCAAGAGGTTGATGATCGAATGGCAAAAGAAATTAGGGCTCGGGTTTTGCAAGAGCGAGGCGAACTCCGTACTGCCTACGAAGAATACGAAGAACTTTTTGAATCGGAGCCAGGCTACTATCTTCCTATGGTGCAACTGAACGAGCTGAGGAATGAGTCCGAACTGAACACCTCCGTGGTGGAAAGAGCGTATGGAAAATTCAAAGCGAGGCTGGAGCGCAACGAGCAAAACGACACAAGAATTTGGGTTACCTCATGGAGCAATATTATTCGCTGCCTGTTGATCAAAAAAGACTACGAGAAAGCAATTAAGGATCTTCAGGAAGAATTGTTGAGTCAGACTGCTGATGAAAAACGTGAACGGCAGGCGTTTCTTAGAAGCCTGATCGGCGAGGTCTACTCTGCATGGGCTGGTCAGGAGATAGAATTTAAAGAAATGAATACCAGTGAAAGACTAGAGGCGATCGAGCGCCTGCGTGAGTCACATAAAAGAAACCCCAAATCCCCGAGCACACTTAATAAGCTGACTTGGTTTGTAAACAATGCTTCAGATGTTTCTGACGCAGCTCGAAAAATTTACGATCCCAACAATGATCCCGAGGCGCCTCCTGGGGTGTTGAGCGATATGGGCGCCAGGGCTTTGCGAGACAGAGACTATGCCAGTGCGATTAGGTATTTCGAAGAAGCGATCACGAAAGCTCCGGAAAGCCCTTTGATTCTCAACAACTTGGCTTATGCCTATCTTGTCAGCGAAGACGTTCAAACTGCCGAACGTGCTCTTTATCTGATAGACGATGCCCTTACCAAGCTCGGAGATAGCGTGAGTGGACAAGAGTTTAAAAGTTCTTTGTATCACACGCGGGGTACGGCTCTGATGCAGTTATCGCGTATGGAAGAGGCAGCAGCCAGTTTTGAAAAATCGCTTGTCGACCGGCCTGACCATCCTGAAACCATTGAGGCCTTGGTGCGATGTTACGAGGGGCGCATTCCGATGCTGGCTGATGTCTATCGCTCTTACCTTAAAGATTTGTATGCTCGCATCGAAGCTGAGGAAGCAAGTGGAAGCTAATCGCGGGCAAAGCGAGCCTGCGACTCGAGGGCGAGACCATCAGGTTTCTTGAAATAGTTTGATTTTACTTTTTGTATCCATAACATTTAAAAACCGCTAACGATTTGGAACCATGTTAAAAGCATTTAAAGAATTTTTGAATGAAGCGAGTGGGGCAGGGCCCTCAGGTGAGCAGGAACTTCCTGCTCGTATCATTGGTTTGATAACGTTTCCATTTCGTTTTGCGTTTCGGTTTATTGGCTTTCTTTTGACCACTTGGGCTTCGACCCGCCCTGGTTTTGCTTTTGTGCGTGGTTTACCCGCTCTTTGTGCAGGAGGGGGCCTCGTGGTCAGCGTGGGGTTGGCTAGTTTTTTGTTAGAAACACGAAACGTCAAAAGATACGAAGGCCTGTTTAATCGCCAGCTTCAAGATGTTGAGGACGGAGAAATGGCTATTCCCTACGCGAAAAAGCTATTGGGCTTCTATCCCGACAATCCCGAGTATCACTTCCGACTTGGTTTAGCCCGTCAAAAAAATGCCGATGTTATGGGAGCTGTTGATGTGATGAAGCACATCGGAGAAAGAGGCTTGCCTGAAAAAACATCGGAAGGCGAAGTCGTTCTAAAAAAACATCCACCGGCGATTGTCTGGTTAGCACGGCAGTCGATAAGTGACTTAACTTGGGAGCCTCGTGAAGAACAAAGACTGAAAAGTGCTAGAAAGTATTATGAGCAGGCAATCGAATTGCTTGACCCAGAAATTGCAGAAGATTTCCCTGCTTTTGTAAACGCGAACATGGGCCTTGCTGAGGTGAACGTTAGAGCTAATAAGTCGGATGAAGCCATAAAGTGCTATAAAAATGTGTTGGTCAGAGAGAGGGAAGATGGCTCGCAAGATCCACATAAGCTGCAACTGGAGATGCAGTTGCAAGCGATCCCTCGATTGGTCTTTTTGTTGCATAAACAGGGGGATGATGCCGAGGTCAATCGTTGGGTGAGTTTCGCCAAGAAAGAAATTGGCAAAGTTGCAAAGAGGGCTCCAGATCAATTGGTATTTTGGAGCACCATTGTCCAAAGCTGTGAGATGGCTGAGGATTTTGATACTGCTAATAAGACAATCGACGAGGCGAAGTTATTGGCATCAAGCAGCCAATCTCGCGCAAGGATTGAGCAGTTGAGGGGCCGGATTTATCTGACTCAGGCCAACTCAGTCGAAGATATTTCTTCCAAGGAGCCTTTTCAGCAGTGCTTTTCCTCTGCGTGTGCCGCAGTCGCCTCAAACCCTCGAGAGGCAGGGGGCTATCAAAAGCTGTTGGAATTTGTCTGGCCCAACGAGGTTATTCCCGAGCATGATGAATGGATGAACCTTACCTTTGTGAAAAAAACGGATCCAGCCATCACCCACCTTACGATTGGCTTACGCGACTTGAATGCAGGGCGAATTGCCGAAGGGCAAAAGCACTGGCTGATTGCAGATAACCAAAAACAGACTAGCCAAGCCATATTGAATAACATGCTGGACGTTGCTGCCTTGAATGAGGAAAGGTTTCCAAGCACTGTCGCTTTGTCGAACTGGATGTTCACCAGTAAGCAGTATGGCTATGCACAGGTTGCTATTGCCAAAACGTCAAATGATGAGGTTAGTTCAGGCGAGGTAGGGCGTTTCGAAAATCTCATGGATATGGTTTCTGTGGCGATAGAGACTTTTCCCAGTCAGCCAGTATTCTATATGACTCGTGGGAAATTGCGTATGAAAAGTGACATGCTTCAAGAAGCCAAGGAAGACTTTGAGGAAGCGGTGGAACAATTGCCTAATAGTCAATTCTTGCGAACGATGATGATCGAAGTCTACACCGATTTAGGTGATTCTGAGAAAGCAGAGCTTAACCAAAACGAATTGGATCGTATTACTGGGAGTAGCAACGAAGAACAGATCTCGCAATAAAGTAGCACCAAAGCGGAAACGAGCTTTAATCTACACGGCTCTTCTAATTTTGCGAACTTCGCACGCTGGCAATGGTCCGCTTGGTAGAGTGTTTTTTGTATCTGCGTCTCTCTTGCTTGATTTACAACGCTACCAAAATCACGTTTGAATTCATGGCTTTACCCAGTTTGGGTTTCTTCACTTTAGAGCCGAGTTGTTACGCCACTTTGCGCAACATTGTAATTCCCAGCGATATAAAACGAAAAAACAGTAATGCACCGAGTACAAAATTGGTGGAACCAAGCTTGCGGGCCTCGGGAAATCCTGGCGATTGCTTTGCCGCTGATCATTTCGACAATATCTTACACGGTGATGCAGTTCTGCGATCGGATGTTCTTGAGTTGGTATTCGACAGAGGCGCTGGCCGCTGTGCTGCCTGCAGGGGCGATCTTTTGGACGCTTTGCAGTTTGCCTTTTGGCGTAACAACCTATTGCAGCACGTTCGTGGCTCAATATCACGGCGCTAAGCGGGATTCGAATATTGGTCCCATCGTTTGGCAGGCGATCTGGCTTGGGATTTTGGCTGCGCCGATTTATCTGTTAATCGGTGTTTTCGGCGAGTCGTTGTTTTTGTTGTCCGGCCACGAACCGGAATTCGCTGAGCTTGAAAATGACTACTTGCTCGCATCCATGTTTGGCGCGGGGGCTTTCTTTTTGGATTCTGCCTTAAGTGCATTCTTTATTGGTCGCGGTAAGACGGTTGTGGTCATGTTGGTCAATTTTGTCGGTACCGCGATCAATATCGTATTGGATTACCTGCTGATCTTTGGATGCGGGGAGCTACCCGAGTTAGGTTTGTGGGGAGCGGGGCTGGCAACGTCCGTTGCGCTGTGGGCCAAAGTTGCAATTCTTGGGTTTCTGTTTTTTCGCGCGGATAATGGACGATTTGGCCACCGTCACCATTGGCAACTCAACGTTCGATTGTTGGGGCGGCTTTTAAAATTTGGTTTACCCAATGGGATGCAATTTCTGGTTGAAGGAGTTGCGATCACTTTTTTCTTTTTGGTCATTCCCCGTATCAGCGAGTTGGCATCTGCGGCGTCTTCGATCGTATTTAGTATCAATATGCTCGCGTTTTATCCGGTGATCGGTCTGGGAATCGGTTGTTCAACCTTGGTGGGGCAAAAAATTGGTGAGCAACAAACGTCACTTGCCAGTCGCGCAGCCTGGAACAGTTTTGCATTGGGGATGATCTACACAATTCCGTTTGCGATTTGTTACGTCGCGATTCCTGACTTTTTTATTCAGCCTCACTCAATAGAGTCGGCTGACTTTGACCAGATTCGGGGCTTAGTCGTTCTCTACCTGCGATTCGTAGCTCTCTACTGCCTTTTCGACGTGGTACAAATTATCTTTGTTAGCGCGGTCAAAGGTGCAGGCGACACCCGGTTCGTCGTTTTGATTACCCTGCTCACAGGTATCTTGTTCATACTGACAGGCGTAACAGGTGCCAAGTCCTTTGCAGATCCTTTGGGACAAGTGAATTGGTGGTGGATCTGCCTCACTGGATGGATTTTTGCACTGGGTGCGACTTACTTGCTTCGATTTTTACAAGGCAAGTGGAAACGGATGACAGTCATTGAGCGATAAAGTGTGTGACTGATTCGACCGATTGTGAGGTTTAAATCTCGAATGAAGGTGCGAGTCGTGGCAAAATCACGTTGTTTTGGACGTTTTGTACGCTGCCAATGCGAGATTAAACCTTGGCCAAATTTCTATCTTGAATCATAATCGTGGGCTTAAAAGCCCCGGAGAATAAAAAGCTGTTTACCTCACTAACAAAAACCCATTTGATCTTGGCATTCATCGCTTTGATGTTGCTTCGGATCGTCGTGGGATATCACTTTTTTGTCGAAGGCTCGTCAAAGCTGCAAGACAAATATTGGACTGCCGAGTACTTCCTGAAAGGGGCCAAAGGCCCTGCAGCGCCTTTGTTCCATCAAATGGTTGATGACGAAAAGGGCAACATTCGACTCTGTGTCGACGAGCAAAAGACCGAAGCAGGGGAAACGAAGTATTTCATCAATACGGACTTGGCCGATTTGCTCTGGAAAAATTTCCTGGACATCACCACCCAACATTACGGTTTCAACGATCCGGACGAGATAAAGGCGTTACAGGCCAAGCGGGAGGAACTTGCCAAAACGATCCAGGCCGCCAAAGAAAGCGGTGACAAATCGGTCGACGTCAACGAACTTGGTCGGAAGCGTCGGGAGGACGAAGCGACAATCAAAGCGATGCGAAATCAGGTCCAACGTGCTGACGAACTTAGAAAGGCGCATTTCAAAGAGCTTCAGCAGTGGCTGGAAGCCAACGAAACCGAATTGCTCGCCCATTACGTTACAGAGGACCGACTGACTGGTTTTGAAAGAGACGGTGTTAACCGTTCTCAGGTCGCTTTGAATGTCGACTCGATTCGCTATCAGGTCGACACCGTCCGTGCGGATCGAGCCAAACAGTTGGCCGGCTGGAACGCCGAAGTCGGTACGATTTGGGACTCGTTTGAATCCAGTATCAACGATTTGGCAGTGGGTAAGCAGTTGGAGAAAGATCCCGTTGAACTTCACCGACCTTTCGACCAACCCAACAGTAAATTGAAAATTATCAATAAAGTCATCCCCTGGTTCGATACTATTGTGGGCGCCCTATTAATTCTGGGACTGTTTTCACGGTTAGCATCAGCGGCGGGTGGTCTGTTCCTGTTATCAGTGATCATCAGCCAGCCCCCTTGGATACCAGGGACTCAGGATACTTTTTATCAAGCAATTGAGATGTTCGCCATGTTTGTCATCTTCGCAACCTGCGCAGGTCGATATGGCGGATTGGACTTCTTCTTTTCACAACCTTCAACACCAGACCCAGAATCTGAGGTAGCATAGCCATGGTTAACTTGACACCTGAACAGCGAGAAAACGGTCTCCACAACTATCATAGCGCGGTCACCGCCTATGACACTAAGCATAATCGGCGAGAGTTCCTGGTTAAGTCGATTGCGGCTGGCGGTATGGCGGCCGCCGGAATGGGCGCGATGTACTATGGCTATCAAAAGCCTAATAATCCGGTGCGAGTATGCGTGATCGGTACCGGTGACGAAGGCAACGTTTTGATCGGCGCGTTGAACCGAGACTATGTCGACGTCGTTGCGATTTGCGATATTCGACCTTCCAGCATTCATCGCGCGTTTCACGGTGACTGGTCATCTCCCAACGCAAAAAAAGTTCGTCGTGGCCTGATGGAAGTCTACGGCTACAAGACAGAAACCGAGGCACGCAAGCACGTCAAGGTCTACGACAACGGTTGGGAAGAGGCTTTAAAAGACGACGATATCGAGGCCGTAATTATCGCTTTGCCATTGCACCTTCACGCGCCGGTAACGATCGCGGCGAT
This sequence comes from uncultured Pirellulaceae bacterium, assembly GCA_964503615.1. Lineage (GTDB taxonomy): Bacteria > Planctomycetota > Planctomycetia > Pirellulales > Pirellulaceae > CAZDBA01. Next base: position 68,148 of record CAZDBA010000001.1, read on the forward strand.
GAAGGCGGGCAAGCATGTGTTGTGCGAAAAACTGATGGCACACAATGTCTCTCAGTGCAAACTTATGACGCGCACCGCGAAAGAGACCGATTCGTTTCTGTCTGTAGGTCACCAGCGACACTACAGTATTCTTTACGATAACGCGGTTAATTTGATTCGTTGTGGTTTGTTGGGCGAAATCCATCATATCCGGGCTCAATGGCATCGTAACAACATGCCCGGCAAAGACTCTTGGGCCGTTCCGATTCCAGGCGGCGAGATCGCGCACGATGGCAAAAAGACTAATCAGATTATTAAAAAGCTTGATCTCCTGAAAAATGCGTTGTTAAAGTCAGAGAGTTCCAAGACGCGAGAAAAGCTCAACGCTCAAATTGCGCAATGGATAGCTATGGATGCAGACAAAAATGTTCAAGCTGCCAAGTTCGGCTACTTGGATGACGATACCGTCTATAGACAGCCTGGACGAGTGCGAACGGCCTTGGAAGAGCTCGTTCGTTGGCGACTCTGGGACCGAACAGGTGGCGGTTTGATGGCCGAACTCGGCAGTCACCAATTGGATGCCTCCAGTATTTTTATCGCCGCTCTAAGCAAAGAAAAGGGAAAGAAAGTTCACCCATTGAACGTTCATGCTACGGGTGGGCGCAATCTGTTTCCTGCTGACCGAGATGCGGACGACCATGTTTATTGCATGTTCGAATTCCCGGGACAGGGATACGACTACGATTTCGATGTCGGGTTCAAAGATAAGATTAACGGATATCCATCCAAACCTGGTGGCGTTCCTTCGTATGAACAGGATGGGCAGAAAAAGGTGGTCGTGACCTACTCATCAATCAACGGAAACGGCTATGGTGGCTATGGCGAAGTTGTCATGGGGACCAAAGCGACACTTGTTTTGGATCGAGAAAAAGAAGCTTTATTGTATCCAATCCAGGGCACTTCCTACAAAGCAGGTGTGAAAGAGAAGGAGGGATCACTTGTCTTGGACACGACCGCTAGTGGTGATGCCGCACCTGCTCAGGCTGCACAAAGTGGTCCGATCAGTCGTGGGTACAAAGAGCAGATTGAGCACTGGGCTTGGTGTATCTCGACCGGCGACATTGGAAACCAGCCTCGTTGTGACGGGAAAGTTGCCTTGGGCGATGCGGTCATGGCGTTGACTGCCAAAAAGGCGATTCGCAATTCGAACACGAAAGGCGGACACGGATTTATCCAGTTTCAACCCGAGTGGTTCGATGTCGACAGCGACGCAGTTCCCGAAGCGGATAGCCTCGCTCAAAACCAAAAAATGATGGCCGCCGAAAAGAAACATTTGGGCTTGGCGTAGTTAGCGGTCGAGCAAGAACTGTTTAATCAGAAGTCGTTGAGAATTCGGAAGGCCCACCAAACGGTTGGGCCTTCCTTCGTTTCATAGGCTGGCTTTTACTCAACCTCTTCCCAGTCTCCATCCAGCATGAAAAGGTAGTCGACCGTTGACATGTCGTATCGAGACACGAGATCGGTTGCGGCGTTAAGAAAAGAAAAATTGGTGGCTGACAATGTGGTTTCGTCGATCGCTGATCGCAAATTTAACTCGTCGCCTTCCAGTAAATCGTCTTCGTCAAACCCCTCCAGCGACACCACATCAAAACCCGCTTTGCCATCAAAACGTTGGTTTTGAAAATCGTTGATGGTGAATTGTGAACCAGCGCTCTCCAGAGTTGTTGTGGTCCCATTCGAATGTAGCCGGTCGTCGCCGTCACTTCCGACCAGCGTTGCTGAATCGAGCCCGCCGTTTCCATGAACGATGTATTCGTCAAACCCGACGGCTCGATTGAGTCCTTGTTCCGTCGACAACGAAGTTCCATTTGCATCAAGGTAAACCCTGTCGGTGTTTTCTGTTCCGTTAAGAATTGCCACATCGGTTCCGCCCGCGCCCGCAACAACGTTAACCCGCTGAAAGCCACTTACGTCGTAAACGTTGCCACCGGAGGTGAGTGTCGTATGGCTCGCATTGGCCTCGAGGAAGTCGTTGCCTGCCGAACCGAAGATTTGGGCGATGTCGTGGCCGTCTGTCGAAACTGCCGACGTGAAATCGAAGCCGACCGACCTGTTCAAATATCCGTCACCCCTGATTGTGCTAACGTTGTTACTTTGGTGGAAACGATCATCACCGGCCGAATCGAACATTGTGATCGAATCGTTTCCGCCTTGGTTTGCAATCGCGTTGACTTGTTCAAAGTCACTGGCCGAGAGTTCTCCAAAATCGGTTTGAGCATATGCATGGTTCGGGTTAAGGATGAACTGATCATCGCCGCTTGAATCGAAAATGTTGGCTCTGTCGTTTCCGCCACCAGCATCGACCACAGTGTTTTCAAAATCAACAGCCAATACGACTTGGCCATCACTTGTCTGAAGGTTTGCTGTGCCATTTCTGTATGCAAAACGGTCGTCGCCATTGGTTCCGTTTAGAGTTGCGGTGTCGTTACCGCTACTGGAAACCGCTTTTACAAATTGAAAGCCCTGCCCGCGACTGGCCATTCCTTGCATGATTAATGAGGCGGTGCTGCCATCACTGAAAAAGGCGTCGTTGCCGGCCGAATCGTTTAAGGTCAGCGAGTTTTGGCCACCGCCCGCGTAGGTGACATTGCCCTCTACATTGGTCGCTGACAATTGGAATTCGTTGTTAGAAGCGACAACAGATCCTGGTCCCATCGTTACAACATCGTTAGTATCGCCCAGATTCAAACGCAAACGGTCCAGTCCGTCTTGGCCGTCAATTGAGATTTGTTGGACTTCGTCAGAATCGAATTGGTAGCTGACCGAGTTCACCTCCAATTGGAACCCACTCCGAGCGTCGAAATTGATTTGGTCGGAACCTTGGGTGCCGTGTACCCATAGCTGGCCATCCTCGAGTGATACAAGATTGGTCAAGCTTGCGTCGAAGGTGCCTCCTCCGGTCGCCCTCAGGAAGAACTGCTCGCCTTCTGTGGCTGATACGTCGAAACGGAGTTGTCCGTTGGTATTAGATGTAAGCGGGATTTCGTTCATCTGGGCATCGTAAAGTTGTACAGATCCAGTCTGGTTTTCGGTGATGACCGTCAGTATGCCTTCGCGAGTTGCCGAGAACTGATAGGTCCCATTGCCATCAATGTTAGTGATGATTTCCTGTTCTACGCCTCCCCATTGGACGGCTGCTACGCTGGCGGCAGCAGATTCCAAAGTCGCCGATATCTGATAATGTCCGATGCCATCGGAGGTAGACAATGAGAATTCGTACTCCTGTCCGCGCTCGACATCGAACGAGACAAGGTTCCCATCGACTTCTGCTGAAATGCCGACCAAGTCCAAGTTGGCGATCAAATCATCAGTCGTTTCGACCTCGAGAGTGACGCGTCCTGATTGATTGGCAGTAAACTTGAACGCATCAACGTCTGAGACTTTTCCAATCGTGCCTTGAATGGTTGTCCCATCAATCAATTGCTGACCATTGATTTGGGTGGCCGTGGCTGAGTTGTCACCATGCGAGTCGCCAATGATCGAATCGATTGCAGCACGTAGGTTTAAGCGATCGTATGTGTTGCCAGTCACTGCGTCGGACAATTGATCGGCGGTATCGCGAAAGATGCTATAGATCAGATCTTGATCGATATCCTCAATGCCTTCGAATTGCAACGCCTGACGGACGATTGCACTGGCACCGGCAACATAAGGAGCGGCTTGGCTGGTCCCTGAGGCAGAAAGAAACGAATCGGGGCGGGTGCCGCCGAACAAATGGTCGGGTACGGTGCTGGCGATGTTCTCGCCGGGGGCAACCAAAACGCCTTCGGCGCGTTGGCTAAAATCGCTTATGTTTCCATTCGCATCGTGGCTGGCTACCGGAACAACAAAAGGGCTGGAAGCGGGGTAGCTTAATCCTTCGGTGCCATACTCCTGAAAAGAGTTGCCTGCGGCGACGCTGATAAAGATGCCTTCCATTTCTAACTGTTGAAATTCATCTTCCAGCGTGGCCCATTCGGGAACGGTTTCAGCGTTCCAAGATGTGCCCAGTGAGAGGTTTACCGTTGTGATTGGATTCTCAAAGGCGTCTTTGTTATCGATCACCCATTGCAATGCTTGTTCGACCCACTCGAGGTTTCCTGCTCCGGCATCATCAAACACGCGCAGTCCGACCAAGTCGACTCCGGGGCTAACACCCCTGTTAACTTCGTCTGTGCTTCCCACAATTCCGGCAACATGGGTCCCATGGAATCCCGCTCCTCCGTCGTCGAAAGGATTTGAGTCACCCTCAGCAAAGTCGTATCCGCCAACGACTCGCGAGTCCGGACCGAAACCACTGCCCAGATCGGCGTGATCAAAGGCGATGCCTGAATCGATGATGGCTACCGTTTGCCCCGCGCCGTCAAACCCGTATTGTTGCTCGACGTAACTGGCACCGGTCTGTTCGTGAACGTCTTGTAAGGCCGTTGTGGTTTCGACGTGGGCCAGGATTTCCGCCTGAATGGCGTCAGGAAAGTCCTGCGTTTCGACTACGACCTCGGCCAGACTTTGCGCTGAGAATACCCTTCGTTCTTCGAGGGTTTCAAAGCCACACTGTTTTTGATTTTCAGATTTTATATTTCGATTGGACATCGAGAGCTCGCTTCGCGCGGAATGACCTGGACCATCGTGGTCATGGGAAGCGCCTAGAATCCCTAAGGCGCGAGAGAGCAATATGTGTTGGCCGAAGCCGGGCCGGTGAAATTTGGGGGATCGAGCGACTTCCTTGCTCGCCACCGGCGGTAGGCAAATTCCAATCAAGGATTGGTTGAATGCCCGGGAACTATACGTTTGGAGGAACGTTTTGGCTCGGCAGAAATGGACACAAATGTGAAGTGGCCCGGTTAGTTAAACTGTAACGATTTTTCGGGAACGGTTACGTTGAAGGGCATACCAAGGCAGTGCTCATTCCTACCTGTCTCCCGACCGAAACTGTTAGGTAGGTATTATACCGGTTGTACGGTTTTTGTTTGTTAACCGTACAGTAAGGTCGTTTTGATAGGTTTAACTCTATAGCAATCAAAAGCGGAACGGATTTCAGTCGTGAGCAAACTTTCTGGTCTTCGATTTTTTCACATGTGCTGGTTGGCCAAACCTGTGGCCGATCGTGTTGTATACAAGACGATTAAACGTCATCAAGTCAAATCGATTGTCGAAATCGGATTGGGTGATGGCAGTCGATGCGAAAAGATGATTCGTGTCGCCCAAAATTTCTCGGATAGTCAGATTAGCTATACCGGAATCGACCTTTTCGACAGCCGTGGTGCCGATCAGGTAGCTATTTCGCTTTTGGAAATGCACAAGGGTCTCAAGAAAACGGGGGCAAAAGTAAAATTGCTACCGGGTGATGCAGAATCGTCAACGGCTCGCATCGCTAACTCGCTGGCCAATACTGACCTAATTCTTTTGACGCTCAATGAGGATGAGGGTTTGGAGTCATTGGACCGATTTTGGTTCTTTTTACCGAGAATGGTTCACGATAACTCGCTTCTATTGGTCCAAGCAGGTCAGGATGTTGGAGAGAGGTTTCAAATCCTTCGTAAAAAGGATTGGCAGCAATGGACCGAGGTTGAAAAGACGGCTACAAAAGCGGCTTAGTCAGAAATCTCTTTAATTAGCGAGCGCATTAAACCCTAAGCGGCCTGTGTAAGTTTGGTGAATTGGCACTGTTGAGATCGAGTCCAATTTGGTAATCTACGAAAGTTACGGCCTTTCGTTATTTCATGCATTCGCGCATTTGGGTCGAAACGATCTTTGTCGACTAAATAGGCTTGGCTAAAACTTGTGAAGCACGCTGCCATCGGCCCCATTGCGGTTCACTTTCCTGCCCGCATCGAAACAAACGAGCATCTTCAGCAAGAGTTTCCTGCTTGGGATATGAAGCTGATTGGTTCCAAGACCGGAATTATGGCTCGGCATATTGCAGAACCCGATGAGTGCTCGTCCGATCTTGGAGTTGCCGCCTCCGAAAAACTGTTCCGTGAACAGGATGTTGATCCACAAACGATCGACTACCTGATAATTTGTACGCAAACGCCTGACTATGCGTTGCCAACGACCGCCTGTCTGGTGCAAGAGCGTCTTGGTTTGCGAACCAATATTGGGGCGCTTGATTTTAATCTTGGTTGCAGCGGGTACATCTACGGACTTTCGCTCGCCGATGGGCTGATTAAAAGTGGAGTCGCCAAACGGATCTTGTTTATCACAGCGGAAACGTATTCGAAATTCATCGATGCCGCGGATCGCAGCTTAAGGACGATTTTTGGAGACGCAGCAACCGCGACGATTATCGAAGCCGCGGACCAGCCAACTTTATCCGGTTTCCAGTTCGGTACTGATGGGAGTGGCGCCGATACGTTGTTTGCGACAGGCAGCGGGTTTCGTTCGGATGATGACGCGATTCAGCCAAGACATCGAAAACGCTGGAAGAGTCAGCTGTATATGGACGGTCCCAGTTTGATCAGTTTCACAGTTGGAAAGATTCCGGGTTTGGTCGATGGGATTTGCGAAGCGGCTGGGATTTCAAAATCTGATGTTGGTCAATATCTGTTCCACCAAGCCACGTTTAAAATGTTGGAGCAGCTTCGCGAGGCTTTGGAAATCGAAGCTGAAGCATTACCGATCAAGATTGAGAATATTGGCAACACCGTTTCTTGTACCTTGCCGATCCTGATCGATCAGATGCGAGCGGAAAACGCACTTACTCCCGAAGTACCCAACTTGTTGGTCGGTTTCGGAGTAGGCTGGTCCTGGGGCGGATGTGTTTGGTACGACAGATTTAAAAAGTAGAAAAGAGGGCATCTTCTGTCCTAAGTGTCGTACTCAGTTTAATGCTGCTCGTCAAAGTTAAGTGAGATGCGACGTCCCTCTCGGGCGCTTTCGTGAGCGGCGTTTACGATCATCAGTGTATGGTAGGCTGCATCCAAATCGTTCGGGCGCCGTACAAGACTGGTTACATTCCTGTAGAACTGGTCAAGCATTCGTTCCCCCATCGGCAGATCCGATTCCAGCGATTCCGTATGCGGCCCACCGTTGTCAAACCAAGTCAGTGTGTGGGGCAAGTCCATAAACGCGACGCCTTTTTCACACGAGACTTGTAGGTTAGAGGGGCGTCGAAAACTGAGTGCATCTGACCATCGTTCAGGAATGTAATGTCCGATACTCATTTGGGCCATTGCGCCGACCTCGCCGTCTTTTCCCGCGAACTGCAAATTGACCATTTGATAAAAGACGTCACGATTTTCAGAGTGTTGCTCGTGAATTTCACTTGTCACTGAAATCGGATATTGGCCTATCAGATCGCAGCACCAATCCACCTGCTCCATCAGGTGTCGCCACGTCAGCGGGCAGTATTCGCCGCGACGCCGACGGTTGGATTGTTCCTCGGCCGACATTCGTTGGTGACAGAACAGAATACGCGGCTGTCCCAGTCGGGTTGCAATCAACTCTTTCAATCGTATAGTTGAAGGGCAGTACCTTCTGGGCAGTTCGGACATAAACGCAGCGCCCGACTGATCGATTCGCTCACGGATTTCCTGAATCTGATCCTTTGAAATATCCAGCGCCGTCGCGCTGAAAACGGCTTTTCCTGCTTCGCAAGCTGCCACTAATGGAATGGGGCCGACCCAGTCAGGGGACAATGCCAAAACGGCATCAATGTCTTCACGCTCAATCAATGCGCGAAATCCGTCCATGGGAGTAGCACCAAACTCGCGAGCCACGTTAACGGCCAATTGTGCGATTTCGCAGCAAACTGCTCGAACTTCGAAACGGTCGGCGAGCTTCATTAATGAAGGCCGGTGCATGGTTTGCCATTGGTCACCAAGCCCGATCAAGCCAATGCGTATTTTCATGAGCGGAAAAGTTCAAAAACTAAAACAAGATTGGAGGTGTTTCGGGAGTACAAATTGTATCCTGTAACCCAACATACTGAAACTTGAATCGGTCACAATTGCCAAAGTCCGTTAGTAACGACGGTTCGGATGATGGGTGTATTACAAAACAATCTCGCTTGTTTGTTGCATTCGGCTTGGTCCATACAGCCCGAACTTAATCGGTGTTTGGACTTCAGGATCAAAATTCGAATTTCTGTAACAGCCCTTATCGCTTATTGATTTCGTGTTGATCACACAAAATTCTGCAAGCAAATCAGAAACTTAGAACAACCTCTGCTTGCAATTCCCGCCGATACATTTCCTGTCGCGGTGAAACAGATCGGCGACTGCTCATATCGGGTCACCTAAGATCCGACTTTTATCAACTCTGCTGTAAATGAGGGTATTGCAGATGAAACTAGCTTCGGCCTTACTTTTATTGTCAGTGTTGTTCCCAGTCCAGGATCCCACCGATTATCGAACTGCTTACGAAAGTGCGCAAGCAGGAAATCGCCCATTGTTGGTATTGGTTACTGCTGAATGGTGCCCGCCTTGTCAGCGAATGAAGAACACGACGATGCCAGAACTTCTTTCTCGCGATGCGTTCGCGGATTTCCATTTCGCTACCGTCGACTATGACCGAGAGAACGATCTTGCGACGCAATTGATCGGTGATCGTGGTGTTCCCCAACTGTTGATGTTTGAGAAACAGGATGGGAAATGGATCCGTCGATATATCACAGGATACAAAACTGCGGACACAGTCGAGGCGTTTATTGCTCAAGCAACCACGCCAATCAGGACTGCTTCCAGTGATAATCGTGTCGAAGGTATGGAACTAGACAAGTAGACCTTGATTCTACCGCAACGGTAGACGGTTGTTGGTTAGATTCATAAACTGGGCGGATGAAAATTTCCGTGATCATCCCAGTGCTCGATGAGCAACATCGAATCAGGCTTTCAGTACAAAGAGCTTGGGAAGCAGGGGCGGATGAAGTAATCTTGGTCGATGGAGGCAGCACCGACCAAACGATTGAGATCGCGAAAGAAACAAATTGCTCGCTTCTTACTGCCCCACCAGGGCGAGCAAAGCAACAGAACCACGGCGCCCAGCACGCAAAGGGCGACGTGGTTCTTTTTTTGCATGTGGATAACTGGCTGGCTTCGGGGGCTTGCCAACAAATTCGTAATGAACTGCAACAATCCAAGCTGGGCGCGGGCGCTTTTTTACAAAAGATCGAATCGAAGCGAACGTTCCTCAAGTGGGTAGAACGGGCCAATGGTAAGCGTGTGCGTTGGTTCAATCTTGCTTACGGCGACCAAGGGATCTTTATGCGTAAATCCCTTTTCAAAGAGGTCGGCGGGTTTCCCAATGTTGACTTGCTGGAAGACTACATGCTGTCTCAGGCTCTACGGCGCGAAGGGGACCTTTTGCTTTTGCCAGGCCCGTTACATGTTGATCCGCGACGGTGGGAAGCAAACGGACCTATCCGGCAAACGATGCGCAATTTTATGGTCATTGCGGCTTATCGAATGGGAGTACATCCAAATGCCTTGAGGAAATTTTACGATTCGAGCACAAGAGAGTAGAGAGTAGTCGCCTAACGTGTCATTCAAACGCTTGGAGCGCAAATGGAAACCCAACGCGTTGGCGAAGATCGATGTTGAGAAAATGTCGTAGACCGTTTGCCATCAATGCTGTTTTCTATTCGAATATAGGCAAGGCGACTTGGTTTGCTTGAAGACCAAATGAATCAAATTTTCATAAGGAAGCGGTATGGCAAATTCTCCAGAACGACGTGAGTTGAGTTTTGCAAGTCTCGACGAGGCGGTGGCGGAAGCGGAGCGATTGGCAAGTGGGCCCGTTCGTACCACTGGCAATCACACGTTTGGCCAAATCCTGGAGCATCTGGCTCGAACGCACGATATGGGTACGGGAAAACTAGTGGGCCCTCGTCCACCGCTGATGGTCCGATTGATGATGCCTCTCGTGAAGTCGTTTATCCTCAAAGACGTAAAGCCGGGTTACAAATTGCCGGCCAAGGCTGAGGAGTTCTTTTGGCCAGATCAAGAGTTCGATGTTCAAGAGGCTTTGGCCCATCTCAAAGAATCGGTAGCGGACTATAAAACAAAAGGGCCTTTGGAAAAGCACCCCATCTTTGGCAAACTGTCCCGTGAACAAGCTACACAACTGAACTGCAAACATTGCGCGATGCATTTAAGTTTTGTTCATCCTGCTTGATTGGATTTGCATGAGCTTGAAGAAGTCCCCAATTCAAAAAATCGTCTCAGGAGGCCAAACTGGCGTCGACCGCGCGGCGTTGGACGTAGCCATCTTTTTGGAAATGGAGCACGGTGGTTGGTGCCCAGCGGGAAGACGCGCCGAAGATGGCGCGATCCCAGAACGGTACGACTTGAAAGAAATGTCCAGCCGTGACTATGGAAAACGGACAGAACAGAACGTCGTCGACTCCGATGGAACGCTTGTCCTTTATTGGGCAAAAATGAAAGGTGGAACGCGTTTAACGTACCGTTTGGCCGCAAAGCACCAACGGCCGAGGCTGAGTGTTGATCTGTTTGACAAAGAGTGGCCCACGGAGTTTGTTCGCGATTGGATCGCCACTGAGAACATCAGCGTCCTTAACGTTGG
>CAZDBA010000002.1:0-37323 GCA_964503615.1 uncultured Pirellulaceae bacterium
TAGCGAGGAACCGGCTCGTCTTCGTCCTTGCTTAATGTGGGTTGCCATTTCAGAAGTTTGCGCATCTAGAATGCAATTGGGCTAACGGCTTCAGAAATTAAATCACTTATCTTCCTACTCTCCTGCTTCATCAACGTGCAATCCAAAAATTTCAACGCGATGGAACGAGGGCCCAAAGTTCAAAAACAGAACGATGTAGACCAGCAAGAAACGTGTTAAACATCGTTTTTGAGGTATCAAATTGTTGAACTGTCAAGGAGTTTTGTTTGCCCAATATTGGGTTTCCGGGTAAGTTTCCCGCCGTTCGGATTGCTGACGTAAAAGCGAACCCTTGAATTGCGGATTGCTGTCACCTCCTGACAACCTGCTTCGGTTATAATTAAAATCGAAGCAAACAAAACGCGACCTTCAGATCAAAGAACTTTCACATGCACAACCTTATCAATCGACGAAATTTCGTACGCACGCTTGGGCTAGGGGCGGCCGTTACTACGCTTTCACCCCGTGGAAAACTTTGGGCAGCTAACGTCAACGAAGAAATTAACCTTGGGTTCATTAGTTGCGGCGGTCGTGCACGGACTTTGATGGACAGGTTCTCAAAAGTCGAAGGGGTAAACATTGGGGCCCTCTGTGATGTTGATGAATCTAATATCAACATCGCCAAGGGAGTTTTCCCAAAAGCAAAAACATTTACCGATCTGCGAGAGCTGATTGCTGACCCCGAGATCGATGCGGTCGTTATCGGTACCTGCAATCACTGGCACTGCTTGGCTGCAATTTGGGCGATGGAGGCAGGGAAACACGTGTATGTTGAAAAGCCACTTTCGCATACACAATGGGAAGGTGAACAAACTGTGGCGGCTGCCAGAGTCTACGACAAAATTTGCCAAGTCGGAACTCAGCAGCGCAGTGACCCGATGCAGGCCGAAATCAAAAAGTTCTTGCATGAGGAAAAAGGGCTTGGCGAGATTAAAGCAACGCGTGTCAACCGTTATGGTGTCCGCCCCTCGATTGGCAAACGGGACACACCTTTGCCCATTCCCAGAACCGTAGACTATGACTTGTGGGTTGGCCCTGCCCAGGACCAGCCGATCATGAGAAACAAACTGCAATACGATTGGCACTGGGACTGGAACACAGGCTCTGGCGAGATGGGAAATTGGGGTGTCCATGTACTCGACGATGTTCGCAACAACATCTTTCAGGATTCGGTCACGACACCCAAACGAATTCTTGGCGGCGGTGGGCGTTTGTTGTGGGACGACGCAGCGAACTCGCCCAACGTCCATTTTGTCTACTTCGACACCGGTTCGATCCCGGTCGTAATTGGACTTTCTAACCTTCCGTCTCAATTAGGAGGTAAGAAGCCCCCCGCTATCAAAGGACCGCGCAGTGGTTACATTGCCTACTGCGAAGGCGGTCGACTCGAAGGCCAGCGAGGTAGAGCGATCGCTCGCGATCGGGCCGGAAACGTTGTTCGTGAATTTAGAGGGAACAGCGGAGCGGTCAAACATCAGCAGAATTTTATAGACGCCGTGCGAGCCAACGACTCTTCGATATTGAATGCCGATGTACAAGTTGGTCACGACAGTACAGGCTGGTGCAACTTCGCCAACATCGCTTACAAGTTGGGAACCAAGCTCGATCGGGACGATGCCGCTCAGATCAAACAAAGCACTTGGACCCACCTGCTGAAGGAAACGGACGAGCAACTCGGTGGAATCGGGCTATCTCTGGATGACGATGCGATCAAGCTCAGCCCGTTGATGTCTCTCAACGAGGAAGGAAGGTTTATTGGTGACAATGCTGAAGCGGCGAATAAATTGCTTAAGCGAGAATACCGCAAAGGGTTTGAAGTTCCCGAGTTTGCAAAAGCCGAAGCAAGTTAGTTTGGCTGGCGACTCGTAGAGATGACAAACGACGCTGTTAAACTATTGCTGTCCGGATATTGGGACAAGTCGGGTTGGAAAAAGCCCTCATTTTCTGCAGACGAGATTCGCGTTCTCGATGAGGCTGGATTGCTTCGGCCAACCGAAACGTTGGATCACGAACAGGCCCTCACATGGGCTTTCCAAGCAAAAGAAAATATCACTCCGACGGCTGTCGCTGACGCATTTCTGTACAGTCTTAATTCGCGGGATCTGAGATACCGATCGGCTTTGGGCTCTTTCGCTCATGTGTATCACATGCCAGCACACGAACACCATCGCGCAGAAGGGTTCCATAGCAATATCTGCTCAGTTTGTGGTTTTGGAGAGTGGCAAGGCAACAATGTCGATTTCGGCGTACTCAACTTTGAACGTCACAAGTGGGGTGGCGTTCGGCATAATCAATTGGTCTACATCGCCTACGATCTAGAACTGTTCAAAAAGTTGCCAACCGCTCCCACACCGAAAAAAGAGGACAGGGAAATTCTTCTTCGAATCCTGGAGGCGGCCGCATCCTCAAAGACCTTGAGTGCATTACAAAAATCTCTCGCGAAGATCGTTAAATCTAACGATTCAGAACGATCCACTTTGTGCCAAATTCTGGCGTACGCTGGAATATTGTGCCCTACCGATTGCCCGTCATTTGCAAATGGCTTCGTCAACTGGCATCAAAGGGGTGACGGCAATCCAAAAGGCGATTCGGAATACCCACTTGGATGGTGGAAAGGTGAATCTTACTGTGAGACAGGAGTAGACTATTGGTTTCCTGACTTGACCTCATGATTAGAAAGCCAAGTCGCCAAATCCAAGCAAGAGCTAGGGAAAGAAAACGATAAAGCAAGGAAAACTAACACAATCGTTAAAATCTAAAGCCATTAAGTTGGGTTTCAAATTAGCCGGAACATTTAAGCAAGCAAGTACTTATGCCGATTCAATCCTTAGGCTCAGGTTTTCTTCTGTTGATCAATTTTGTTCGGATGAAATGAGTACCTTTCTCAAATCAATTCTAATTGGTACTGGCGCGTTGATTGCGACCATGCTCTTGATTTTGATTGGAGTCCCACTCTGTGGAGACACCTTTCAAACCTCAATGTTTGTCAACGGTGTGATTGGTTGCTATGCCATTGGAAGCTCCGTTTCTTACTATTGCATGAAGCAAACCGAAAAATACAAAGCGGCTCTGCTGCGAGAAGAAAAATTGCATCACGAGCTTCAACACACCTATGCTCAACTGCAAATGCGAGCAAGGCTAGATATGATGACCGGCCTGCTCAATCGTGAGACGTTCTTGAAAGAGATGGAAGAAAGAAAAAGCCAGCAACCTGGACAAATTTCTTCAGTACTCCTTTTGGATGTCGATTGCTTTAAGCGCATCAATGACACATGGGGACATCACGCTGGCGACGATGCCTTAGTCCAAATTGGAGGTGCAATACTCTCCATCGTTGGCCCGAAGGTCCTAGCCGGACGAATCGGTGGAGAGGAGTTTGCCGTTTTCCTGCCATGTGATGATGAATCGGAAGCGATTGTTCTGGGCGAAGCAATTCGGATTGCCGTTCAGCAGATATCTTTCTTTCCGGAACCCAATCACAAAGAAGGACTAACGCTCAGCTTTGGTATCGCCTGTGCGAGCAACGCAGTGAAAACAGCCGCTCTACTGAAACGAGCTGACGCCTTGCTGTATCAGGCCAAAGCAGAAGGGCGCAATCGCATTTGCATCAACCAAACGCCCTTGCTTCCTACTAGCGAGTCGGTGGTCGATAAAGACGGACTTCCAAAAGCTCCAAGTGGGCCAGCCCTCAATAAATTGCCGTCAATCCAGGCGCCGGTGACTTCGAGTCAAACGACCACGACTTAACGAAACCCAGCTGGCTTAAGGCCGCTTTCGTCGCTAATCGGCATTAATCTATTTTTACCAAGCTCTCTCGGTTGCTGAGGGACCCAAGAAAAAAGGGGCTGGCTCTTAACCATCCCCTTTCGTTTTCTAACTTAGATCAGTGTGCTGGGCTTACCAAGTCTCAGCGTGCTGGGTTCGCCAAGCGAACCAGATCTACAAACTCCTTACGGTAACCGGCAAGATCGGCACCGGTCGCGGCGGCGGCAGTTTCCTGAACCCACTCAAACGTTGTGCTGCCACGGTGCTCTGAATTACGAAGCAACATTCCAAACGACGCAACACTGGCGGCAAAACGGAAATCCTGAGAAGCGCCTGAAAAACTGTTATCTTCGTCTTTCAGAACATACTCAATTCGCTCGCTGGTATCCGAGTCCGGTTTTTTGAACCGCAATGCCAACGTTAACAATTCGTCAACGTACTCACCATCCTGCTCTACTTCTGAATTCTCATTCTTATCGGCAGGTTGTTCAGACCGTGGTTGATACTTCAGCTCAATCTGATTCGCCGCATTGGCCGTTGGTGCTTCGTTCACGACCAATTCATAAAGTGCAGTCACAGCATGACCAGCACCAATCTCGCCGGCGTCTTTTGTATCGTCGCTAAAATCTTCACGAGCCAAAATTCGATTCTCGTACCCGATCAAACGATACCCTTTGACTTCGTTTGGATTGAACTCGATCTGAATTTTGACATCCTTTGCAATTGTGATCAGCGAGCCCGAAATGCCTTCGACCAAGACCTTATGAGCCTCACGCACTCCGTCAATGTAAGCGTACATGCCATTGCCATTGTCAGCCAGCGCTTCCAATTTCGAGTCCTTTAGGTTCCCTGTACCGAACCCAAGCACAGTCAGAAAAACTCCCTCAGAAGCTTTCTCTGTGATCAGTTCTACCAGGGCTTCATCGCCTGTTACGCCTACGTTCAAATCGCCGTCGGTAGCTAGAAAGACTCTATTAGTTCCCTCTTCAATAAAATTCTTCTGAGCCAATTCGTACGCTAATTGGATACCCGCACTACCATTCGTCGAACCGCTCGCATTCAATTGGTCGATCGCCGCCAGAATCGTTCGCTTTTGGTTACCTGCGGTCGGATTGAGAACCACTCCCGCATTTCCAGCGTAGGTCACGATCGACACCCGGTCGTTTGCGGTCAACTGCTCCACCATCATTCGAAGACCAGCTTTAAGCAACGGCAGCTTGGCCGAATCTTGCATGGAACCGGATACATCCAGAAGAAAAACAATATTGGATGCTGGCCGCTCTTCCTGATTGATCTCCTTGCCTTTCAGGCCCACACGCAAAAGCTTGTTTTGCGGATTCCAGGGGCAGGCGGCAAGTTCCATGTTGACCGAAAACGGTCGATCGCCTTCTGGTTGTTCGTACTCGTATTGGAAATAGTTAACCATCTCCTCGATACGCACAGCATTCGGCGGAACGTGTTGCCCGCTGGTAATAAAGCGACGAATATTGGCATATGAAGCAGTATCAACATCAATTGAAAATGTCGATATACGATTTTCGCCGGTTGTATTTCGAAACTGATTTTCAACGATCGAAGCGTAGTCCTCCGAGTTTTCAAACCTACGGTCCCATTCTCCATTCGGTTCTGGCAGTCCATTGGCCAAGCCGAAGTCTGAAACCCACCCAAAATTACCGCCGAAGCCTCCTCCAGCGCCACCGCCGAAGCCGGCTCCATCGCCTGAACCGTTTTCATATAATCGTGGGATATCGACGCGTCCATTGGCGTTTATTGTCGCCAAGTTCAACCCTGATGTATTCAGATTCTGCGACATCAACCCACGAGCTTGGGATATAGACTTTTCCAGGTCACCTACACTTTTTTTCAAAGCATCTATTTCAAGTCTATCCCCTTTAAGGATTTCGAGTTCTTCGTCTTCAACAAGCGAAAGATCCAATCGCCCGACAATGTCAACTCCACCGCGTAAATCAACGTCAGATGGGTCAACTGCCGAGAGCGAACCCGTTGGATTTATCTCTATAATTTTGTCTCGAGTAGTCATTATAAGGCTCTCGACGTGAGCACGTTCACGGAGAAGTTCATCTATTTGCTGGCGAGTTTTAGCGTCTACTGTTTGCACCGATTGGTCCTGAGCCGATGAGTTCAGAGCTAGATGTTCTGACTTAAGTTCTTCTAAAATATCTTTTAACTCTTCTGTTTGTTTGTCATAAAATAATCTAATTAATGGTTGCTGACGTGCGACTTGTTCGGAATCGAGTTTTCGTTGTAACTCATCCCTAGATTGCTGTGCTTCTTTGAGTCTTCGTTGGCTAGATTGCTGAGCTTCTTTCTGGCCCACGTGTTGACCGTCTGTCCGAATCAGAAATCCCAACGTAACAAGCAAGGCTAACGATGCGGCGACCGCAAATAACGATCGCCATGGAGTCTTTTCTCTTGATTCAGCTAAAGTAGTTTTGCCGGTGTCAGAAGAACCGGCCGCAACCTCGATCAGGTCTCTCAAAGTTCGGTTACTTTCAGGCAAATCCAGGAAAGCGGAATTTCGAATCGCTCGGCCCAGCCGCTGATCCTCAGAACGGCTTGGGTCGTTTTCCATTTCGCGAACCGTCAAATCGGCTGCGTTCTGTTTTTCTTTGTTATCGTCCATCATTACACCTTTGTTTGTTGGCTTTTGTTTGGAGAATCGAATGCGGCAATCGAATTGCTTGCAGACCCTGCCGATTCTCCCCCAGTCGATTGGCAGGTCGCGCGTTCCAGCCAGTGTTTGACCTCGGGATGACTTTTAAGACTTTTAATGGCTCGATGAAGCCCAACACGAACGGTACCTGGCGGTTTGTCCAATACCGTCGCAATCTCTTTGTGACTCAGGCCGTGGGACCAAAGCTCGATTACCTCTCGCTCGTTTCCCGTCAGCTGACCGATCAGTTTTCGCAGCCGGATGAGGATCTCGCCTTCTTCTGCTAACTGAGCAGGCCCCGCTCTCTGATCGACAATCGAGTCGTCGGGCGGCCAAGGCTCCGTCTGAGATCGGGCTTTGCTGGACCGCATAGAATCGATGATCCGATTTCGGCAGACTCGATAAAGCCACGGACCGACTTTACCCTTTATCTTTTTTGGATCCTGTTGCACCAGCTTCAGAAAAGTATGCTGAACTGCATCACGAGCTCCCTCAACAGAATCGGTCGATGTGGTACCCAGCATACGCATCGCATACCGCGTCAAAGGTCGCTCGAATTCATCCAACGCTTTCAATACAAATTGTTTAGCAGTTGCCACTGTTTGGTCTGTTTTCATAAACGCATCCTACACGGCGAGTTGGCTCCGTTCGCCCCTTCTGACCTTTAACACGGTTGATACCCGAATGTGTTACATCGTTTTTGAAATTCCCCAGCGTTTTAGGGAAAACGCTACCAATCGAACGACTTCTTGGCAGAACGTCCACGAGTGGTTGCTCCGTGGGCTAAGAATCTTGTAGCTACCCGCGCAAGCGTTGTGTTTATGGAAACCCGACGCGTTAGCGAGGAGCGGTAGCGCGTTGGTCAAGCTGCGCCTGACACGCCCCTGCGTAAACGATTGCCGGAGCGATATTTCCTTAGGCACAGCGCGGACGAGAAGGCAAGGTGCATGTCCTCGCTAACGCGTCGGGTTTCCAGGTGCGCTTGCGGTCGCTCGTGGACAATGTTTAGGATGTTGGACTTGAGTAGCTTTGTGCAGCCGAATTTTCGTACTCGTCGTACAAGTCAAAAAACGCTTCTCGAAAGTTCCCGTTGGCAGCTTCGAATGCGGTCTCGATTTTTTGAGGCCAGTCGCTTTCGGTCGCGGTTCGACCTAACAACTGTCGGCACAGCGACTGGAAACAATCGAAAGACGGTTTCAGCTCACTCAGTTTTTCGACTCCCCAAATTGGACGGTGAGTCGTCAGTATCACTCTCCAAAAATTTTTGCGAAAATGACGCAACATGGAACTTCGTTGAAATCTATTCACCGATTCGATCCCATCAACGACCAACAGCTCGGGTCGATTTTTACTTGAAGGGCAGGGGAGATACCGATCAAAACGTACCCTGTCCGATCTCGAGCGGGCTCGAATCGTCAACCAACACGTCGCTACTGCTTGATCGGCTAGAATCTCGGCGATGGCAACGGTCAACGATGTCTTGCCGCAACCATGGGGTCCCACGATTTGAAACGCTCTGGAACTGCGGCTCGCCAGCTCTTCCTGCTCCAAAATTCGGCACAGCCGCTGGGGATCTGTCTGATCACATAGGTAGGACAGCGCGCCGGGCTGGGTATATCGAGTCGAAAAAGGATTGGCGACCACCGCGTCTTTACTCCTTAGCTTCAACAATCTGATTGGTGTCACCCAAACGAAATTCGCCATCAAAGCTCAATTGTTTGCCACCGTCCATAAAGACTCGAATCCTTACGCACCATTCAATTTTTACAATCAAACCTTCGTACGAAAGCGGCGTGTTGGGCAACCGCACTGTCAATTTCTGAGCCGTGTTATGCGCCAGATCTGCCAAATCTTCTTTTTGGCGACGCTCAAAAAACTGGACCCCGATATCCTCTTGCCCCTTGCCGCAGGTCAACCAAATCACGGATGTTTCCACTGCGTTGAGCTTCACATCGTTGTCCAGATCCAAAGTGTAATTGCATAGCAGTAGATCGCCAGGTTGATACCTTGCTTGAACACCCTTAATCGCGCACCGCACTGCGGGACGGGCTACGCTTTTTCGGTCTCGTTGGCGCTGGTTGGGTGAACTGAGATCGCGAATTCCCTCGCGAACTCCGGCCAGCCTTTTGCGAGCGCGTGTACGACGATCTTCCATTGGACTCGATTGTTTGCTGACTTGAACGAATGCATTGCCCCCGAAGGCAGCTGCAGTTCGAACTGGTCAAAAAAAGATGAATTAGGTTGAATTGTGATGCCACGTTTCCGCATTAACCGTTGTTCGTAAACGTTTCGGCGTTCGGTGCGAATATTAGTTCCTTGATCAAAAGTCGCTTCCTCTTCACAAATCAGTTTAACATCCAGTAAATTGAGGCGAAGTCGACCAGGCTGTTCCAGAAACATTTGCACTGTGTCGCCCGGATGCAGCGGGTGCTTGGAAAGTTCGACCGTAGTCGGACCCATCCCTGAGATTCTCAACATTTGTCGGATGAACATTTGCACGATCCACAGCGTTGCAGGCACAAGGAATACCAAAATCGTAAACGCCAACCAGTCAACGGTGGTTTGCAGGGAGGTGTAAGCCGTAATCGAAACGAGAGTCAAGGCAACAGTCATGATCAAAGACAGGCCAAGTGTTGAGAACAACGCCAGCGTCTTTTTACGAGACCCAACCAAACGGAAACGCAAGTTGGTTCCACGTACAGGAGTTTTCGGTAAAGCCGGTACCGTTGGTAGATCTGCACGATGGCGACGGACTTCGTTTAATAGTTCGATTTCCCCCGCGCTTTTGACAATCGCGCCTTTTCTTTCTTCCGACGCAGCGACTTTCCAGAGCGTGGCAAAGATCCGCAACAATCCGACAACGATCATCGCGAAACCAAGTACCAACCGCAGCACAAACATCCAAACAGGACGATACAGATTAGTACGGCCGAAGATCCAAACGAGGGACATGTTAACCGCGATGATTACGACGCCAGACAACAAAAGCATGGCAGCGAAAAGCGTTTCAGCGATTCCCGCCCACCAGCTGCGCCTGGAATGGCTGAACGCTCGGCGACTTGCAAATAGCCATCTCCAAGGGCTCACGATAGGGCTCCGGCGGTTTGTGTATCAAAGGAAAAAAACAGACGAGGCTAACAGGAATTCGTAGACAAATTCTGCGCTCGTGCGGTCTCTATTCTAGCGACCACTCTCCATACCGAATGCGCGAATAACAGAATTCTCGAAAAATTGCTCGTCCATATACAAAATCAGGGCAAGTCATCGAACTGACTTGCCCTGTAGATTGGATCTTTTACGATTCGCAAATTTTCAAACCCTAAAGGTTTGCTTGACTTGCAAAACTTATCTTATTATCTGCGGCCAAACAAACCACCGCGAGGAAGCGGAATCAGTCGATTGAAGTCCAATTGCGGAAGTGACCGCCGATTGAAGTTGTTGTTGGGTAGAGTTGTTGGCGGGCACAAATCCCAATAGTTCTGGGATGCGAATCTGTCATAAGGCTCGGGTGCATTGGGATCAAACTCGGGTAGCTGAAAACAATTGCAGCCCTCTTTCTGAGCGCCAATCAATCCTGAGCCGAGAGCGGGATCGTATCCTTCGCCCTGACCGAAATTGGCCAAGTTGGGTTGCCCGGGTGCTTGGGCTTGGGCGGGTGCCGAGAAACCAGGAGCAGGTGCAACACCTCTGCTCCCAGAACCACTTCTGCTACCTGAACCACTTCTGCTACCTGATTGAGCACTAACATCGCTAGCTGCAAAACTGATCAGCATTGCAGCTGCGGCGGCCATTAAGAACTTGGTTTTTTGTTTCATTTGAGATCCTGTAGATTCCATCCATTGTGACCGTCACATTCGTACGCTTTTTGTAGAATCGTCTCACGACACGAGTGCATTTTGCCCATCTGAAGAAAATCGCCCGACATCACAGAGTGCCAGCCCAGATTTTCGACATACGTTGACAATAACGGTTACCAAAAATCAATGGATGCAGAACACTTCATCGGTTGTGCCGTTTTTGCGCGTGTAAACAGTCGGCTTACTATTTCTGAAAACTATATAAGTGAGTCTTAGAGCGAAGAATCAACGAATTACCTGAGACCGCCGGCGATGCCATAAAACCGTTTCCCAGATTCGCCTCTGAAATCAACTCGTATTCCCGACCCGGTTTGAGAACCACAACTTTCCCACCCATCCCAAAGAAGTAAATTTTGTTGTTGGCGTAGATGGGCGAGGCGGCAAAATTGTCTTTGATTCTCTCCCGATAAAGCGTCCTTCCACTTTCCGCTTCGACACAAGAAATAACACCATCGTCCGCAACCATGTAGAGTAGATCGTCCACCACGATAGGTGAACTTTTTTTGGCTACGCTACTACGGGTTGTCCATTTAATGTGTGAGTCCGTTACGTCATTGCTTCCATCTGGCTGAACGCCAATCATCTTTCCCATTCCGTTGGTAATGACCAAAATCCCGGTTTCAGCAACGACCGGTCTCGCCGACACATTCATGCCACCATGATAGGCAGTCCAAACAGGCTCACCATTTTCCGGATCGTAAGCAATCGTCGCAGCAGCAGAAGGGCAGACCAGTAGAGGCTTGCCATCGACTTCGACAATCAACGCAGTCCCATAAGCTTTTTTGCGGTCACCGTTATCCGTTTTGTAGTCAATATCCCGATCCGTTTTCCAAACCGTCTCTCCAGTTTCTGAATCCAAAGCGACTACGTACTGCAAATCGAAGCCATCAAATGCAACAAATAGCTTTCCCTCATACAAGATCGGTGATGAAGCGGGCCCTCGAAAATGGTTGCATTCCAAGTCACGTCGCTCCCAGATCGTTTCGCAATTCGCGGAATCCAAACAGGCCGTTCCATACTTACCGAAGTGTATGAAAACTTTACCGTCTGCTACGACAGGAGTAGGGCTCGCGTAGCTATTGAGTGAGTGACAACGTGCTGGAGTTTCGTTTTCAAAGACAACTTGATCGAAAATCTTGTCTCCGCTTTCAAGATCAAAGCACAGCACCGACATGGAACGTCCGTCTTCAGTCGCAGTGGTTAACCAGATTTTGCCCTCCCAGACTACGGGCGAAGACCATCCTTTTCCATGAACCTTGCTTTTCCATTTTGCTGACTGTTCCGAAAGTTCAACAGGTAAGTCAGCATCCGGTGCATGACCATTTGCGGTGAGTCCACGAAACTCAGGCCAGTTCCCTTGCTCCTGCCCACTTAATGTACCTGACAGGATGGCGCCTGCTAAACAGGCACCAACAACAAATGAAATTCGAATTCCCATCAAGCAGCTCGATACTTTGTAATTGAACATGAAAGCAAAGACAACAAAACGCTTCGTAGTTACCCCGCATTGTATACGAGACGGGTCTTCTTGCGGCTGGCAAATGCAAACGAGTAGCATGGTAAAACAATCAATTTAAGTTAATTTGTACTGGGCATTGCGGATAGCTAATTTGCCTCGTCGAATACGATCCACGGAGCAGTGAATTATTTCTTGTGTACTCGATTGTTTTTTTAGTCTGCAACGAAAGTAAGTATGAAAGTTGGAATCATTGGGAGCGGAATTGGAGGGCTTGCCGCTGCCTACTTTCTAAATCAGCAGGGGCAACAAGTTACTTTACTTGAGAAACTGCCCGACATCGGAATGGACGCCCATCGAATTTCACTCGACCTTGAAGGACAGCAGATTGAGGGTGACGTCCCTTCGCGAATGTTTAACGAACTGCAGTGGCCTGAGCTTTGTTCGCTCTATAAAGAGATCGGTGTCGAATCAGTTCCTGTTGACCCAACGCAATCGTTCAGCCGAGTCGATCAATCGGTTTATTTAAAGCTGGACATCGCTAACCGGCCGCGACTTGCGCTCAACATGCTAAAAGACCGGCGGCTTCGTGCCATTGCGACTGATATTGAGCGACTGCAAAAACAGGGAACCGGTGATTTAATGAACGATCACCTGCGCGATCTTTCGCTTGGTGAATATTTGCGCAACAACAACTACTCATTTGAGTTCGTACAAGAGTTTTTGTATCCCACATTGTCGTCAACTGTGTTTACTTGCAGCTATCAGGCACTGGACAACTATCCTTCAGCGATCGCCTTGGCGACCTTAAAGCGACTGTTTGACAGCCCCAAACTATTACGAACAAAATTCGGCACCTCGGATGTCGTCCAGAGGTTAACCAAGGGAATCAAAGAGATCCGAACTTCGACGAAAGTCGAGTCGTTTACAGAGCAGGGAGAAGAAGTTTTCGTGCGACATTCCTATGGAACCGAGCGATTCGACCACTTGATCGTAGCGACTCAAGCCAACCACATAGAAGGAATGTACGACGCGATCAGTGAAGTTGAACGGCTCACTCTACAGGGATTTCAATATGAAAATGTTGATGTTATCGTTCATACGGACCGCGCACTGCTGCCGAAAGCAAAAAAACACTGGTCCACGTTCAACATGATACTTGCCAAACCGGACGAACCGGCTGCCGCGATGTGCAGCGTTTGGATGAATCGTTTTCACGATGGTTGGAACTTACAATCGCCTGTTTTTCAAACGATCAATCCTTTGGTCCAACCGCAAAAGGAATCCGTGCTTGCCCGAATCTCGCTCCAACGTCCGGTTGTTTCCCAACATACTTATCAACTTTGGGAGCAACTTGCTCAGATTCAAAACGCGCCCGGTCGACGTATTTGGTTCGCGGGCTCATACGCTTCTGAAGGATTGCCTCTATTAGAAACGGGTGTTCGATCTGCAAAACAAATCGCACTTCGGATTGGAAAGCCCAGCCTTACGCAGCTTGAGCAGCTTGATTGACTCAAAGGCTGGGAGCTGGGTCCACGAAAAAAGTGATCACGGTGATTTCCAGGCAAAACACTCATTTTCCGACAAAAGGCAGCCTGCCAAAATATCGAGATCTTGCTTTCGTTGAAGATGTATTTGCGATCGACTAAATTCACAGCTCGCGTTTTTTTACAAATCGGAGAACTGGAGATACACCAATGAGCAACCACCAAATTGAACCTACGATCGAACTTTCAGAAACTGAACTCGAGATTATCGAAGGTGGAGGAAATTTAGGAAACTTACCTACTATTGATGCGGCCGCAAAAAGCTCTGCAAAGACCTATAACATCTAACGAGATAGGGGGAAGGCAAAACCGCCTTCCCCCTTTTTCTTTTTTGCACGGCACTTTAAGCGCGGCCATGACGTTGGCTGGCAGATCTTTTTTAGACCGACTCTTCTTCTATTGCATTGATTTCGCTATGGATCGCAGAAAGCCTTCGCACCCAAGACGACACGCCCGTGTTTTTGAAAAACTTGGCAGCGTCTTTTGCATCATTCCGATTTTCGAAAACACCATAAACAATGACATACCAAACTTTGAAACGACCCTTTTTGGTATAGAGTGAATAGTCGCCTTCTTGAGTCAGTTTCGCCAGAAATTCACGAGCCCATTTTTCTGAGGTGAATGTCATCAACTGGACAGTGAAACTCGATCCAGGATTACTCAAAAGCCAATCAGTCCCTTTTTCATTGACTTTAGGATTATCCAAAACAGAACTTTTGCCGTCTTTTCCATCGGCTTGATCGTCGAATTCTGCTTCGCATTTGTCAACTTCTTTCTCAATGCTTTCCAGCCCTTCCAAGCTCTTAAGCTTTTGTATGGGGCGACTTTGGTCGATGTGTCCGAGTTCTTTTTCCTGTTTCCGATCAGAAGTATTTGGGTCTGCATTGCTCAGTTCAGGAGGGGTGCTTAGCTCTGAATCGGTATGGGGGCGTTTTGCCAAAGAGATATCAACGGGACGACCATAATAGAAGCCTTGCGCGTATTTCATACCCAACTTTTGTAGAACTTTGTGGTCTTCTTCGTTTTCGACGAATTCCGCCATAGGAGAGATCCCCATTTCGGTCGTCATCTTTACCATCGCAGAAATCAACCGCTGTTGTTTCTCATCAGCTTTGCCTATCCCCTGCACCAATGCACCGGCGAACTTAACGATCTCAGGTGAAATCTTGTTCAATTCCGACAATCGAATCTGCCCTGCTCCGAAATCGTAAATCGCCAACTTGATTTCCAAGTCGTTCAATGCCGCATTCAATTCAACAATCGTTTCGTGGGAATCCAAAAAAGATTCTGGCAATTCGATTACAATCTCGCGGTTTGGATATTCCTCTCTTACTTCTTTCAACGACTCAATTATTGATGAATGCTCCAACTCCGACGGATGAGTATTTACAAACATTATTTGGTCAGCCTGAAGTTCTTTGTCGGCCACTTCGAATCCGCGTAGACGAAGCACACGACTTAGCTCGGCTTCTCGATCCAGGTCTTTTGCAGCCGAGAACATTTGATCTGGTGTGGAGAGACCGAACAGGCTACTGCGACCCAGAACTTCGAAACCAACTCGTGACAATTTGATGTCAGAAATGTCAAAGATTGGTTGAAAAACAGGACTTGCTCCTGAGTCAAGTAACCGATGAAACCTCTCTTCTGGCGACTCGGCTGCTTCTGGAGAAAAATTCTCCAATGTCGCCATCACACGACGGCCACTCACACTAAGTTCGACTTCGAAAGTTGAACTGCCAAATTGCAGGGTATCTCCCGCTTTGAGCTTTACCCCGGACTCAATACGGTTTCCGTTTACAAACGTTCCGTTTGTACTATTAAGATCGTAGATCCAAAGCACACCTTCTTTTTCCAAAATCTCAGCATGGAGCCCAGAAACATTTCGACAGGAAATGATAAGATCAAATCCTTCGCGACGTCCAATCCGAAACGGGGGCGTAATAACAATCGTCCGTGGCAGGTCCAGATGATCGTTTTGCGAGATTAGAGTCCAAGTATTCACGGCTGGAACCGGTTGCGTGTGCATGGCCATTGGTTGTCAATTCAAATCTTTTAGAACTAATTTGGTTTAGACAAATCTAGGTCGTAGCCAATTAGTAAGCAAAAGTATCGAAACCAGTTCGAAAATAGTCTCGCGTACTTGAAACGATTTTGACGACAGAAGTGATTATTCCGGCGAAAATCGCCATGTGGGGCTATCTGTTGGACTCGCCAAACAATTCCCAACCAGTGAACAGTTGCGCTTCTTCCAGCGTTTCCAAGCTCAACTGATTCGCCCCAGCCCCATCCAAGAATAACGGCTGGCCATTGGCTAAGTGATAAGAATTGAAATTCACATTGAGTTGTTGGCCAATCGTAAGGTTGGAAATGATCCCGCCCTCCCGATTGTTAATGAACATATTTCGAACGATAACGTTATCAATGTCTTGAGTTCGCGACAGCTTGACAGCGCTTCCATTGCCAGGAACGTCCGATTGAAATCCGTTTTGAACAAAACGATTGTCGTTGATAATTGCGTTAGGGCTGATAGTCAAATTCAAACCTGACCCCATATTTCGCAACAGAAAGTTCCGGCTAACTTGGACAGAATCACCTTCCATTAGATCCAGAATCATTCCGTTGCCATCGATGCCAGTTAAATCGATTTGATAACTGGCCCAATTGTCCGTCACTAAATTTCCCTCACCCGAGGAATGCACATTGATCGCTGAACTCCCTGGAAATCGCATCGTTTCAGAATAGTAACCACCACGGCGAACGTCGTTGTTTGCGATTATGCAATTGGTCGCACCTTCCTGAAGCGAGATATGATTGATCCCGCTGTAGGCGACAAAGTTATCTCGAATCACAACATTGTCCGATTGCCTGCGGATAAAAATACCTGTGTCAAACGAATACGTAATACGGTTATCCCTAATCAAGCTATCTCGCAACCCTGGCGCCGGCTCCCAACCAAACACGCCATTGACGCAATGCGAAATAGAATTTTCAGCGATCGTAATATCCCGACAACCGCGACACTGAATCCCGGCCCAATAACCGTCGATTCTAGTGTTGACGATGGTAATGTGTTCGGCATTAAAAACATCAATTCCGCTCACGAACTCCAATTCGGATATGACGTCAAAATAAGTCGAAAACATCGCTTCGATAACATTTGCTCTTTGGGAATAGTCGGCAGTGAAGTCGATCGGATTCTCAGGATCCACTGGTACATCACGAACGATCACTGGCATATCCTGCCAGCCTTCAAACTCCTCGAACTGCGAATTCGTGAACTGAAATCCTGAAACCCGCACGTATTCGCAATTCTGGATCAAAAACGAATGCACAATCGCATTGCCCGCTCCCAGAATTTGAATTTCATTTCCATCAGTTCCCGATTTCAAGACTGGAATCACACCCTCACCAAATCCCGAATCTTCGTTCCGATAATCTCCTGGACGGACTACGACTACATCACCGGGTTGCGTTTTTTGCAGCGCGGCGTTAATCGTTCGCAGAGGCTGAGCGCTTACCGTCCCCGAGTTTGAGTCTGATGCCGAAGCAGAGTCATCGACAAAATAGACTTCTGCTTTGAGATCGGTCGTTAAAACAAACACGAGCCCGAGGCTCAAAAGGAACAGCCCAAAACAAGCAAACACATGGTTCGGAATTAAATAAAACTTCATCGTGAAAAGTAATCCTGGTGAGAAAATCAAAGCAGCCCCACAATAGAAAAGAGGGCGATTTGGAATGAGGGAAAAGGAGGTTTTCAATCCGCCCTTAATTATCTTCATTCAGCCTGAGTTTTCTAGTCCAAAACTTCTTTAGGGCGCCAAAGTCCAATTAATTCACCATCGGTCACAGAAGCAGCGGTTAGCCAGCGGTCAATTTTTAAATCAATTTTCGCGATAGCCCCGGTTGGCATCGGTTCCCAAACACCACAGATCTTTTGAATCAAGCCTTCCAAGCCCGGATTATGACCAACCACCATCCCTGTTTCTACATCATCATTTAACTGTGCCAACAATCGGAGATAGGCGTTCGGCTCACCCAAATAGAGTTTCTTGTAGGTAAGCAACGGTCCACTAAACGAACTTTCGCGCTCCAAAATTTGAGCTGTCGTATGAGTTCGCAACGCCGTAGAACAAAGAATCAAATCAGGAACCGAATCCTGCGCATCCAACCAAGCCGCCATGCGTGGGGCATCGCGCAGCCCGCGCGGGTTCAAAGGGCGATCATGGTCCGACAAAGTCTCATCTGTCCACGAAGATTTTGCGTGTCGCATTACCAGTAAAATCTTACTCAACGGTCGATCTCTTCTATCTCGAGTTTCTTTAAGTTAAGATTCGCTTTAGAAAGCTAACTCTAGCTTAACAAGTTAATGATAAGCTTAACCAAACCACGAATAGTAGAAAGGTCCCAATAAGAAGACTTTTCACTTCTTTCTCTACACCAAGTAACGCTCGCCAAACGAACGAGTAAACGACCCCCTGTAATTTATCCGAGCGTATGGATCCTGAACGAGCCAGAATCGAAGCAGACTTGAGCGGACAACTGGACGGAGACGTTCATTGTGACGATGCGTTTTTGCACATGTACTGCAACGATGCCAGTATCCATGAGGTCATTCCGTTGGGCGTTGTTCGCCCAATGCATGTGGCTGATGTTCAAGCCACAATTAATTACGCGCGAGAGAATCAACTATCTATTCATCCCCGTGGAGCTGGCTCCAACGTTATTGGCGCTTGTCTCGGTGAAGGGCTGGTCATGGATTTCTCACATGCCATGCGACGAGTGCTATCGGTCGGGCGCGATACGGTCACTGTGCAGCCGGGCGTGGTGCTGGCGGATCTTAATCGAGCACTCCATTCGCATGGTCGCTTTTTCGGCCCCGACCCTCCCACCCGTAGCGTGACAACATTAGGCGGCGTTCTTTCTCTCAACCTATCTGGCAGTCATTGGCTTAAATATGGCGAACCACGAGACAAAGTGATCTCGCTACAAGTCGTCCTGTCGACGGGTGAAATTGTTGATCTTGATTCTTCCAGAAACGTATCCGGGATCAAAACGCAATCGGGACAAACTTCACGGGTACTCGCCCAACGGTTAGGTGAAGTGCTGGACCGACGAAGTGACTTGCTTGAACGCCATCAGCCCCAAGTTCAACAGAATCAATCGGGCTACAACTTGTTCGATCTGAAACAAGGCAACCAAATCGACTTGACCCGTTTACTGGTTGGTAGCGAAGGCACCTTGGCCGCGATCACTCAGGCAACTTTGCAAACCGAACCGATACCCAGGTTCCGTGGCGTCGCGTTACTATTTTTCGACCGGCTGGAACTTGCCGCTACGGCCGCGATCGAGATACCCAAAATGGGAGTAACCGCCTGTGACCTAATGGACCGACGCCTACTATCTCTGGCTCGTGAATCCAATGACGAATTGCGACGAGTAATTCCCGACCAGGCAGAAGCGATGATCCTGACTGAGTATCAGGCCAGCGATAACGTCTCTCTTCTGGAAAAGTTGGAGCATCTGTCCTCTCGGATGCAGCGCAAAAAGAAACTCGCGTTCGACGTGCAAATTGCCACCAACAAAACAAAACGAGATTTTTACTGGCACATGATGCGCCGAGTCGTTCCGACTCTGTACCGATTGAAAGGCTCTCGTCGTGCTTTGCCGTTTGTCGAAGACATCGCCATCGATCCACTCAAACTGCCAGAGTTCTTGTCAGCTGTTCATCAAATCATGAATGCCCACGAAGCAACGACGTCCATATTCTGTCACGCTCCACAAGGCATTGTGCAAATCCGACCGTTCCTGGACCTTGTGGGAAAGACCGACCAAAACAAACTGATAAAAATTGCCGATGCCATTTTCGAGAAAGTAATCGAAATGGACGGCTCAATCAGTGGCAGTTTTGGTGATGGGCTCAGTCGAACGTGGGCAGTGCGAAAACAATACGGGAAACTGTACCCGGTTTTTCGAGAAGTCAAAAACATCTTCGACCCCAGCAGTCTTTTTAACCCAGGCAAGATTGTCGACACACCCGCTCGTGCACTGCTGGGGCAAGTTCGAAAAGTCCTCCCTGTAAACGTGACGCAAGCCGCCGAAGAAACAAACAAAGGGTTAATTAAAAAGCCCCTTCCAATTATCGAGCCGCAATTGGCTTGGACCGTTGATGGCATCGCTTTAGCGGCTCGAAATTGTAACGGCTGCGCACGGTGCCGAACTAACGCGCCTCAGGAAAGAATGTGCCCCATCTTTCGAAACAGTCCTCGAGAGGAATCGTCGCCCAGAGCAAAAGCAAACTTAATGCGAGCCGTAGCTACCGGTCGCTTACCGGTTACCGATTTGGCCAACGACGATCTAAAATCGATTGCGGATCTCTGTGTCAACTGCCATCAATGTCGTGTCGAATGCCCCGCAGGAATCGACGTTCCCAAACTGATGGTCGAAGCCAAAGCGCAGTACTTTGCAATCAACGGATTAAAATTTTCTGACTGGTTGCTGGTACGACTGGATCTCCTGTATGAGTTCGCTGGCAAAATGCCCCGTATGACCAATCTGATGATTCGCAACCGATTTGCTCGCTGGGTGTTGGACCGCCTGTTTGGCATCGCTGAAGGTCGTAAGCTCCCAAGTTTCTCACCACGAACATTTCTGCGATGGGCAAACCGGCAACGCTTGGACCGAAAAGACTTGAACAAGCAATCGGGACGCAAGAAAGTCGCCTACTTTGTCGACGCGTTTGCCAATTGGAACGACCCTGAACTAGGCCAAGCTTTCGTCAAGATACTCCAGCACAATGGTATCGATGTATACGTGCCGGCTGACCAGGAAATCTCTGGCATGTCCATGATCTCCGAAGGCGCAATTGCACGAGCGAAAAAACTTGCTCGCCGCAACATTGAAAGATTTGCGGAACTGGTCAGACAAGGCTACACGATTGTGACCACCGAATCTTCCGCCGCATTGGCACTCAGTCACGAATACCGGAACCTGTTGGACGACAACGATTCAAAACTGTTGGCCGAAAACACTGTGGATGCTTGTAGCTTTCTTTGGGAAATGCACCAAACGGGAGGACTTGAACTTGATTTTCGACCGGTTAACGCCAACATTGGATACCATACTCCGTGCCACCAGCGAGCACTTGGACGCGGTACACCTGCCGTCAGTTTGATGAAGTTAATTCCCAGCCTGAACGTCGAATTGATCGAAAAGGGCTGCTCGGGCATGGCGGGAACGTTTGGTCTAAAACGAAAAAATTATCGTCGCAGCCTGCGGACAGGTTTTGGGCTAATCGATGCCGTTCGTAGCCCCACCATTGTCGCCGGAACGACGGAGTGCAGTACCTGTAAAATACAAATGGAACAGGGAACATCGAAACCCACTGTTCACCCGATTAAAATTATCGCTATGGCGTACGGTCTTATGCCGGAGCTTGAGAATTTGTTCGAACGCCGAAGTGAGGAACTAGTTATTTCATGATCGTCAAAGTCAATTTGTTTGCTGCTGCGAAAGAGATCGTAGGCGAACGTTCTGTTGAATTCGTTTTGGAAGACACGGCGACGTTGGGCGATCTTAAACAGGCATTGGTCGAGCAGCATCCTTCCATGATGGAACTGTTGGAAGTTTCAACATTTTCCGTCGACCAAGAATACGCTTTGGACGACCGTGCGTTGTACCATGGGGTGGAAATTGGCCTGATCCCGCCGGTTAGTGGCGGATAATTTCCAACCTTCAACTATTATTGCCTTTGTCCGTAAACACCATCCGAAAATCGTCACGCTTAATTTGAACTTCTACAGTCCGTTGGCCCCTTCACCAGAATCAAAAGTGTGATGGCCGCTTCATTTCCTATGATTAAAATCGTTGAACAACCGATCGACTGCCAGCAGGTACTCAACTCTGTGTATCGTGACAATTGCGGAGCCAACTTGCTGTTCACCGGCACTACGCGACAAATGACAGGCGATCTGGAAACTGAATTTCTTGTCTACGAATGCTACAACGATATGGCGATCAAAGAGATGACCGATCTGGCCAGCCAAGCCAAATCCAAATGGCCGATCGAAGGTGTCGCGATCGTTCATCGTATTGGCCGTGTGGACATTGGCCAGGCAAGTATTGCCATCGCCGTTTCAGGACCCCATCGAGGCGAAACCTTCGTCGCAGGAGAATGGCTGATCGACGAACTCAAGAAGAAAGTTCCCATCTGGAAACAAGAGAACGGCGTTGACGGATCGAAACAGTGGGTGCATCCAGGAGTTGATCTTTCCAGGAACGCAGGGCAAGAATGACCGAAACAACCTCGCTGGCGGCGGAAGAAACTTCACCGCAAGGAAAGATCGTCGACTCGTTTGGACGTGTGCATACCAATTTGCGCATTAGCGTCACTGACCGCTGCAATATTCGTTGCTTCTATTGCATGCCACTGGAAAATGTGGACTTCCGACCACGCAACGAATTGCTAACGTTCGACGAGATACATCGCTTCGTCCAAGTCGCCGCGGACTTGGGAGTCAACAAAGTTCGATTGACCGGGGGCGAACCATTAGTACGTCGTGACCTGTGGCGGTTGGTCGAAAAACTGTCTTCGGTAGATGGGATCCAGGAGATCGCCATGACGACCAATGCGATTTTGTTGGCCGATCATGCTCAGCAGCTACGTGATGCCGGATTGAAACGATTGAACATTAGTTTGGACGCGTTGGACAACGAAACGTTTCGGCGCATCGCAAGACGGGATGGACTGGAAAAAGTCCTACATGGCATCGAAGTAGCCCAAGGGGTTGGTTTCGATTCGATCAAAATTAATACGGTCGCAATTTCAGATGTTAACGAAGATCAAGTCATTCCGTTGGCCAGGTTTTGCCGCGATCACGATTTGCATTTACGCTTTATCGAATTTATGCCGTTGGACGCGGAAGCAAACTGGCAGGATTCAGCAGTTCTTTCGGGCGAATCTCTTCGCTCGATCATCTCGCAAGCAGTTATGGAGCTGGCACCGATTGAGCAAGCTGATCCAAACCAGCCAGCCGTTGATTTCGCTTATACGGACGGGCAGGGCAAAGTCGGCTTTATCAATTCAGTTTCACAACCGTTTTGCGGCAGCTGTAACCGTTTACGTATTACCTCTGAAGGGCAAATTCAAAACTGCTTGTTCTCCAGTGGCAAATGGGATGCCCGCGCATTGCTAAGGGATTCGGACTGCTGTAATGAACAAATCGCGCAACTGATCCTTGATTGTGTTCGGGCGAAATCGGCTGGACACGGCTCCGACAATTTGGACTTTGTACGCCCTGACAAAGCGATGTATCAAATCGGCGGCTAAAATGACCAGCTCATCTCCTCAAACTTCCGGCCGCATCTACTTTGACAACGCAGCCACCAGCTGGCCCAAGCCTCCTGAGGTGGTTCAAGCAATCACCAACTTTTACAACAACGTCGGTACCGCAGCCGGCCGGGGCAATCAAGCCTCCGAGTATTCATCCGATTCCATCTCGCAAAAATGCCGTAGCGAGTTACTCGATTTCATCGGCGGTCGCGCGGGTGATCGTAACGCAAGCGACCAAATCGTATTCGCCTTTAACGGTACCGACGCCATCAACATGGGCTTGTTCGGATTCCTGAACCGTGGCGACCATGTCGTAACAACCGCGATCGAACACAATTCAGTATTGCGCCCACTGGAATTGTTGAAGCAGAACCTGGACGTGAAAGTTTCCGTCGTCGAATGTGGAGGGGACGGAACGGTCGATCCCGATGACATCAAAAACGCAATCGTTTCAAAAACGAAGCTGGTTGTAATCTCGCACGCGAGCAACGTAACCGGCGTGATCCAGGACGTCGAAGGAATCGGCAAATTGTGTCAGGAGCTCGATGTGACTCTGATGCTGGACGCGGCACAAACAGTCGGTCAAATTCCGATCGACGTGCAAACAATTGGATGTCACATGCTGGCCGCTGCGGGACATAAAGGACTACTAGGTCCGCTCGGTACTGGTTTTTTATACCTGTCAAAAGATACAGCGCCTCAAATGCGACCGTGGCGAGCCGGTGGCACGGGAACCAGTAGTGAGCTTAGCTCGCAACCTTCGGACTATCCGGCAAGGTTGGAATCTGGAAATTTAAATTTGGGCGGAATCGCCGGCATGCGTGCAGGACTTGAGTTCGTCAAAACGATTGGCGTTGAGAAAATTCAGCAACACAAACGCAAGCTGATTGCTCAAGTCATTTCTCAACTTGCAGACCACCCAAAAATCAAATTCTACTGCCAAGACAACTTAGACCGAGCAGGCGTGATCAGCATCAACATCGCCGATTCAGACCCACGCGAGTTGGCTATGATTTTAGACAGTTCATTTGGTATTCAAACCCGAGCCGGTTTCCACTGCGCTCCAAAAATGCACCACACATTGAAAACAATCGACCAAGGCGGCACGCTCCGAATTAGCCTTGGCTGGTTTTCAACCGAGCCAGAGATCGATTGTTTTGTTGAAGCGATAAAAGAGATATCAAGTTTGTAGCTTCAACCGCAGTTGGAACTCGAATTCGCTGCTTCAAAGCACGCGGAGCAAGGCGGCCACATGGACACCCGACGCGTTGGCGAGGAACAGCCTGCTTTCGCGTTCTTACTTATGCAACATGTTACCATTTCAGACGGATGCGACGTTTGAAACATCAATCAACATAAAGCATCGGCGTTTTTGGCATGGGAGAGAACCAAGGCACCCGAACGCCAGCCGAATTCAAAGCACGCCCGGCCCAGGAATTGCAAGTATTCAAAAGATGGTAACGGCCTTGGGCCTCGAAAAACGCATCGTTGGTCGAATAGGCGTACCCCGCAACCTGGATCGGGGCTCCTGTGGAGTCGCGCACAAACGAATCGTCAATGAACTGGACAAGCTTCTTGTATTGCTCTCGGCTGATCGTAACGGCAACGGGGTCTGTATAGCTTTGGGGGCTGGTAAAAGAAACGTGCATACAGCTTCCTGAAGGAACAAAAAGTGCTTTAGCTGCAACCGACACTTTAAAGTCATCCCAAGTCGGCGTCTCCAAAAAGAACCCGCGATCTCCCCAACCAAAAGCGACATGCGTTTTATCCTCGACCGGCCCTCTAAAGCCTACTTGAGAGAAACGGTCCGCCCAATCCACTACGTCTGTGGTTTTTGGAACAATGACTTCAGCATGAACTGCGTTTGAGACAACGTAGACCGTAATTCCATCGTTCGTCGGTTCAAAGTCATTGTTTACCGGAATCAACCCGACCAAAAGCACAAGGAGATAGACAAAAAACAATACAAGCAAAGATTTGCAGATTCTGCGAAACCAGCGCACATAGAATCGTTGTTGCGTTGTTTGAGTTTTCATCCAAGCATAACCAGTTGAGTTTGGTTTAGCTGAAGGTCATGTTTCCGATCAGTCGGCGGTGATTGTTCAAAGATGCCAGTTAATCACCTAACGAGCGAGGCTTCGATTTCGTCGGAACCAATATACTCAGCCTGGAATTCCTGAGCATAAGTTTAGCCGCGGGTTCGGACAAGCCGATAAGCTTAGGGAAAATTTTGGCAAGTCGGCTTGGCTTTCGCGATCGCAAGCTAGGAACGCGAAGCTGATAGCCGCTCGGCTTGGGTGGACTCGCCAGAGTTCAGGCCTTTCGGAACCACTTCCTGACCTTGAAAATCAAGCGACTACCCAACAATTTATTGCCCTAACTCCAAGTACCCGTCGGCAAGTTCGGCGTCCAGGATTTGTTGAATTTCGTTCAAACACGCAAGTGGGTCTTCGGCTTGTGTGCTATCGCCGTCGGTGCGAATCAGACGAAACTCTTGAGTGAAGTATTGGTGTCCGCAAAATGGCGCGGAGAAGTTGGAAGGTTCCGAAATTTCTAACTCAAAATTGTGGTTGGTGGCGATGTTAGAAATGTCTGGTACAACCAGCCCTGTAGGTTCAACTGAGACTACTCGAAAAGATTGGGTTGGTTGCATCTTGAAATCCAATGTGGGAATCTGTAGCGTTACGGATCCAATGCCGCAAACCGCATTAAAACCTAGTACGGAGTAAAGATCTGTGTGCCGCAAACTCAAATGGAAGACTGCGAACGGAGCCAGAAGAAAATGCGGTTGTGATGATTATTCGATTTGAATCGATTAGCAATTGAAATGGTAAACGGCAGGCTCCTCGCTAACGCATCGGGTTTCCAGTTGGCACTGCAGCACCAAACGATAACGTCACATCCAATTTAATAGACTTCTCTCTAATAAAGTTCTCATGACCGAGATCCCAGAAATACGCACCTATAAAGATTTTGGTGAACCGGAAATCGCAAACTTGGTTGCCGCGTTTTATCGACGAGTTCGAACGGACGATTTAATTGGGCCTATGTACCCAGAAACCGACTGGGAAGGTTCCGAGAAACGGTTACGTGACTTTTTGATTTTTCGGTTCGGCGGATCGGACCGCTACATCCAGGAACGTGGCCATCCTCGATTAAGAATGCGGCACGCGCCTTTCAAAATCGGAATCGCTGAGCGCGACCGCTGGCTGGAACTTATGGCCGATGCGATGCGTGAGACCGAGGTGCCGGGTTCTGTCACTTTGAATCTGAAAACGTTTTTTGAACAAGTCGCCGACTTTATGCGCAATCAGTAAGCGATCTTTGACGGATGATTGCAGTAAGCTATCGAACGAAACGGGATTACATTCAACTTTCCCTTCGTGCCAGAAAAGCCCAAAAACGAATGTTTGAACGTTTGATATTTGTTTGCAAGGCGTATTTCGGGGCGTGGCAACTTTGCCGAGCTTCTCAACTGTAATACAATAAAGGTCGCTTTCATTTCAAAAGGCCAGCGGCATCAACCTTCGATTCTTAACCATTGCGTTCGTCTTTCCAACCCTCGCTTTGGTTGCCGCCTGTTCAAACGTCTTGTACGGGCAGATTCCAGCAACGCCCTCATCGCCGCCAGAACAAATCGAAAAGGTCCCTCCTCAAACTGCGTCCGAGTTATACGCTTGCGGAGAATATGCCAAGGCGATTTCGCAAATCGAAATTGATTTCGCGAATCCATTCGAGACGCCAGAGACCGATTTCCTGCTCAAGTCCCGCGCGGAAATAATGACTGGGAGTTATGACGATGCGATGGAAACCATTCAATCTTCCCTATTAGCCTACCCCAACAGCATTCGACTTCGTTGGCAAGGCGTGTCAGCGGCAAAGTTGACCAACCGACCGACTCAGGCAAAGCAATGGACCGAGGAAATCGACAAACTTACCGCTGAAAGTCCGTGGCGTTACCGAAGGACCGAGCATCAATTGGTAATCGGGGAGTATCGTTTGGCTCAGGGAGTTGATGCGAAAACCGTTTTGGATAAAGTCTACTACCCATTAAAAAAGTCGGAGCCCAATTCGCCGAAAGTACTTGCGGCGATCGGACATTTGGCACTCAAGAAACATGATCTCGGTTTCGCTGCCGAGAGTTTCTCCGAAGCGATCGCGCTGGACGAAAACGATGCTGATCTACATTTTGGATTGGCAAAGGCTACTCTTTCATCCGATTCTAAATCTGCCAACGCAGCTTTGAGTCGAGCACAGGAATTAAATCCGAACCATATCGCTAGCCGGTTGATCAACATTCAGTATCTGATTAATCAAGAAAAGTATGAAGAAGCTGAGACCGAGCTCAAAAACGTTCTGGAGATCAACGAGCATCAAGCTGAGGCGTGGGCTTACCGGGCCGCAATCGCTCATCTGCAGAACAATCCGGAATTGGAAACCGAACACCGAAATCGAGCGTTGACCTACTGGACGGACAACCCTGAGGTCGATCATTTGATCGGAAAAGTCCTCTCGCAGAAATATCGTTTTGGCGAGTCGGTAAAGCGACAACGGCGCTCGCTGGCCAAGGACAGCAACTTCCTTCCCGCGAAAATGCAATTGGCGACCGATCTGCTGCGGTTAGGAAACGAACAAGAAGGCTGGAAGCTTGCCGACGAATTATTTGAGGCCGATCCCTACAGCGTCGTTGCTTTTAACCTCGCAAACCTTCGCGACCACTTGGAGGGTTTCGAGACGATCAAGGCAGATGGCTTTGTGATTCGCATGAGCAAGTCGGAAGCGGCGATCTATGGCGAGCACGTTGTCGACCTGTTGCGCGATGCCAAAAAGCAGTTAACTGAAAAGTACCAAGTTGAATTGCAGACGCCTATCTTTATTGAGATCTTTCCCGACCAAGCCGATTTTGCGATCCGCACGTTTGGACTTCCTGGCGGCGCGGGCTTTCTGGGTGTTTGCTTCGGTCGTGTGGTAACGATGAACAGCCCCGCGGCTCAAGGCAGTTCATTGACTAGCTGGCAATCGGTTTTGTGGCACGAGTTCTGTCATGTTGTAACGTTACAGAAAACACAAAACAAAATGCCGCGTTGGCTGAGCGAGGGGATCTCGGTTTACGAGGAACGGAAAAAGAACGCGGCTTGGGGGCAATCGATGAACCCGGGCTATCGTCAATTGATCTTGGACGGACAACACACGACGATCAGTGAATTAAGCGGTGCGTTTTTATCACCCAAGTCTCCCCAGCACCTGGATCTAGCCTATTTCGAGGCGTCGTTGGCGGTTGAATATTTGAATGAACAGTTTGGTGCGGATGCAATTCGAAACTTGTTGGATGAACTGGCGGATGGAACTCCGATCAACGATGCGTTGCGTCGACACACCGCGCCAATAAAAAACCTGGACAAAGGGTTTACTGATTTTGTAATGGCCAAATCGAATCAGTTCGCTAGTGAGTTTGACTTAAGCGAAATTGAATTATCCGTGGCCAACACTCTTGAAGAATGGAAAACAGCCGCCGAAGAGAACCCCACAAATCGCTTGGCCCAAATCGGCCTGGCAGCAGCCTATGCCCGCGAAAGCGAGTTTGAAACATCGAACCAGATTTTGTTGGACCATTTGAAAACTTACAAAGCAAACGGCGGGGCCGAACCGGCCTATAAACTGCTGGCGTCGAACTATGGCAAGCTAAAACTTGCTGACAAAGAACTTGCGGCGCTTGAGTCGCTGGTTCGATTGGACGCCAACGATGTCGCCGCATTTTTGCGCATCATGGAACTCTCCAGTCAAAATCAAGATTGGGAAAGAACCATTTCCTCAGCGCGGGGTTTATTGGCAATCAACCCGTTAATCAAATCGCCTCACAGCTATCTCGCCAAGGCAGCAGAGCAATTGAACGATGATCGGTCGCTGGTTCAGGCACTTCAGTCGCTGGTAACCATGCAGCCGCTGGATCCCGCAGATACTCACTATCGGTTGGCAGCGGCCCTGGAGAGGTTGGGCGATAATCAAAAGGCGCTGCGACATGTTTTAATCGCTTTGGAAAACGCGCCTCGCTATCGTGATGCTCATGTGTTACTTCGAAGACTTCAACAAACAGAAACAGCAGGCGACTCAGCCAACGTGGAACTTTCCAGCCCTTCACAGCAGGACAACTAGATGAATCGGCAACTGATATTAATTGCAGGTCTGACTCTTTTTGCTGGCGGATTATACGCCGCGTTCGCGCAAGATTACTTTCCGCAAGATGATTACCGCCCACAACGCAGATCGCGTTACACGAGGGGTATTCCTGCCGATCGAAATGGCGTTCCCGATTGGGAACTGAAAGAGCGATTTGAAAAAGACGTTTTTACATTCGTTCGAGTCCAATACGATTCTCGCAGTTACCGTTCAAAATGGCGAACCGACTTTCCTGACGCAGATTTGAATCTGTCTTATCGACTACAACAAATGACTTCGTTGAAAGTCGATCCTGAGGGTAAGATCGTTCGACTAACCGACCCAGAGCTTTTCGAATATCCGTTCATCTACATCATCGAACCTGGCGCGATGTATTTGAGCGAAGAGGAGGTCCTCGCGCTAAGAGAGTATTTGAATCGTGGTGGGTTCCTGATGATCGACGATTTCTGGGGAGAGCGTGAGTGGGCAAACCTGGAACGTGAAATGAAACGTGTTCTCCCCAATCGCTCCTGGCGTGAACTGCCGCTGGAGCATGAGATCTTTCACATCGTTTACGATCTAAAAGAAAAACCGATCATCCCCAGCATTCACGTCTACTACAACGGTTGGCGAACAGAACGGGCCGACGCTCAGGAAGCCCATTATCGAGCCTACGAGGATGACGATGGGCGCGTGATGGTATTTGTCTGTCACAACACCGACCTCGGCGACGGCTGGGAACGTGAGGGCGTTGACCGAGGTTACTTTGAAGCCTACAGCGAGAAATTTGCTTACCCGCTTGGCATCAATATCGTTACCTATGCAATGACTCATTGAGAACCCGTCGAGAGTCAAATTGGCTGCTCTACAAACTTTTGAAACCGACTTTGAGTCGTTCGCAAAAATCATTTTCATATAAGAAACCGAGAACCAAAAATGGCATCCGAGATTGACACGTTTCACGAAGACGCAGAAACGGTACAACAAATTCGAGACGGTCGTGCAAAGATCTATGAGCAGATGGCCAACGTGATCGTGGGTCAACGAGACGTGATCGAACAATTGCTGATCAGCCTGTTCGCTGGCGGACATTGCTTGATCACCGGCGCACCCGGATTGGCCAAGACGCTACTGGTACGGTCGATCGCCGATATTTTCGATCTCAATTTTAATCGAATTCAGTTCACGCCCGATTTAATGCCCGCTGACATTACTGGCACAGAGTTCCTGGAGGAATCGGCTGAGGGACGCCAACTGCGTTTCGTTAAAGGCCCTGTGTTTTCCAACGTGATTCTGGCAGACGAAATCAATCGCACACCTCCCAAAACTCAAGCCGCATTGTTAGAGGCGATGCAAGAGCATCAGGTGACTGCGGCGGGTGTACGATACCGCCTGGAAGAGCCGTTCTTTGTATTGGCCACTCAGAATCCGATCGAGATGGAGGGGACTTATCCACTGCCCGAAGCTCAGCTCGATCGCTTTATGTTCAACGTGCAGATCGACTACCTTCCGCTTGATGATGAAGTCACCGTTGTTCAACGAACGACATCGGGACATCATGCTGACTTGGAAAAACTGTTTACGGCCGAAGATGTTATTCGCTTTCACAAGACGGTGCGCAAAGTACCTGTGGCAGAGGCTTTGGTTCGTTACGCAGTTCAATTATCAGACGCCAGCCGCCCCAACCGTAAACAGTCTCCCGATTTCGTAAACCAATGGGTCAGCTGGGGAGCCGGGACTCGTGCGGCCCAGAATCTGATTCTCGGTGCCAAGGCGCGGGCTTTGTTCGAAGGCCGAGCTCATGTTACCGCTGGCGACATTCAAGCGCTTGCGCATCCAGTACTTCGCCATCGAATCTTACCCGGCTACCGGGCTCAGGCCGAAGGGATCGGAGTCGACGCAATCATCGACCAATTACTGGACCACGTTAAAGCGCCCTAGTTGGCAACGCGACGACACATTAACTCGCACACATACAAACCTACAACGAATCTTCTTAATCCCAACGACGACTTTTGAGTTCAAACCGCTCCCAACACGATACGCAATCCGCTAAGAGCGCTCCGAAAGAGCTTTCTCAAAACGCAGCCTCGATCGATCCCAAGACGATCTTACGGATCAAGAATCTGGAGTTGCGCGCAAAAGTGGTCGTCGAAGGGTTTATGTCCGGTTTGCACCGCAGCCCCTATCAAGGATTCTCCGTAGAGTTTACCGACTATCGGCAATACTCACCC
The DNA here is from genome assembly GCA_964503615.1 of uncultured Pirellulaceae bacterium. Classification (GTDB taxonomy): domain Bacteria; phylum Planctomycetota; class Planctomycetia; order Pirellulales; family Pirellulaceae; genus CAZDBA01. Next base: position 31,057 of record CAZDBA010000002.1, read on the forward strand.
GGTGACGATTTACGCTATCTCGATTGGAAACTTTATGCGCGTGCCGATCGGCACTATATCAAGCGCTTCGAAGATGAAACCAATTTGAACAGTTATTTACTGTTCGATGTCAGCCGCTCCATGAATTTTGGTTCAATCGGTTACACGAAAACCCAATACGCCCAAACGTTAGCCGCAACATTGGCCTATTTCTTTTCGTTGCAGCGCGATGCTACCGGGTTGCTGAGTTTTGATGAAAAGATTGTCAGTTTCATTCCGCCCCGATATCGACCAGGCCATCTTCGTCGCCTGATGATTGGCTTGGAGGCCACGGGGAGTGGACGTACAACCGACGTCGCTTTGCCGATCGAAGAACTGGCTCGTACGGTAAGCAAGCGAGGCATGGTGGTATTGATATCTGACTTACTGGCCCCAGTTGAGTTTTTTGCAGACAGCCTTGGCTTGCTTCGCGCACGTGGGCACGACGTGATGGTTTTACGAATCCTGGATCCGCAAGATGTCTCGTTTGACTTTGATGACGCGGCGATGTTTCACGACCTGGAAACTGGCAAAGAGTTTTACGTCGATCCTCAATCGGCTGCGGCCGAATACCGAAAACGGTTTGACCAACACCGCGCGGCGATCAAAAAGCGATGTGAAGATCTCGGTGTGGATTTCTCCGAGTGCATTACAGACGAACCGCTGGAAAACGCACTCTTCAAAGTGATCCAGTCGCGTGCGCAGCGAGGGCCTCAAAGTGTGCGGCAACCGGCCAGAAGTACCGGAGGTTCGGCATGAGTGCACTTGCCTGGATTTTCGGACTGGGCGCGCTAACGATCGCGTTTCCATTTCTGTTCCACTTAATCCGTAAAACCCCAAAAGGAAGGCAGGAATTCAGTTCGCTGATGTTCTTGCAGGCTTCGCCACCGAAACTTACGAGCCGTAGTCGGCTGGAAAACATACTGTTGCTGTTGTTGCGATCGGCTGCGATTTTGTTGTTAGCTCTTGCGTTCATGCGACCCTTCTTTCGTACTTCGAATCCGTTGGTTGCAACGATCCAACCAGGCCGTACGGTTGCCGTGTTACTGGACGACAGTGCCAGCATGCGGCGAGGAGGAGTTTGGGAGAAAGCAATTGCAGAAACAAAGAAGCAAATTAAAGGACTGTCGCCGCGAGATTCGGTCGGCTTGTTTACCTTCGGTGACCGCTTGAGAACGGTTTGCGATTTTCCCAACGTTGATTTGGATTCTCAATCTGGATCGCAGTCAGCTGATCGCTGCGTGGCAAAGTTGGATTCGCTTAAACCGACTTGGCAACGTTCTCGTTTGGGTGGCGCGCTGGCCTCGCTGGCGGACACTCTGACATCCAAGCAAGACGACGAGCAGGATCATCTTGATTGCCAGATCATTGTCGTTTCTGATTTTCAAAAGTCGTCCAGCCTGAAACTGCTGCAGTCTTTACAGTGGCCCGAAAACGTAAAGTTAAAAGTTGTGCCTGTCGAATCGAAAGAGGCTAACGCATCTCTGCAGATTTTAAGTAGCAAACAGGAGCAAGACGAGCCCAACAACGTTGACCAACTCCGCGTACGGATTCGGAATTTTTCTCAAGCCGCAGATACAAACGAAACCAATGAAGATCTATTCCAACTCGCTTTCGAAGGCGACCGGGGCGTGGCACCGCTTCAACATTACGTACCCCCGGAACAAAGCCGAATTGTCAGGCTGGACGCAGCATCGGCTACGAAATCAACTTTTTTGAGTTTGAGCGGTGATCCATGCGAGTTCGATAATCGGTTTTACTTTGTGCCCCCTCAGCCGCAAACTCATCAAGTCGTCTATTTCGGAGATGATTCCGATCCGGATGGTTTGCGATATTACCTGGAACGGGCATTGATCGGTTCAAAAATGCAAACCATTGAAGTTGTTGATAACGAAAAACTCGGTGACAACCAACCTTGTGTCGTCTTCGTCGCCGATCCACTGGATGATTCTGAGCGAACGCAGATACAGAGCTATTTGGATGATGGCGTGCTGGTTGTTTTCGTATTGGACCGTATGGAAACGGCAAAGAGTTGTAGGGATTGGATCGGCGCGGAATCGGAACGGGATCAGCCCGACACCGCATCGAACAAGCGCCGATCGAAAAGCGACTATTTCCTACTCACTGATATCGATTTCCAGGATTCGATTTTTTCAAAATTCAATAACCCGCGATTCAGTGACTTTACGGGAATCAAATTTTGGGAGCGGACCCAAGTTCGATTGAACGAAGAAAAATGCAAAGTGATCGCTCGCTTTGATGACGAATTCCCGGCGGTATGGCGACCGGAAGTGGGCGATTCGAGAGTCGTTTGTTTTGCGCTCGGTTGGCAACCAAACAAGAGTCAGTTTTCGCGCTCGACCAAATTCGTGCCGATCCTTAACGCATTGGTAAAAGAGGGGATCGACCAACCAGCCATGATTCAGAACTGTTTTATCAACCAGCCGATCCCGGTAGATTCTCGTTGGGAGTCGGCAACGGTGGTCAAACCGGATGGGACACGAATCGATTTGGATTCTCAATCCCCACACACGCCTTTGACCGATTTACCAGGAATTTATACGATCGAATCCAAAAGCACCAAAGGAAAGATCGTTCAGCAATTTGCCGTAAATTTGGATCCGGCTGAGAGTGAAACCAAATTGATGGCAAGAGAAGATCTGGAAGCTTTTGGCGTTGTCACCGGCGAACAAGCCACTGCAGAAGAAAGACAAGAAATGATGATAAAAATGGAAGACAAGCGAATTGAGAGTCAGCAACAGATCTGGAAGTGGGCGATCGTTGCCACAATCGGATTGCTGATTATCGAAACCTATTGGAGCGGTCGGCGGGTTAACTCGCAGGTGCCGGCAACCGTTTAAACAAGTTTCTAAATCGAAACGCCTATAAACAGGACCTTGGAAAAGTAATAAGGATTTTCAATGCATCCCCAGCTTAAAGAACGGATCGCACCAGTTGTTCGCCGCATCCAATTGCGACGCGTTGCGATATCGGTCTCAGTAATTTTCGCTGCTGCGACTTTAATATGGTTGTTGGCTTATGCATTCAAAATCGAACCGGGCCGCTTGGGGCCGTTTTCGTTGTGGTTACTGGCTTCAACATTCTTAATTGCGGGGTTAGTTGCTTGGGTCGCGTGGTCGAAATCCAATTCGGAACTGGCGGTCCAAAAGATTGAAGAAGAGTACCCGGACGCAGAAGACCTGATCACCACCGCTTGCGAACAAGGGCTTGCTGAGAATCAAAGAGAGCTGGGGTACTTGCAACATCTCGTCGTTCGTGACGCCATTTTCCATAGTTACGACAACCCTTGGCATTCGGTTGTGCCCCGATCCCGATTACTTGGTTCTGGATTGTTGGCGACCGCCTGCATCGGATGTTTCTTGGCAGTACTGGGCTTCCTACCGCTTACATCGCCGGAAAAGATTGCTGATGAAAACGTTGTTAATTTTGCCGACGCAGAAATACACGCAGCAATGGATTTCGAAGTCGTGGTTGAGCCGGGCAACACCGAAGTTGAAGCGGGCACCGGTTTGTTGGTATTGGCAAAGTTCAAATCGGCTGTTCCGACCGAACTCACGCTTCACTACAAAACAGCTGATGGCGAATCACGACAGGTTCCGATGCAGGCAAGCTTGGACGACCCTGTTTTCGGCGGTCGAATTCCAAATATTCAAAAGGATACTGATTACCGAGTTGAGTTTAGCAACCAACAATCCAACTTGTTCAAAATCTCTGTATTCGAATTCCCCACTTTGATTCGCAGCGATGTGAAGATCGAATATCCTGAGTACACCCATCTTCCAGACAAAGTGGTACAGGATTTCCGCCGTGTGTCCGCTGTCGAAGGCTCGCAAGGCAACTTTGAGTTTCATCTCAACAAACCGGTCCAGTCTGCGACTTTAGTTTCCCAATTGGGTGATTCAAACGAAACGATCAAGTTAGTTCCGTCTGCCGAACGCCCGGGAACCTACACAACTCAGCTGAAGTTTGCACAGCCGGGACGAAAGAAATTCCAATTGCAGTTGCGCGATATGGAGGGACGAAACAACGACGCCCCGCAAGGAATCGTTGTCAACACGCTTGAGAATCAACCACCTGAGTTGAAACTGATCACACCTGCACCTGACATTCAAGTCTCAGCTTTGGAAGAGATTCCGATTCAGCTGAAGGTCTACGACGATTTTGGCGTCATGTCCGTTGGTTTGGCTTATTCGCTGGGCGGCGAGGATGAAGAAGAATTGCTACTGGTCGACAATCGTAATACGGGCGATGGATCGGGCGAGAAGCCGATCTCCGATTTCAAAAAGCTGACCGTCGACCACACCTTGGCTTTGGAAGAATTTGGTGCAACTGCCGATCAGTTTTTGACCTATTACATTTGGGCTGAAGACCACGGGCCCGACGGAGACCTCCGCCGAGTTGTAAGCGAAGTCTATTTTGCCGAAGTCCGTCCGTTTGAGGAGATCTATCGCGAAAGTCAGCAAGGGGCTAATGGAGATCAACAACAGCAACAGCAGCAACAACAATCGGGACAAAACCAACTGAACGCTCAACAGGCACAGCAACTGGCAGAGCTTCAAAAACAGATTATCACTGCGACTTGGAATATCATTCGACGTGAGAATGGGTCAGAACCAAGTTCGAAATTCGGCGAAGATATTAACGTGCTGATCGAAGCACAGGCGGAAGCGATTTCCCAAACGGCCGAGTTAGCCGAAACCGTGCAGGATGCCGAATCGCAGACTTTGGTCGATGAAGTCCGCACAGCGATGAATAGCACCGTTTCCGATTTTCAAAACGCCATCCAAAAAAATAGTGGAGGCCCGCTTGATTCCGCACTCAAGAATGCGAAATCGGCCTATCAAGGACTATTGAGGTTGCGAGCTCGGGAACATGAGGTCTCAAAACAGCAACAACAGCAGCAGCAACAGCAACAGCGATCTTCTCAGGCACAACAACAGCGCCAGCAGCAGTTGAATAATTTGCAAATGGACACACAGCAAAACCGCTACGAACAACAACAATTGCAACAGCGTGAAGAACAGGAAGCTCAGGAACAGCAAGAGAATCGACAGATCTTAAGTCGCCTGCGCGAGTTGGCTCGTCGACAAAACGATTTAAATGAGCGGATTAAAGAACTGCAAACTGCTTTGGACGAAGAGATGACAGAGCTAGAGCAAGAGGAGATCCAGCGCGAGTTGAAAAGGCTGCGAGACCAACAACAGGAGATCATGCGCGACGCGGATGAGCTTAACGAGCGAATGGAGCAAGCACAGGACCAGCAAGCAATGTCCGAACCGTCGCAACAGCTGGAACAAGCCCGAGAAAATGCCAGACAATCGGCCGAAGCTCTGGAGGAAGGGCGAGTCTCAAAAGCGGCTGCTGAGGGAGAGCGAACCGAGGAACAACTGGAAGAACTTCGTGACGAGTTCCAGAATCGGACGTCGGGTCAATTCACCGAACAAGTGCAAAAGTTGCGCAACGAAGCTCAGGAAATCGAACAAGCGGAAGAGCAGTTACAAGACCGGCTGGAGGAACTCAACAAGGACGATTCCCCACAGACTTCGTCGCTGCGTGAACAACCAGATCGAGAAAAGATTACCGAGGACATTCTTGACCAAGCGACCCGAGTCGAAGAACTTCGCGATGCGATCAAAGAAACGATCGAGGAGGCTGAAGAATACGAACCGTTGCTGGCCGAAGCACTTTACGACACCTATCGCCAACTTGAACAACAACCTCCGGAAGAAATCCTTGAGTCGGTTGCGAATTCGACCAAGCGAGGATTTTTCGAGGACGCAGTTGAACAGGAAAAGCAAGCAGCAGAAGGAATCGAAACGCTTCGAGAAGGAATCGAACAAGCAGCCGAAAGTGTACTTGGGGACGAATCCCGCGCGTTGGAAATCGCTCGTGACAAATTGCAACGACTTCGAGAAGAATTGGAAGCAGAGCTAAACGAAAACAATCCGCAGCGGGCTCAAAACGGCAATTCAAACCAAACGCAAGAAGAACAAGGCGGTCGCGAGCAGGATGGTCAACGAACGGACGGCCCGCAACAACCTGGCCAACAACCAGCAGGCGAACCATCGGAACGTGCCGGCGCGCCCAATTCTTCCGAGCAAAATCCTGAATCACAAAACGAAGGCGAATCGTCTAAACCTTCAACGCAGCCGGGGCAACCCGGTCAGGGCAATCGGGCTGAGCAATCAACCGAACCAGGCGAGGCTCGAAATGCCGACGATCCTGATA
>CAZDBA010000002.1:37333-43903 GCA_964503615.1 uncultured Pirellulaceae bacterium
GCAGGGGACAGCCTAACGAATCGGAGCAACCTTCTTCACAACAACCCCCAACTGACCGACCGGTCCAACCGGGATTGCGCCCGGAAGGCGAACCTGCAATAGGGCAACCGCAAACCGGCAGCGGCGGTTTAACTCGAGGCGAGTTTACACCGCGTCCGTTGACGGGATCAAACTTCATCGATTGGGCCGATCGGTTGCGCGACATCGAAGAGATGGTTAATGATCCCGAGTTGCGAGCCGAAGCGTCGCGAATTCGTGACGCAGCCAAAGAGATCCGCAAAGATTTCAAAAGGCATTCGAAAGAACCGAATTGGAATTTGGTCGAGGTCGATGTTGCCGAACCACTACGGGAATTGCAGCAAAGATTGACCGAAGAACTGATCCGCAAAAGTAATCGGGATGCTCTCATTCCACTCGATCGCGATCCGGTTCCGGTTGAGTTCCAGGATGCAGTCCAACGTTACTTCCAAGAGTTAGGAAATGGCCAATGATGCTTCCTAACCGATTTGGAGCTCCCGAATGGTTTTGGCCGGTTTGCGTTCTCATGGTTATTGGCCTGATACTCGTGGGCTGGTCCTATTTTCGAAGCGAACTGAGCATGAACTGGAAGTTGTTTCTGGCCGTTCTAAAACTTGCGGCGTTTTCGCTGCTCGGCATCTGCTTGCTGGAACCGCTCAGTGAATTCGAGCAAGTCGATCCAGGCGCGAATCAGTTTGTCATTTTGGCCGACAGTAGCCAAAGCTTGCAAATTAAGGATCGGGGAAGTTCAAAAACTCGTTTGGAACGGGCAAAATCGAAGTTGATCGAAGCGAGTTGGATGGACCGATTGGGTGAGCAGTTTGATCTTCGCAAATACGTTTTCGGATCGCGGATCGAGTCGGTTGACGACTTTGAAATTCTCAATGCGGAACAACGCGGCAGTAACCTAATGCAAGCTTTGCAAATGATCACCGACCGTTATCGCAATCGCCCATTGGCAGGCGTCCTGCTTTTTACTGATGGCAACGCGACCGATTGGGATCCCGATTTTGACTTCAGCAACCTGCCTCCGATCTATGTCGTATCACCGGGAATGTCGGCGCCGGCTGCCGATATCGGGCTGACAGAAGTTGCCAGCTCACAAACAAATTTCGAATCGGCTCCCGTAACGATTACCGCGACCGGAATTACGCATGGCTACAAAGGCAAATCGCTTACGGCTCGGTTGCTGGACTATAACGATAACGAACTTCAAACACTTTCGATTAAGGACATAAAAGACGAAACTCCGTTCGCGATTCGATTCCAGCTAAAGCCTGAAGAACGGGGCATCAACGTTTATCGGATCACGGTGGGTGAAACCGGTGTTGAAGATTTGTCAGCAGAAGCAACCGAATTGAATAATGCTCGCACCGTGGTCGTCGATCGTGGACGGGGCCCGTTTCGGGTCCTTTACGTTTCCGGCCGACCGAATTGGGAATACAAATTTCTTCGCCGGGCGCTGAGCGGCGATCATGAAGTCGAACTTGTCGGTCTTATTCGTTTGGCCAAACGAGAGCCCAAGTTTACATTTCGCGACCACAGAGGTGATTCAACCAATTCGATTTACCGAGGGTTCGGTAACGAAGACGATCAAACGGCGGAACAATATGACGAACCGGTCTTGATGCAATTGGACACTGCCGACGCAGCTGAACTTCGCGATGGCTTTCCGAAAAACGAAGAGATGCTATTCAAGTACGATGCGGTGGTCATCGACGACCTGGAAGCAGAGTTCTTTACACAGGATCAAAAATCGCTGCTGCAACAATTCGTTTCCCGGCGGGGTGGTGGACTGTTAATGTTGGGTGGTCAGGAATCGTTTGGACAAGGTAATTACGACCATACGGCGATTGGCGAAATGTTGCCCATCTATCTGGATCACGATGGCTCCAGCGACCCTGCTGGGAAATTCCGATTGAAACTTACTCGGGAAGGCTGGATCCAACCGTGGGTTCGAGTCAATCCAACTGAATCGGCTGAGAAAAAACGGCTGACTGAAATGCCAGATTTCCAAACGATCAACCATGCAAGTTCGATCAAACCGGGTGCAACCGTTCTGGCAACGGTCGTTACCGGCGCGGACAGCGAGTTTCCGGCGTTGGCCGTTCAGCGTTATGGAGCTGGCAAGACAGCGGCTTTGTTGATTGGAGATTTGTGGCGTTGGCAGTTACAAACCAAATCGGAGTCGGGCGACTTGCAAAAATCCTGGCGACAAACGATGAGGTGGCTGGTCTCCGAAGTTTCTCGCCGTGTTGAAGTCGAGGTCAAACCCCAAGACGACGGTGGCCAGTCGGTCGACATTCAGGTGCAAATTCGCGACGAGCTTTTTCGGCCGCTGGACAATGCTCACGTCAGCCTGACCGTAGTCGCTCCAGACGAGAAAGAGATTCCGCTTACTCTTACCGCCTCCAGTGAGGAAGCGGGACAATACGAGGCTACCTTCGTTGCAAAACAGGAGGGCGCGTATCGAGTGAGAGCGGAGGCAAAAGACGAAACGGGAGAATTGATCGAAAATCGGGAGTCGGGCTGGGTGGCTCAGCCCAGTGCCGCAGAACTGAAAAGACTGTCTCCCAACATCGAAGTCATGAACACGATTTCAGCAAAAACCGGCGGTGAAGTTATCGCCTTGGATCGAATCGGTGCTTTCTCCACTCAGCTTAAGAATCGAAAAGCTGAATTGATGACCACGCGGACAGAACCTTGGTGGCATCAGTGGTACGTGTTCGTTACCGCTATCAGTTTACTGGTTGCCGAATGGGGCTTGAGACGCTGGAAAGGAGAAGCGTAGTGAGTCACAAATCAACTTGGACGTTGTTTGGTGTTTTCGCGAATTTGCTGGCGATTTCTTGCTTCTATGCGGTGCCTTGCGAAACGATTGCTCAAACTTCGAATCGTCATTTAATCGTGGTTGCCGGTGCAGCGGGAGAAACCGAGTTCGGCGATCAGTTTCAAGTCTGGGCTCAACGTTGGTTGGATTTGGCAAGTAACGTTAAAGAAACCGATGGGATTGCTGAGAAAAACACAGATGGATGGCAGGTGCACTCGTTCGGAATGGGAGAGCAGAATGTTGAAGCCTCGGACAGAGATCGAATTGAATCGACTTTGGCTGAAATCGCGGCTTTAGAAACTCAACCTGAACTCTGGATCGTTTTGATTGGGCACGGGACTTACGATGGCAAAACGGCCAAGTTCAACCTGAAGGGTCCCGACTTTTCAGCGACCGAGTTAAAGGCGTGGTTGAAACCGATCCAGTCCCGAGTTGCTTTGATTAATTGTTCGTCTTGCAGCAGCCCGTTTATCAATCAGCTCTCCGGTCCCAATCGAATCGTGATCACTGCAACTCGATCTGGCAGCCAGTACAACTTTGCCCGGTTTGGCAATTTTTTATCCCAAGCAATCGGCGACGAGACGATCGATCTCGACAAAGACGGACAGAACTCGCTGCTTGAAGCATATATCGCCGCCGTTTCACAGACTGAAGAGTTTTACGCTGCCGAGCTGAGAATCCCGACGGAACAGGCGCTATTGGACGACAACGGTGACCAACGAGGAACGCCAGCAAACTGGTTCAATGGCGTGCGTGTGACGAAACGAGTTGCTACTGACACAAAAAATGAAGTGACGCGGATTGCCGATGGGATCGTGGCAAATCAGTGCTTTTTTATGCCACGCGATAAAGAAGTGCAGTTAAGTGAAGCAGATTTGAAACGCAGAAACGAATTGGAAATCGAACTGGAACGTTTGCGTGTTCGCAAGACAAAGATGGTCGAAGATGACTACTACGATCGCTTGGAAGAACTGATGTTGAAAATCGGCAAAATTTACTTATCTCAAGAAAAGTAACAAGTTACTGCACCTCCAAGAGCTCATCCTTACTATTGTGGGGAATCAAATTTCGGGCTGAACTGTTTGATCACCCACCTCTTCAAGGGGATCTTTTGCCCTCAAAACCTGCACAACCGTCTCTATCATTTTCTAAGGGAGGTAGCTTTCCGGCTCATTAGCCAAATCGCCTTTTTCGCATCCACAGTAGTGTAGCCGACCTACATTTATTCAGAACTAAATCTGATTAACCCAACCCTAGGTGACGACTCTGTCGTTGTGAACCAGTTTGTAATCCCATGCATTCGTCCAGCTTAGCAACATTGAATACGCAAGCTACGCCACAGACCATATTGGTTGTGGACGACGAGCAATTAAATCGTCTGGTTCTATGTAACATCCTTAGAAAGCAAGGGTTTGAAACGGTACAGGCTGGCAATGGAATCGACGCGTTGAACGCGATCGAAACTCAGCGTTTCGACTTGATCCTCCTGGACATCTACATGCCACGTCTAGATGGCTTCCAAACACTCGCTCAGATTCGTCAGAAATTCGGCCCCGACGAATTGCCAGTGATCATGGTCACAGCTGACAACGAAAGCACAAAAATTGTCCAAGCGTTTCAATTGGGGGCAAACGACTACATCGCAAAACCGTATGACCATGCGGTTACAATAGCTCGCATCAAAATGCACTTGCAGTTTATCCAATCCCAGCAAGCGTTGAGAAAAAGCGAAGAACGATACTCGTTAGTCGCAAGAGGAACCAACGACGGACTTTGGGATTGGGATCTGGATACCAATCAGATCTACTATTCGGAACGTTGGATTTCGATGCTTGCTATTGAGGATGACAGTAACAGTTGTTCACCCGATCTGTGGTTTAGCCGTGTTCACGAAGAAGACCTTCCTCGCGTCGAATCGCTTTTGGAAAATCACAAACTTGGACAAAGTCCTCATTTCGAAGCCGAACTGAGAATGCGGCGAAATAACGGCGAATTCCGCTGGATGCGTTGCCGTGGATTGGCAGTCTGGGACGAAGGCGGCGTCGCGCGTCGAATTGCCGGTTCGTTGACCGATATCACCGAGGGTAAAGTCGCCGATGCCTTGACCGGGCTGCCCAATCGAGTTCTTTTTCGGGAACGTTTGGAACGATGCAGTAACCAACAAGAGCGAGACCCCAACTTTCGATACGCAGTATTGTATTTGGATCTGGACAACTTTAAGCAAGTCAACGACAGCTTGGGACATGAAGCGGGTGATCGGCTGTTGGTCGCCATTTCGAGGCGTATGGAAAAAGCACTACGATCGGCAGAGTCGTTTGTTTGCCGCTTAGGCGGAGATGAATTCTCGATTTTGATTGAGGGAATCGATTCGGTAACCGCGCCAATCGAAGTTGCCAAGCGAATTTTAGACAGCGTCAATTCTCCTATCTCACTCGGTAATTCTCGTGAGATAGTTGCTGGTGTGAGTGTTGGAATCAGTTGTTCTGCGGAAAACTTTAACGATCCAAGTGAAATCCTACAGGCTGCTGACACCGCGATGTACCGCGCAAAGGAAGAGGGAAAGTCGAACTACTGCGTCTTTGATCCAGCGATGAAAGAAAGCGTCAGTCGAAAAAGCCGAATCGAAACCGAACTGCGAAATGCAATCGACCGAGACGAATTGTTTGTGCATTATTTGCCCGTCGTTGAATTGGACAGTATGAAAGTGGTTGGTCTGGAAGCACTCGCGAGATGGGAACACCCTAAAATGGGAATGATCTCGCCTGCCGAGTTCATCCCCGTAGCCCAGGAATCTGGCTTGATCGTCGACTTGGGAAGGCAGATTCTGCGCAAAGCTTGCATACAAATGTCCATTTGGAGAAAGGACGCTCGTTTCAAAGACATTCACGTCAGCGTCAACTGGTCGTTAACCCAGCTTTTGTCGCCAGATCTAATCGGAGATTTCACAACGCTCCTTAACGAATGGAATCTTCAACCTGGCGACCTGCAAATCGAAGTCACCGAAGACATCTCTAAAGAGGATGCTGATCGAGTAGTCGAGCTGATGTTGAAATTAAAATCTTTAGGCGTGAGGATTGCGATCGACGATTTCGGAACTGGATTCTCTTCCCTTTCGTACTTGCAACAACTATCCTTGGACGCGGTCAAAATTGACGCTTCGTTCGTCGACCAAATGGAAAACTCTTCCGACAAGAAAACAATCGTGAAAACCATCATCGCCCTTGCTGACGGGTTTGGTATCGACGTGGTTGCCGAAGGAGTAGAATCCGAAACGCAGCGAAGAATGCTTGCGGAAATGGGCTGCTCGCTCGGACAAGGATTCTTGTTTTCCAAGCCCATTTCGGCCGAGTCGATCAAAAAACTGATTTCGGAAATCGAGAAAGACTCAAACAGCTTAGTTGGGCAATCGTAGTACTTCCGAGTTGTTGGGACTTCGAATTTGGGCGGTCGGTCAGACTTCCTTGTAACCTTTTGCAGTTTTCTGATCTATCAGTTTTTGGGCTGCGGCGTCGCTGGTTTTCTTCGAATCGAACGACTTTTTCTTTGACTGACCGCTGGTGCCGATTCGACCGTAGCGAACCGTGAACCCTTTGCCGCTCTGGGCAATCTCCCAAAACTTGTTCGACTTGCCGTCTGAGTATTCGAACATGCGCGAACCTTTTGTCGTCTTCTTCGAGGATTTCGATGTCGCATTTTTCTTCTTAGCCGCTTTTTTCTTCGCC
>CAZDBA010000002.1:44003-57150 GCA_964503615.1 uncultured Pirellulaceae bacterium
TTGGACGATTTCTTCAGCGCAACCGCTTTTGTCGCTTTCGTAGCAACGCCACACTCAAGTTTCGTAAGGTAATCAGCGATCGCTTTTTGCTTCTTGTCTTTTGCCAACCGAACAAGACTCCTACCATCTTTCAACGGTTTCAGTGTAGCCCCCGCCTTGATAAGTCGTTTGACCATTGGCAGAGATCCTATCTGGATGGCACGGCAAATCGGTCGGTTTAAGTCTTTTCCAACGTTTGGGTCTGCCCCGATATCGAGGAGATAGCGAGCGGCTTTGGGGGAACTGATTGACCACCCCAACGGGCCGATAGACCGTTCGCCCAAGTAATATACACATTTGTCGACCGGAGCTCCTTTGGCGATAAAGAACTTCATCAGTTCAATACTTTCAGCGTGACACAACATTTCTGACGTTGGCTTTACACCTGCTTCGATCAGTTGCTTCACAATCGTGAGCTGCGCCTTTGGTCCTAGGGGCTCACGGTCTACTACGTTCCAGTCCATCGTGTTTAATACAGCTTGGGCAGTCGGCTTGATTCCAAGGTCGAGCAGGATACGAACCGACTCGCCACTGCAGCCTGCTGCTGCCTCTAGTTCTGTAGAACCGGCTGTAGCCCCAGCGTCGAGCAATGCCTGAACTGATTTTGGTTTTGTTAAAATGTTCCAAAGCGTTAATGGAGTTCTAACACCACCGTTCGGATCAGCTCCGTATTCCAGCAGTAGTTTGACTTGCTTTTCCGATTTGGCACAATGCAGAGGCGCGTAGCTTGTGTCTTCGTCTGGGGCGTTTGGGTCGGCTCCCTCCTTCAGCAATAACTCCATAATTCTCAAGCCACCACGTGCCGTAGCGTAGCGAAGCAGCCTGTCGTTGTGGTAGGCGGAGGAACGGGTAGGCATCGCCATATTGATGTCGAGATTTCCAAGCTCCAATAGTTTTTTGAGTTGCCTGAAGTCTCCTTTGTTGATCGCTTTGAAGCACTTTTCCAACAGGGCCTTGTCCCCCTTGGGCTGATTCTCCTTTGCGATTTTTTTCCAGGCCGTGAGCAGTTTCTTGTTGATCGCTTTTGATTTTGCGGTGGCGGCAAAGGCAGCGCCCCTATCTTGAACCACCTGTGGTCTGGGGATATAGGTATCGACCGAAAAGCCGCTCGTATCAACGAAGCGGTCGAATGCCGACTCACCCATACCGTCACTCCATTGACCAACACATTCTTTCTTCAAAGCAGCCAACTGTTCCTTCGTCGGCTTTTCGGGAAAAGTAAAGTCGGTAATCAAAAAGAGGCTTTTCTCTTTCGAATCGTATTCGCAGCGCAGAAAACCGCCGTTGAGTTTCTTGTTATCGATACAAGATTGGAAGACGTACTCGATCATCGACGACGTTTCGTGAAAGCCGTCAAGTAGTTTCAAGTGTTCTGGCTTCTTCGTGGGCCGATCGCGATGGTCAGTCATCGCAAGTTTACCGCGATAGGTCACCCTATACCCGGCAGCAAGCTTCTTATTCATCTGAGGTCAACTTCCTTTGCTACAGTGAATAAAAGTCAGTTTTAGGTCAGGTTGTCTCGTAGATTACGATCCCAATCGAGTTTCAATCGCTTTTTTAACGGCATCAGTATTCGCATCAACATACGCGGGCGGGTTAGCGTGTTTGCTGAGAATGTCGTCCAATTGGGACTCGTGATAACCGACTTTGAACTGAGTAAACTTTAAACCGTGTGCTGTACTCACAACAACGGTTCGATCGGACTTTTGAATCGTTCCGTTGTTCACCAGCTTTTTCAAAACGGCAAGTGCAACCCCCGTGTGGGGACAACAGTACATACCGGTCAAATCGGCTTGCGCTGCCGCCTCAGCCAACTCGGACTCGGTCACTTGCTCAACCAGACCATTAGATTCCTGAATCGCCTGTACCGCTTTGTTGTAGCTGACCGGGTCACCGATTCGAATTGCGTTGGCAAGCGTCTCACCCGCAGTAACAGAAACTTTGTCTTTAAAACCGTTCTTAAACGACTGGTAGAACGGATCGGCTTTTTCTGTCTGAGCCGCAACCAAACGAGGCATGCGGTCGATTAGCCCCAAGTCCATCATCAATCGGAACCCTTTGTACATCGCGCTGACATTGCCAAGGTTACCGACTGGAATCACGATCCAATCGGGAACTTCCCAATCAAACTGGCGTACGATTTCAATTCCAACCGTCTTTTGGCCTTCGATGCGTAAACTGTTCATCGAGTTGGCAAGGTAGATCGAACGATCCTGAGTGACCTCCTGAACGATCTTCATACACCCATCAAAATCGGTGTCCAAAGCCAATACGTGCGCACCATTGGAAACCGGTTGGATCAATTGCGCCGTACTGACTTTGCCAGCCGGCAAAAAGATAATCGCTGGAATTCCTGCGTAGGCGGCGTAGGCGGCCAAAGCGGCGCTGGTGTCACCCGTACTTGCACAGGCTACGGCTTGGACGGAACTGTTCTGAGCCATCATTTGCTTGACGGCGCTGACCAGTACGGTCATTCCAAGATCTTTAAAGCTACCCGTATGACTGTTGCCGCAAAGCTTAATCCACAAATCGGGAACGCCGATCTGAGCACCTAATCGTTCAGCCCAAAACAAATTGGTGTTGCCCTCGCACATGCTAACAACGTTCTCGTCGGCAAGCGTCGGCAGAATCCATTCTTTCATCGACCAAACGCCACTTCCATAGGGCCAAGCCGTAGTGCTCGCGCGTGAATCGAACAACTGTTTCCACTTGTACGGATTGGTTCGTTTCAGTGGCTTCCGCTCGTGATAGACTTCGAGCAGGCTATTACATTCAGGGCAACGATAAATTACATCGTAGACGGAGTGCTTGCCGGAACAACCAGCGAAGCAGCGGAAGTAGATTTCTGAATCTGTCTTTTGTTGAGAAGGGGTTTCGGTCACTGTCGCCATAGCGCACTTAGTTTGGAATGAAATGGGGTAGTTTGTGTCGTCAGAATTTGAGCAGGTCACGGTCGTGCTCGCGAGGAACCCGGTAATGAACCGAGGGCTATTTCCGCATGAACCTAAAGTTTAATCAAGACTGCCAGTTTAAATAATCGGTCAGATAGACGACATACTGAACCTGAGGCGGGAGCAGCTTTTTTTATATTGCAAATTGGACTCTCAGCCCCGAAATCCCTGCTACCAAGGAGCAAACGGGAGTGCATTACGCATCGTTGTTGCTGCGATCCAGCATGGAGCTACCCATCACAATCGCGAACCAGATGACCAATACGGTAAGGCCCATTGTGGCCCATACTGTGATCCAATAACTCATCGTTAGCTCAAACACAGATCTCTCCTATTAACTTCCTGTACGGCTCTCGTGTCGAAAAGCTTCGAATTCGAAAAAGGCGAATGCGAAGTGGATCAGGAGTACCAGTAAAGTAGCCCAGAGGATCGTCTTCGTCACGCTATGACTAACATCGGTGGTTGAAAACTTTGGCTTTATACCCTGAAAATAAGCCACCATTCCAATCGCTAGACCACATAATAGCAACTTACTGAACAACCATTGCGTTCCAAAATAAGTGAACTGCCCAAGAATTTCCAGTTGGCGATGAAAATGATAGTTCCAAAAGTAAGGTCCCTGCTCGGGGTGGGTCCAAGCAAACGTAAGCAGGCTGGTGAATTTTGCGGCCATAAAGCTGACCCAGGTCAGCAGCAATGTACCGACTAAAAAGTTCAGCATGATCGGCGTCAATAGATATCGCCTGGGACTGGCTCCGAAGGAACGCATTGCATCGATTTGGTTTCCGTACTGACGACCACCCACATCAGCCGTTATGGCAGCGCCACTGCGGGCAGCAATCAGTACCGTCGCGAGCACCGGCACAAAAATGCGATAAGTCGCAAATCCAATCGCGGCCAACAGGTCTTCGACTAACAGCGGTTCGGTATATTCAGCGTAGGGAAGAAACTCAAAAGAGAAATAAGTAGTGACGAATCCAGTAATGATTCCAGCGATGGCCAAGTAGATGATCGCTGTAAATCCGAAAACAAGTTTCGCGTAGTGAATCAAGAATTTGATCCCCCAGCGAAAGTTCTTCCACAGCGGCAACAAACTCAAAACCGCAACCAAACATGCTTCAGCGCATCGGGTCGTCCCCGAAAAAAAAGAGCTTGCGGCTTTACCGATTCGAGAGGGTAGTGATTCAACACCCAACACCTCTTGGTGCTCTAACGCTGCGGAGGACAGAGGTCTGAGCATCTCGCCAAGCTCAGCCCATTCTTCGCGGGCGACTTCGTTGAGTTGCCCTCGAACAGGATCGAACAAAAAGACGCGATCGGCAATCGGTAACAACGAAGGATAATCGTGCGTTACGATAACAGACGTCTTTTGATGCGTTTCGTGCGTGTTGCGCAAGAGCTCTGCGACCTGATTGGCGGTCGATGGATCAAGACCCGAAGTTGGCTCGTCGTAGAGTATCGCTGGTGGGTCGTAGGCTAACGTTCTTGCAATCGCCAAGCGTTGTCGCTGCCCACCACTTAATCGAGAAGTGGGTACGTTTGAAGGGACCTTTAGATCGGTCAACAGACTTGAAAGCTCCTGCTTCGAGAACTTGGCCGTTCCACAGGAGTGAGCAAAATCCATATTCCCGCGAGCGGAAAGTTCGTCAAACAGTGCGAAGGACTGGAATACCACACCTGCTTGACCGCTGCGAACTGGGGCGCCGTTACATTGAACATCCCCGACCACTGATATCCCGTCTGTTGAGGCTCCAACGAGGCCGGCAAGAATTTTGAGCAGCACCGATTTCCCAACACCACTAGGCCCAACAATGATCGAGATTTCGCCAGCACGAAATTCGGCACTGGCATTATCCAGCAGCTGGCGGGCCCCCGCTTGTACGCTCAAATTTGAGATGGTGAGAGTTGCTGCAGAATTTTCGACTGTCACCGACCTGATCTCTTTTTCGAGTAAAACGGATTGTCTTGTTGTGATTTTGGTTCAGCGGCGATGACAGGGATAACAGCACCCTCGGTTAACGCAGGTTCGCCGGGGTAGTGCTGGAGCGTCATCCAACGTTCGTCTTTGAACAGAATCCGATTCCGCAGCACTCTGGCAAATTCTGGCGGAATAGGCTCTTCCGGGTTTCCAAACATCGCTCTACCGATCTCTTCCACGGTGGGCTGCATTCGGGAACTTGCCAGCGCGATCGCGTCTTGGGCTTGTTCGCTATTCCAATTCCTTTGCCAAACCGTATGAAGCCGCTCGTTGTCGACGACAACCTCCTTAAAGATCTCACCGAAAACAACTTGAACTTCATCATCGTTGACAAATTCCCGAACACTTTCGCGTACAACAGATCGAACCGTTTCGTTTTCAGCGATTGAGCGCAAGACTGCTTTTTGAACTTCTAAAAAGTCGTCTGCATGACTTTGCAAAATTGGCACTGCGTGTTCTTCCAAAAACCGATTGAACTCCTTTTTGGTCAAATCTTTTTCTGGTAGCGGTGAAGCGTCGTAGATGTAACGCCAACCAAAACGCCACACGGAAACCTTTTTCCACATTTCCTGACCGACCGTATTCATCACGGGAGCGACTTCTTGTTGAATCACTGGCCAGATCTGTTCCTGAATCAGCGGAACGAGATCTTCTTTCACCAGATCGGTCTGTAGCCGATCGCCAATTTTACGAATCGCCTCAGAACGCTTTTCCAAAGCGACTTTCAAATCGGCTTGAATAACAACAACGGACTCGGCGATCGACTTTTGGATAATCGGTTTTAGAAGCTCGTTGAGTTCTTTTTGGTTCTCTCGGAAAGTGGTTAACAGCTTTTCCGCGTACGCTTTTCTTTTCTCAGGCGGTAGCATCTGTTCAATGACCCAGCCCATCGAATCAGGCGTGTCATGATAGGCCAAGTAATCTTTGCTGGTGAGCTTGGGGGCATTCGGAAAAAGTTCCACGAACGCTTTTTTTCCTTTCGTGAGTTTCATGGAATCGGAGGCGAGAGATTCGACTCGCACGATCATTCCGACTTGTACAGCTTCGTTGCTTTCCTGATCAAATATAAAAACCCGGTCACCGACCTTAAATGTGCTGGCAACCTCAAACTCAATTTCGAAAGTGTCACACCGCTTGAGAAAGAAATCGGCAAGTTGACTCGTTGCAGCTTTGGTGGTGTTTTTTTGCTGAGTACTGATGTACCCAAACACGGCGGCGATCGCGATCCAAATCAATATTCCGATTGTAAGGCGTTTCATGACTAAAATTGCCGATGTAAGATTCGTTCCAAAAGAATTAAAAACGGGCAGGAAAATTCGTAAGATTCAAGCTATCCAGCAGTCTACAAATTAGTTCGTTTTATTGCGACGCACATTTCGATAAACCTCAAGCAGAACTTGGATAAAACAGCGTGTCTAGAAGAAATCCAAGCAGCTAAAACCTCTTGAATTTGCCCTTTGGCGATTTCAAAGGTATGCTTTTCAGGGTTAAAGGCACCTTTTTTCTTCTCACGCCTCTTTCTCTCCCACCACTCAACTCGATTTGGGTTGAGCGAGCATGAAGCTTTTCCGAACCTTAAAGGGTTTCCATGAAACGCATTTTTCTTTTGCTTATCGCTTTTTCCCACCCATTTTGCATTTTGCCTTCCTGTCAGGCACAACAGGCCGAAGTTGGCTTCGACGATCTGGAAGCCTTGATTGGGAGTGGGTTAGAGGATGGAATGGGTGTCACTTCAGCACAGGTTGAAAGCCCCTCTCAAAACGCGGACGGTAGCTTGGCTTATATGCCTAACTCGGCCAGCTCCCAATTCAGCAACACAATCTTCTTTGACGCTACTGGTACAAACTCCGGTTCAATTGCACATGCTTCGAACGTTGGTTTTCGGATGTACGGCAGACTTGGTATGGCAAACGGTTTG
The DNA here is from genome assembly GCA_964503615.1 of uncultured Pirellulaceae bacterium. GTDB lineage: Bacteria > Planctomycetota > Planctomycetia > Pirellulales > Pirellulaceae > CAZDBA01. The sequence goes on from CAZDBA010000002.1 coordinate 50,890, forward strand.
GGGCGGGCAGCGAACCCAATCAATTCATATGAGGTCAACGATTTTTTAAACTCAATCCTTCTGAATGGTGGTGGTGATCCTGCATCTTTCGACATCAACATCGCCAACCATAGCTATATCTTTTATCAGGATGCTCAAAACTTTTCAGACGACTTAACAATTAGCCTCTTACGACGTTTTGATTTTGTGGCGGAGCAAAACGAGACATCAATGTTCGTCGGAGTCAACAACGGTTCAGCGTCTGCATTGCCAGAGTTTTTTAGCAATAGCTACAACTCTATTTCTGTAGGTCGTAGCGATGGCGGGCATTCATTCGGTCCAACTACATCTGTTTATGGGCCCGGTCGCACGAAGCCGGACATTGTCGCGCCCGACACCCGAACCAGTTTTTCAACGCCTATGGTTTCCGCTGCAGCAGCAATTTTGCACGAAGCGGGAACCGGCACTGACGCAAACAAAACGGAAACGATTCGCGCTCTTCTTCTTGCAGGAGCAACTAAAGACGAATTTCCAACATGGGACAGAACGGTAACTCGTCCGATTGACGATCGTTTCGGAGCCGGCGAATTGAATATCTACAACAGCTATATGTCACTACAAGGCGGTGAATTCAATGGAACTGCTGGAGATCCCGCTGCTCCAGTTGCGCTAAATGGTTGGGACTACGAGACGGAAATTGTCTCAGGCAACGATCTGTTCTACGAGTTCGAAGTTTCCAATGGCACGAAACTGGATGAACTTTCGATCGTTCTCTGTTGGAATATGGAGATCAACGATCTAAACAATTCACCCAGCATATTTTCTTCTTCAGAGAACCTGGGTGATCTTAACCTTGATTTCTATGATTCTAGCGGTTCTTTTTTAGGAAGCCTTTTAGACGAGAGCAAGAGTAGTGTGGACAACGTCGAACATATCTACTTGCAGGATCTTCCAGAGGGGACTTATCACTTGAAAGTCAGCTCGGATACGAACCGAGATTTCGGTTTGGCTTGGCGAAGCACAAGTTCCAACCTGTTGCTTGGCGATGTGAATCAAGACGGCACCGTCAGTTTTTTGGACTTAGCACCATTCATAACCCTGCTATTGACTGGAAACTATCAATTCCAAGCTGACACTAATGGCGACGGGCAATTGAACTTCTTTGACATTGCGGGTTTCCTCAGCTTGCTCACCTGATTCCAGCCTCAAAATTCTTCTTTCGCTGAATGCGCGTCACTGTCAACGCGATCTGGCCATTTCATAACGTGTCACCTCGTTTGATCGCGAGGTCAGGCTCCTGACGTGCCGAAATCACGTGGCTGAAAATATTATCATGGCTCTGCGAAGTTTGTCCCCGCTTCGGTTCGGCAGGAGCCCCACACGCCCGCCCTACACGGTTAGTTGACACGAATCGCTACCTTGCTTGTCAGAACCTTATCGAGCCTTCTCGCTACAAACTGACCTGTTGGTATTTTTGGATCCGTACAATCGTCAGAATCCATTTTCCGAGTTCTAGTCGAATTTACGTCTTGCTTCCCACTGGCTAAAAGGTACATCTCCGTACAACTGCACTCTCAACTCAACCTACCTCAACTCAACCTACCTCAACTCAAACCTCTAGCCCTGACGGGATTATGAGTCTTAGTTAAACGGATGTCATTAGTCGAAAACAATTTTGTTTCAGTTCCAATCCCATCTAGCGAGGGAAAGGCTATCCGTGCACAACGAGTATGGCACTTGTTGGATGTCATGTTCCTGACTTGGGTGTGTTTTTGTTTTTACTTTACGCTCCGAGGTTATGAAGTAGCCGCGGCGATCGCCCAGACGCAAACGTTATGTTACCTCGTGGTACAGATATTGTTTCGCAAAAAACAACAGTTCGCCACAGTCATGAATCTGTATATGGCTTGCAGCGGCTTGTGCATCTTCTTTGTCTCAGTATCCCATCCCAACCTTGCACTTTCTGCCTTTTTCTTTGAGACTTCCATCCTGGTAGCGTCCTACCTGTTTGGGATCAGGCAGGCAGCACTATGGCTGCTGTTAACCCTCGTCCATTTCTTAGCTTTCTTTGTGTACCAGTACGGCTTACACGATTCCTTTGCCTACCATTTGGACGAATTGACAATAACACTGGGAACGGCGCTGTTGATATTCTTTTGCTGCCATCAAGCCGAAGCCAGTTACCAGAGCCAAACGAAAAACTTGGTGGACTTCAGCAAAGATCTACAGAAGCGTAGTGATGAGTTAGAGTTGTTGGCGACGACTGATTCCCTAACTGGCCTAACGAACCGTTACCAGTTGCAAATCGAACTCGAAAAAATGGTAGAACTCGCAACTGAAGATAAAAAGGCAGCTTTATTCTTGATCGACATGGATGGGTTCAAAGAAATTAATGACACCCTCGGGCATGCCACGGGTGACGAAGTACTGGTGGAGATTGGTAAACGACTTTCCTCGAAAATGGGCCATCTCGCCGGTGTTGCACGTCTTGGCGGAGATGAATTCTGCGTACTGTTCAAAGATCTAGTTGATACGGTTCAGGGTGACAAGATTGCCAAAGAAATTGTCGAGCATCTAACACGACGGTACCAATTGAGTGAGGTTGAGGTCACGCTTGAGACCAGCGTTGGATATGCGATTTGTCCTGATCACGCCAAGACCGCAAAGCACATTTTATCGTTCGCGGATACCGCGATGTATCACGCAAAGAAAAACAAATTGAACATTGCGTTTTACCGCCCCGAAATGACAAAACGCTTGAGTGAGAACCGTGTGATGAACGAGAAACTATCCGACGCTTTGGCAGCGGACGAGTTCTTTCTGGTCTATCAGCCGCAAGTCGACACCTCAACCCGCAAAACAATAGCGGCAGAAGCTCTAATTCGCTGGCGTCATGAAGGTCAAATTATCCAACCCAATCGGTTCATTCCCCTGTTGGAGAATACAGGACGAGTTATTCAAGTCAGCAAATGGGTACTGCAGGAGGCTTGCCGACAGCAAGCTCAATGGAAACAGGCAGGGCTCGATATTGTCGTGGCTGTGAACGTGAGTGCATTGCAGTTCGAAGATGGTGGTTTTATAGAAAGTGTCCTTGAGCCTTTGAACGAGTTTGGCGTTTCCCCAAGCAAGCTTGAGCTTGAAATCACCGAAGGCGTTCTAATCGAAAACGTTGAGCAAGTCATCAAGAAACTAATCCAGCTCAAAAGTCTTGGGTGCCGAATCAGCATCGACGACTTTGGGACTGGATATTCCTCTCTGGCATACCTTAGACAGTTCCCATTAGACAAACTTAAAATCGACCGAGCTTTCGTCAGGGAAATTCCGGACACTGACGATGGAGTGATCGCGAGTAGTATTATTACTCTTGCAGAATCGTTGGGCTTGGAAGTGATCGCGGAAGGTGTTGAAACAATCGAGCAGTTAAAGTTTCTTCAGGAACAGGGATGCAACCAACACCAAGGCTTCTATTTTAGTCGACCCGTGGGGCCTGACGAGATCGTCAGGATTGCCAATTCTCAAATGGACTGCTTGGTACGACCAAGACGTTAACGCCAAGTTGAAAACCACCGTTTCTCAGTAGAACGCACCGCTTGTTGCGTGAAATGCGAGCAAGTCAAAAGTGATCGTATTTACGTCAACTTGTACACTAGGATCGTCCGCAATTAGAACTGTGAATCTGTGTGAGAATCAGAAAATGATCCTGATAGACATAAATTCGTTACCTCTCTGACATCATCATAATTATGAAAAAAGTGACCAGCCAAAGAACACGAAAAAGCGGATAACTCACCCTCAAAGCGAAATTAACGAAAGACAAAAGCACAATCACCCATTCGATCAAAGGGCTTTTGAGTTGAAAAACCTTTGAAAACAAGTGGTTTAGAACATTCGAGATATTCCTCAGCTTTTGCTATTCAGCCCGAAGCAGATTTACCAAATATCCCAAAGCAACTTTAATTTGGCGCCCTGATCCGGTCGAATTTCAGGTAGGGGCAGGCAAAGCCAACCCCCGCTAGCGGAGCTAACAGCGTCGGTAGCATGCTATAATCCAATGGGGCAATCACGAGAGTTAGAAAGCGCGAATTATGAACACAGTCCGATGGCTTGGCACAGTTGGAATTGCTTTGTGCCTATCACCCTGTTCATTTATTTTGGCCCAAGACAACGATCTGTCAGATCGAATCGTTCTTAAATCGGGCGGTGAGTTGGTAGGAACGATAACCTCGGAATCGCAAGAGGACGGTAAGAACTTTGTCGTTTTTGAAACGGAATCGGGCGGCATCCTAAAACTGGATAAGAACCGTTTGATTCGAAAAATCATTCCCGCCGACGGGCTTGCATCAGAGTACCATCTTCGCGCGACAAGCGCCGCATCGCCAGCTCAACACTGGAAGATTGTCGAATGGTGCGAACAACAACCCAAAGGGAAATCTCGCTTCAAAGGTGAAATCGACTTTCACCTGCATGAAATCGTTGCGGCAGATCCAAACGATAAAAGGGCTTGGCAAAAACTTGGCTACGTTCGACGTAACGGCGTTTGGTCCAAAGATAAAAAAATGTTTGCCGTCTCGGGATACACCAAAGTCGGTCGTTCATGGATATCAAATCAACTGGCCGGTGTTGACACCCAACTGGAACAAGCTGATCAAGCAAAACGTGACGGAGTAATCGCGTTTAATGCATGGAAAAAGTCGGTACGCAAAGTTAACGCGATAACTGCCAAAGCAAACTTGCTCTCCATCATCCAACCGGCCGTAGTCCTGCCGCTTTACGATTTCTCACGGGAACACCGAGACGTCGGAATGCGTCGATTGGCCGTTGAGGCGATTGGCAAAGTAGACTCCCCCGTAGCCATGAATGCACTGATCAACTTTGCCATCCAGGACCCTGATATCTCCGTAAGGCAAGCTGCGGCAACGGAGTTGGAAAACCAGCCACATTTTTTGCCGGAACAGGTAGCCGCAATGGTAGCCGGTGGTGGATTCTTGCAACATGCGGAAAACCGTATCGTGGAAAGAGCAGGGCAGTTGCTGGGGCAAGTTCCCTCAGATGCTGCAATCCTACCCCTGATCAATGCGTTACAAACCACTCACAAAGTCTCAACGGGCCGAGGCCAAGGCAGAACTAGCGTCCAGTCAGTCGGCGGAAATATTCAAGGTCTGGATACCGGAGGCGGACCGACTACTGTAGATCAAATCAGCTCAAACCAATCGGTCGCAGGGGCACTTCGAGCAATTACCGGACAAGAGTTCGGATTCAACGAACCCCTCGCCTTAGCGTGGTACATCGAGAATTACGCCTATACCGAGATGGAACTTCGCGGCGATGATAATTGATTATTGCCCCGACTTGAACTTATCCTTCTGCTAAACAAGCCAACTAAATTTAGCGAGCCAGCCTTCTTCTGCCAACTTCCTAGGGAAACGTACGCAAACATGATGAGCGAACCGACCTAAACTTGGAACCTGATTCCAGTTACAATCTGAACCCTGAACAATAGACCACTTACCTCTATACTGTCCTTTCGGAAAACTCATGGCCGCTGCCCAATACAAACGAATTCTATTGAAACTATCCGGAGAGTGCTTTAGCCCCAAAGGAGAGCGGGGGATCAGCATGACCGAAGTCTTGCATATCGCCGAACAAGTCAAAAAAGCGACCGAAATGGGTTGCCAAGTCGCAGTTGTTAACGGGGGTGGAAACATCTTACGCGGTGCCCAATTTAAACAGGCCAACAAAGCGATTCACGAAGCCACCTCTCATTACATGGGCATGTTGGCCACAGTCATCAACGGTTTGGCTTTGCAAGACGCACTTGAGTCACTGGGGTGTGAAACTCGTCTAATGAGTGCTATCCCCATGGACAACGTTTGCGAGCCTTACATTCGGCGGAGAGCTCGGCATCATTTAGAGAACGGTAGAATCATAATTTTGGGGGCAGGTACAGGCGGGCCGTTTGTGACCACCGACACCGCTGCTGCTCTGCGAAGTATCGAGCTGGATGCGGAGATCCTTTTGAAAGCCACACGTGTCGATGGTGTCTACACCGAAGACCCTGAAAAAAATCCACACGCCGTACTTTACTCAAACCTGGACTTTCAGACCGTCGTTTCGCAACAACTCAAAATCATGGACTCAACTGCATTTAGCCATTGCATGGAGCATGACATGCCCATCATGGTTTTCAATTACCTGAAGGATGGTAATATTGAAAAAGCGATCGCGGGCGAAAAAATTGGAACTCTGATTACCAATCAGGGACAGGCCGAGATCGCCAAAACC
>CAZDBA010000002.1:57250-73153 GCA_964503615.1 uncultured Pirellulaceae bacterium
CGAAAAAATTGGAACTCTGATTACCAATCAGGGACAGGCCGAGATCGCCAAAACCACATAAACAAGCGGGCTAAACAAGCGGCCCAAGCCGAACTTGCAAATTCAATAAAAATCAAACTCATCGACAACAGGAAACGGGAGCCAAAATGTCATCTGAAATAATCCTCGCCGACACCCAAGAGCGTATGGACAAAGCGATTGAAATGTTGAAAAAGAACCTGGGCGGTATCCGCACGGGCAGAGCCAACCCCGGCCTGGTCGATTCTCTGCGTGTCGACGTATACGGCTCGCCAACTCCGATCAAACAGGTCGCTGCGGTCGGCGCTCCAGAACCAACTCAAATCGTGATTCGTCCCTACGACACCAGCATTACCAAAGAGATTGAGAAAGCGATCGTTAGCGCCGATCTGGGATTCAATCCGCAAAGTGATGGTCGAGTGGTTCGCATCAACATCCCGCCTCTTTCGACCGACGTTCGCAAAAAAATGGTTGCTCGAATCAAAGAACTGAGTGAAGAAGCCAAGATCTCGATCCGCAACATTCGTCGCGACTCGAACAAATCTGCTGAACAAGCAGAGAAAAGCAAGGAGATCAGCGAAGACCAACGTGACGATATCAAAGACCAAGTCCAAGAGCTGACAAAAAAGTCGGAAGCGGCGGTCAGCGATCTCGCCAAGGCACGCGAAACCGAAGTTATGGAAGACTAGATCGCATATCCGATCTGCTTGCTTCAGTTCTCTCAAAAGCTGAGATTTAAATCGTTCAAACCCAAAGGCTGAAGGTCTTCCTGACCTTCAGTCTTTTTTATTGATCCGATTTCAAGAAAGCCAGGCTTAGTTCATTCAATTTGCCTGCGTAATAATATCGACCAGGGTCAAGTCCTCGGAAGGGTTGATCGTTCGCAGGTCCAGGTAAAATTTGCCTTTGTTGATCCGGCCCATCACCGCAATTGGGCCGCTTCGTAGTCGACCAGCGAACTCTTCCGCTGAAATCCCACTGGTCTCGATTTCGATCGCCAGAGACTCAGTCGTTTGGGCAGGCACACTGCCTCCCCCTAACATCGCCTCCGAGGGAACCGGTTCCGCTTTTTCGATAACTCCCAAATGTGAAATCTGTTCGCAGATTTTTGAAGCTCGCAAATCAAGATTCTGTTTTGAGGTCGACAACATTCGCAGGATTGGAATCTCTTGCTCGGCAACCTCAGGATTCAGGTACAACTCCAAAGTTGCAGCCAGCGCGGCCAAAGTCATCTTGCCGACCCGCATCGCACGCATCATCGGGTTCTTGGTGACTCGCTCTACGTACTTTTTCTTGCCGATGATGATTCCGCATTGTGGACCACCGACTAGTTTGTCACCGCTGAACAAAACCAAATCAGCCCCGGCAGCCACACTTTTGGCCACCACCGGTTCATCCTTCATACCGTAGCGAGCAAAGTCGATCAGCGCGCCGGAGCCGACATCGTCGATCACTGGCAGCCCCTTTTCTCGACCCAGTTTTACCAATTCGGCAATATTCGGTGACTCCGAGAACCCGACTATGGCATAGTTGCTGGGATGAACCAACAACAACGCGCCCGTCTCATCATTGATCGCTTGGCGATAGTCGTCAATCCTTGTTTTGTTGGTCGTTCCCACCTCATGCAAACGGGCACCCGCACAGCTCATTACGTTTGGCAAGCGGTAGCTTCCACCAATCTCAATCAACTGGCCGCGAGAAACGATTACTTCTTTTCCGTGCGCCATCTCAGTCAGTGCCAACATCGTTGCTGCCGCATTGTTATTAACGACTGCAGCTGCCTCACAACCCGTTAGCTCACAAATCAACCGTTCGACCGCTTTGATACGCTGTCCTCGATCCCCCGACTCGAGATCGATCTCCACGCTCGCGTAGCCATTGGATAACTTTGCCACAGCCTCGATCGCAGAATTGGCAAGCGGTGCCCGGCCCAAGCCCGTATGTAAAATGATCCCCGTCCCGTTGATAACATTTCTCAAGCTGGGCTTGCGTTCCTTCTTAAGCCAATCAGCGATCGTTTCTGCCATTTCAGAAGGGGTCGGAATGTTCATGTCTTCCGCGGCAGAGCTCATTTGAGTTCGCACATTATCCAGAAACGTACGTACTCCTTCGGCGACGACTTGGTGATTCACTGAGTCAACCAGCTTTTTAAGTGGTTCACTTTCCAACAGTTGACTTACCGAGGGCAAGTTGCGAAATGGATTTGGCATCTGACGTAGACCTTAGGAGGATTAATCGAGAGCAAGCACTGAAATCGTGACCAAGTCAGATGTTAGCCTTGCACTACTATCCTAATCGCTCGACAAAAGATCGTCATCCGCTTTAGCGACCACTTGAGAGCTTGACTCAATCGGAGCATGAGGTCCGCCGGGAATGTGACGATTCTTCTTGTCAATCTGGCTGACGCGTTCTTCCATTTCCTTGCCAGGCTTGAACGTCACGACGTATTTTTCAGGCACGTCAACCTTGTCTCCCGTCTTCGGATTGCGAGCCTTGCGCGCAGCCCGTTTTTTCACTTCGAACACACCAAAGTTGCGCAGTTCGATACGCCCCTCGGTTACGAGAGTTTCCACGATCGCATCAAATGTCTTTTGTACAATCTCTTTGGTCTTGAGCTGAGTGAGCCCGATCTCCTCAGAGATGGTTCGTACGATTTCTTTCTTAGTCATTTCGCCATATGAAGTTAGAGAAAAGGAGAAGGGTAGGCATGTGGCAAATCTCCGCAAGTTTATTCGTGTAAAGAAGTAAAGTCAACAAATTCTCAGAAATCAGGCGATTCTGAAATAAGCCACTTGAGAATAACCGTAAAACAACGGCATGGATTAAGCTGGCAAAGATAGCGTCCAATTGGAAATTTCGTCGCTCCATCAGACTGCTTATACAGTCAATTTGATGGGGAAAGAACTTACAGCTTCATTACCGATTTCTGCGCGACGATCTGCTCCAAAGAATAGAGCTTTCCCTTCCCACTGCCTGGACACTCTTCACAAGTCCTCTCCCAATCCTCAGGCGTCTTTAGGTTAGAGTCCCAAAACGGCCAAGTCTTACACTGGCGCGGTCGAGCGTTGTAGACGGTGCAATTTCGCTCGTCGGTATCAAAAAATACACAGTCACCGTTGGGAAATTCTTTTAGGCTTTTACGAACACCAATTTTGCGAACGTACAACCTTTCAAACTCTTCAACATCCAACTCCATTTCGGCGGCAAGTCCTGCGATCTCCTCTTTGTTCACCCAAACGAATCCAGGAGCCCCCGTGCAACAATCGCCGCATCCCGAGCACTTGAATTTGAGCCCGTCTGAGTACCAAGGAGTTTTCTTTTTCGTCATGATTTCGTCTGCTGAGATTATTCGCGGAACCAAAAAAATAGACTCTGACACGGCCTGCAGCAAGTAGCCATTGGCGGAGAAACCCCGAATCCAAGAATAGATTTTCCAGATTACAACCCGGTGTTGACCTGGCTGTTAAAACGTTTCCAAATTTCGTTTAGCCCTGCAGCAGCTCCGGTTTGTAGATGGACATCGACGAAACTTGTGATATTGGAAACCCCAGGATTGATTTCAACCGTCGCGATACCGCGGCGTTGTGACCTCATGACAGGTTCGGCAACGTATGGAAAATTTGCGCTGGTTCCGATACTGATGATCAAATCGTAGTCCACATTTGCTTGCAAATGCAGTTCGCGTAATTCGTTAGTTGGCAGAGCTTCCTCAAAAAACACAACATCAGGTCGTTGCATTCGGCCGCACTCACAAACGGGTGGAATCGCCAGCCCGGAGTAATCTTTTACCCGCACCGCCTTTTTGCACACCGTGCACAGCAATCGGTACATGTTTCCATGAATCTCAATCACGTTTTTGGAACCAGCAAAGCTGTGAAAGCCATCGATGTTCTGAGTGAGAATCCAAAACTGCTCGAAGTACCGTTCCATTTCGGCCAGTACTTCATGACCACGATTGAATTTCGTATTGCGAGCGCCGGCCTCGATCTGCGCCATATATTTCCAAGTCAACTCGGGGCGTGATTTGAAAACCGTGGCGCTGAGCGCTTCTTCGATCGGAATTCCATCCTCGGTATTTTCGTCGTTGTAAAGTCCACCAATTCCTCGGTAGACGGGCAAGCCGGAATCGGCAGAGATTCCGGCGCCAGTGATTACGAACACCTTTTTCGACTTTACCAACATCTCTACGATGCGGTCGATATTCTCGTCCTGCTGATTGTCGAACTGGGCATCCATTGATCAACCAGCCGTGACCGAGCTCAACGCTTCGTTCAGTGTTTTGCTGGGACGCATGGCCGTTGTAGCCAAAGCTCGATCGGCGAAATAATATCCGTCGATATCCTGGGCAGCACCCTGAACCGAATTCAATTCTTCCACGATCTCTGATTCGCTATCAGACAACGCCTTGGCCAGCGGGGCAAATACCTTTTGCAAATCAACATCGGTTGTTTGAGCTGCCAACGCTTGAGCCCAATACATCGCAAGGTAAAAATGACTGCCGCGATTGTCCAGCTCATTGACCTTTCGCGATGGCGATTTTCCGTTGTCCAGAACTTTGCTCGTCGCAACACCCAACGCTTCGGAAAGCACTTTCGCTTTCGGATTATTGGTCACTTCTGACAGATGTTCCAAGGAAACTTCCAAAGCCAGGAACTCGCCCAACGAATCCCATCGCAGGTGATTCTCAGTGTTGAATTGCTGAACGTGCTTAGGCGCCGAACCTCCAGCTCCCGTTTCGAACAATCCACCTCCATTCATCAACGGCACGATGGAAAGCATCTTGGCGCTGGTGCCCAATTCAAGAATCGGGAACAGGTCGGTCAGGTAATCTCGTAACACATTACCTGTAACAGAAATTGTGTTCTCACCCGCTTTGACTCGTTCGAGCGTAAATTTCGTAGCTTCGATTGTTGACATAATCTCGATTTGCAAGCCATCCGTATCGTGATCGCCGAGATATTTATTGACCTTCGTGATCAGCTCCGCATCGTGAGCTCTATTTTTGTCCAACCAGAAAACAGCGGGCCAGCCTGTGGCTCGCGCGCGGGTTACGGCCAGTTTGACCCAATCGCGAATCGGACCGTCTTTGACTTGGCACATCCGCCAGATGTCGCCTTCGCTTACTGAATGCTCTAAAAGAGCGTTGTCCGATCCATCAACGACGCGAACGGTGCCTGCGGAGGGGACTTCGAAAGTTTTATCGTGCGAGCCATACTCTTCCGCTTTCTTGGCCATCAACCCAACGTTGGGAACGGTACCCATTGTAGTTGGGTCGAACGCACCATGTTCTTTGCAAAAGGCGATCGTCTCACTGTATAGACCGGCGTAACTGCTTTCGGGAATGACCGCTTTGGCGTCCTGTTGCTTTCCTTCTTTGTTCCACATCTGGCCTGACGTACGAATCATCGCCGGCATCGACGCATCAATAATCACATCGCTGGGCACGTGCAAGTTTGTGATTCCCTTGTCTGAATTCACCATCGCAATGTCGGGTCCGTTCTCGATTGCTGCGTTCACATCAGCGAGGATCGCATCCTTTTGCTCGGCAGGTAGCGACTCGATTTCGGCGAGTAGATTACCCAGCCCGTTGTTTACGTTGACTCCGGCCGATTCCAGTGCCTCGGCATGCTTTTCAAACACGTCAGCAAAATAAGCTCGCACAGCGTGTCCGAAAATGATCGGATCGGACACCTTCATCATGGTCGCCTTCATGTGCAGCGAAAACAAAACGCCCTTCGATTTTGCGTCCGCGACTTGCTCTTTCAGAAAAGCGTTAAGCTTGTCGACCTGCATAACGGTCGCGTCGATCACTTCACCGTCCAAAACAGGAACCGAATCTTTGAGGACTGTTACGGAACCGTCGCCCGCAACCAGTTCGATCCGAAGGTCACCCGCTTTTTCAATCGTGCATGATTTTTCGTTTGACCGAAAATCACCTTCGCTCATCGTGGCGACATGTGTTTTCGAATCAGCCGACCAGGCGCCCATCGAGTGAGGGTTCTTTTTCGCGTAGTTCTTGACCGGTGTGGGGGCACGGCGGTCTGAGTTGCCTTCACGAAGCACTGGGTTGACCGCACTTCCAAGGACTTTCGCGTAGCGGGCCTTGATCTCTTTTTCGGCCGGCGTCTGTGGGTCAGTGGGATAGTCGGGAACCTTGAAGCCTTTACCCTGCAACTCTTCGATCGCCGCTTTCAACTGAGGAACCGAAGCACTGATGTTCGGCAGCTTGATAATGTTTGCCTCGGGGGCCTTTGCCAGTTCACCCAGTTCGGCTAGAGCATCTCCGACCTTTTGGTCGTCCGACAACTCATCAGGAAAGTTTGCCAGGATTCGACCGGCTAAAGAAATGTCGCGCGTTTCGATCTGGACATCGCACGCTCCTGCAAAAGCCTGCACGATCGGCAGCAAGGATTGAGTTGCAAGCGCAGGCGCTTCGTCGGTAAGTGTGTAGATGATCTTGGACATTGCTTATAGGTTATTTGCAGGGGTTAAGTGCGGTTTATTGCACCATAAAAGGTGAATATACGAATCCATGTTTTACATCGAACCCTTATTTTTCGCTAGTCGGCCAGCCCGCAACTTCACCGAAGTGGGTTCCGTTTTGCTCGCAAGCCGGTTGCGGTTGTCCCATGCTCCGATGTCGCTACCATGTTTTTGGTGATCTACAGTGACCTGATCAGCCGTTTAAGCCCTTACTTTTTATCATCTTCACCATGACCGACTTGCAACCGCCCGGTGCCGGAATACCCAAGATCGAAATGGTAATCGGAAAAGGGATATTGTCTCTTAAGTCAATGTTAAGTTCGGATGAAAAGGCGCTTCGAGTTTTCGAGCTGGAGATGAACACGCTGATCAATCTCCATGACCATGTCGACTTGGTCGCCGCAGACGAACAAGTCTTGATCGGGCGGATGGCTGGACTGGAAGACAGCAGCCGCAATTGGTCTCTATTTATGGTGCTGGAACATTTGTGCATAGTAAACCGAGAGATGCTCAAAGTTGTCGACGCCCTGAAACGAGGGATCGTGCCACGTGGAGAAATCGCGATCGAATATTACAAGCCCGATCCAGACGTAGACACCGATGTGATCGAGCGGTTCAAAGATTGCTGTTACGACTTTCTGGAAGTGCTGCGAGCTCATGGACGTTTACGAACTCGCCTGACCTACAGTCATCCGTGGTTTGGTGAACTGGATGGGCATGGCTGGGCCGTTTTGGCAGCCATGCACATGGGACTTCACCGCCGTCAGGCACAAAGAATCATCGCCAAGCAAGGCGTCGTTTAAGCTTTCAAAGCGCAGCCCCCTCGCCCATTCGGGCATCGTTTCGGTATGATGCAAGGGTAAAATCGTAGTGGGATTCTCGTAGTGGGATTAGCCAGAATTCCGAACTGACCCATCAGAAAAGCGTTTTAGGAAAATCTACAATGGCACTCACCGAATCAAACATGTTGGAGTTGGGATCGACTTGTCCAACTTTTTCGTTGCCCAATATTGATGGGACCACTATTTCGTCGACCGACATGACAGGTAAACCGTTGCTCGTCATGTTTATCTGCAACCACTGCCCGTATGTAAAACATGTCGCGCCCGAACTGGCGCGTCTGGGCAAAGATTACAACGACCGCGAAATCGAGATCGTAGCGATCCAGAGTAATGACATCGTAGAATACCCGGATGACGGGCCGGAAAAAATGAAAGCAGAATCGGCCGAGCGTGGTTACACGTTTCCCTACTTGCTGGACGAAACTCAAGAGGTGGCCAAAGCCTTTAAAGCAGCATGCACACCAGACTTCTTCTTGTTCGATGGTCAACACAAACTGGTCTACCGAGGACAGATCGATTCAACCCGCCTTACTCGAATCGAATCGGGGGTCTACGATTCACCTGAACCACCTAACGGCAAAGACCTGCGAGCCGCAATCGATACGGTGCTCAGTGGCCAGACGCCAAGTCCTAATGGCCAAGTCCCCTCGGTCGGTTGTAACATCAAGTGGAAGCCCAATTCCTAGTCGCTGGTGAAAGCTCAAGTTTGGCCCAACCACTGGCTCACATTTTTATTCAATCACTGCCCCTCCATGCATTTACTCAACAAGATTCCTGCATTTGTTCTGCTATTAGCTCTACTGGTTTTCCCAGCTTGCAAAAAAGAGCCTAATGTCAACGGTGGAGACGATTCGAAACCAAACGCAACAGAGCAATCCGTTATGGCGATTGGAATTGATGGCGTACTCGACGACTGGACTGCTGAACCGCTGGCTATCGACGCCAAAGGGGATGCAAGCGGAACGTTTGATCTCTTGTCGGTTTGGGCTCAAGCTGCCAATGGCTACCTCTACGTCAGTTTTGAGTTGAACAACGGGACCGAATTCAATTTGCAAAACGGAGTGGAAACCGACAGCTCGTTATTCAAACTGGTGATTCATCAAGGTGACAACTCTCGCGAGATCGACTTTCGAAATCGACAATTTGTCGATCAGAGCAAACCTGAACAGGTGATCCCATGGAGCGAGGTTGGCTTTACTTGCCTACCCACTTACGCATCGAATCGGTATGAATTGCAAGTCAAACTGGAAACCGAAGACAACGATCTAAAAATCGAGTTCTCCGGATCGGACTCGTTGGATGAGCCCCTCGCGGTGCCCACCTACTCGAATCCAAAAGCAACTGCTGAATCGAACATTGAACGTGTGGCAGAAAGCGACTTTCGAATTGGAAACCTGAACACGTTGAATAGCGGACTGGCTGACCCACAGCGCGGCCCAACGATTCATCGCATGATGGCAGGAGTCGGCGCCGACATCTATACGTTGCAAGAAGAGTGGAAACCGAAAGAGTTCTACACTGCACTCAAACCGCTGGCAGCCGCCATAGGTGTGAAGCGGCTCAACGCAAAATGGTCCAGTGGCTGCGCGATCATCACCAAGCTGCCGATTGAAAAACTGCCTACGAAACTTGATCGAGCCATCGCCGGGTTGATCAAATTGGAATCAGGTAAACATCTGGTCGTGATCAGCGTTCACTTTAAATCGAGAGGACATGTGGACTCGCGCGAAGACGGCTTGCGAGCTCAGCAGGCCGAGCAACTGGTCGGCGAGATCAAACGAATGCGCGCAGGGGAGTTTGGCGAAAAAGCAAAGAAGGCAAGCGTTGTGGTCATCGGCGACTACAATCTGGTCGGCTCGCGAAAACCGGTCGACATCCTGAACAAAGCCGGCCTGCAAGACCAACTGTTCACAAACCCTGTAACCAGAACCGCATATACCTGGCGCGACGACGTGACCACGTTCGCACCAAGTCGACTGGACTGGTTTTGCCACAGCGGACTTGAGCCGTTACAAACGATCGTGCTGGACACTGGTACCTTGGATAATACAACGTTGGAGCAAAACAACTTGCAGAAATCAGACAGTACTGCAACCGATCACCTGATGCTAATCGGCGATTTCAACATCAAAGGTTCGTAGTGCATTACCAGAATCCGTTTCAAACCCAAATTCTTTGATCAAAGCACCAGGTGGGAGAGGGTAACAGTCCTGATTGTAAAAATCGGTTGGTAATGGTTCCCAAACTATCGTACAAAAAACCATGTTCGCCCTCGAATCTTCCAAAAAGGGATCATTTAGCGTTAATGAGAATCTGAATAAATGGCGAGATGTCAGCAAAACTAATCATACCGTCTTCGTTACAATCCGCTTGTGCTAGAAAAGGACCGGAACTCAGGATGCCAATAAACGGACTGATGTCCTCAAAGTTCACCACGCCATTCAGGTTACAGTCCCCGAGCAAAACGCCACTGCCAACATTGAATCTGTAGAAGTCAACAGTTCCTAAGGCCAGATTCCCGTTTGTCGTAGAACCGTTGTGGTTCAGGACGTAGGCACCTTCTTGAAAAGAAGTGCTGACCGCATCAAAACCCACATCGAAAACAGTATCGAACCCCCCAACTGCAAGAAAATAGGTTCCTTCAGGCAGCCCCAAAAATAGGTCAAGCTCGCTTTGAAAGACACCTCCATAAAAATCACTATCATCATTTATGATGAGTAGATTTCCAGCTTCATTCCAAAGAGCCAGTTCGGTGTCTGCGACAGATGAGCCGATGGTATCAATTGTGAATGGAACATCCGGTGAAGCAATTTCGCCGAGGTCGATTGACGATGGCGCAGGAGGGGCAGCCGCCAAGAATATTTGGATATCATACGCCGCGTCACCAGGAGTGATCGCACCATCAAATCCCAAAAACGAAGAACCTACGAGATAGTAGGTGCCAGGAGTGATCACAACACCAAAGCCGGACTGTGGTGGTGTACCGTCCAGAAAAAAGAAACCAAGTGTATCTTGGGCAAAGTCTTTTCCAGCTAAGTCGGTCCCGGTCGCACCCCCATTCAAGAGGTAAAAGTCTGGCTCCCCTATGATGCCAACCGAGATCAGATTGAAAATCACCGTCTCAGTAACGGTAAATTGGAATACATTCTCATTTCCATAATTACTGGCTGGATCGAGACCAAGGAAATAATCAACTTGGTTGGAACCTGTGGCCGTATCACCAGAGACAGGAGTAATTCCTAAACTGAGGTTCCCTAGGTCGTTATCAACCGTCAACTGGGCATTAACGTTTACAGATGCCATTAAAACCAGGCAAACACAAACAGGAAGGAACAAGAATCGAAGCATGCCAAATCGCTTTCATAACTCAAACATTAAGGGGGATTGGAAAATTATTTCCGCTCGGTTCGACCTCTTTTATATATAAACAAAATCTAATTTCAACCTTTTCCAAAAAGCTTTCCCCATGTCTACTTTTTTAAAGGCACTCAAGGTCTCACCCAAAAAGTAGTCAATCTCGGAGATGAGACCCGAAAAAATTAGATAAGCATGGTCTAACCGCCCAAATCGAAATTCGAATTCGCTGACATTCCAAAGCAACCTTGGTAGTATAGACCCTTAAACTCCCAAACTTTTTGTTCAGTGAACTTTCTGAATGAACGATTATTCTGAACGAGTAGCATCCGAATGGCATGAACGTGCCCCTGAGTTAGCCGCGTGGGTCATGAAGAACATGGTCAATCGCAAAGATATTTGGGGGCGATATCTAAAGAAAAAATATCGTGGGCAAACCCAAGGTGGCCAACCAAAGAACCGTGCCATAACCGCTCCGTTCTCGCGGGAACGTGGCAAGATTTCTTTGCAAGCCAACTCGATTGCAAAACACTTCCGCTCCAAAGAAGGTGATCTTTTGGGGCTGCATAGCTGTAGTTCAGATGGGCTATCGCGATGGCTGGCTTTGGATATCGACTTACACGATGACTACGACATGTCAGTGACAAAAGAAGGAAACTTTGCCGCCGCGGTCGCTTGGCACGATCAACTCAAAGCGATGGGGTTTGACCCGCTGCTCATGGATTCCAATGGTTCTGGCGGCTTTCACATGATGGTCTTTTTTGAGAACCCGATGGGCTCCATAGCGGTACGTTCGTTCTGCGAACAGTTCGTTGCTGACTATTCCAAAAAAGGGTTAGACCAAGCCCCTGATTTATTTCCCGGGAATTTTGGAACCGCGCATCGGGGCAGTTGGCTGAGGATATTTGGCCGACACCACACTCGCGATCACTTTAGCCGAGTTTACAACGACGAACCTTGGAGTGAAGATCGTTGGCTGGACGGCCACGATGCAATTGATCGAATTCTGGAATTGCAAATGGCGCCGGACCGTGTGCTAGAAAAACAGAAAATCACGCCTAAGACTCGTACTGTCTGCCTGGACTTTGATGGCGTTATTCACTCTTATCAATCAGGCTGGCAAGGCGAAGCGGTAATTTCCGATCCGCCGATTCACAAAGTCGGCGATGCGATCAAGCGATTGCGAAAAGATTTTCGAGTCGTCGTTTATTCCGCGCGGTGTCGCGATGAAGAAGGTGTTCAGGCTATCAAAAACTGGTTGGACAAACATCTAATCGAAGTCGACGAAGTCTGCCGGCACAAACCTCCAGCATTCGTCTACGTTGATGATCGAGCGGTGCGGTTTACGGGCGATTGGAACGGAACGATTCGCGATATCTACGACTTTCGCAAATAGCCCAGGCTGCACAGGCCTCTTATTTTCACCTGCTTTAAAACGGGGTTGCTGGGGGAACGGTTTCTCAATACTGTCGTGCGGCTTGTTTCGCAAAATAACATTCCAAATCACGATTAACCTGTGAATAAATTTCTTTGTTTGGCTTTCTCGATAGGGCTCGGCTTAGCCTGTGCGCCAATTGGAAATGCTCAAACCTATCCCAGCAACCCGTTGCGAAGTCAGACCTTCGAAAATTCGCCTGCCTTAGAACAAACTACACCACCAGTATTTGATCCAAGGCCTCAACGAATGAGTTCATCGATGCGCGATGACTGGCAGCCGATTCCTGAATCGAACCAGAATCGACCGATCGACCCTAGTGGAAAGCTGCTGGTTTTACCTAATCAAAGTGGACATGTTGAAATCCAATTCGGGTTGGACGATGGCATGATGGAATCGGTTCTTATACCGGAAGCTCAACTTAAGCAACTGTTGGAATCTCAACGCAATCCAACGATCGATTCGAACGTTCGCCAAGTCGATTGGTGGGAACGGGAAGAGAGTTTCTTTCATGCCTGGTCCAAGATAAAAGAAGAGCAGGAGACCAGCGAAGCCGAGCTTCCTGACTCGGCGAAACTGGCCGCAACCATCGACACAGAGCTTCGCAAAGCCAAATCGGATACACAATCGGATGAAAACGCCAAAGCTCACCATATTCACGTGTTGGAAACGGCCAAAGAGCATATGGCAAAATTCAAAACTTATCAGCAAACGATAACGAAATACCAATCAGACTTCGAAACCTTTGACACGACGTTGACCTTGGTAAAAGAGAAATTGGCGGCATTCGAATCGATCCCTAGTTCACTTGCAATCAACCCCGATCGCTCAATTGAACAACTTCAGCGGGACATTCAAACAGTTCAGCATGAAGTTGATCTGAAAAAATCAGAACTGCAAGCGGCCACTAACGAAACCAAAAAGATCAACCAACGGATTGCGGACGTACCCAAACTCAAAGCGGAAGCCCAACAGCGGCAAAAAGAGATCGCGGAACGTTTAACTCAACCCGAATCCGCAACAGACGATGGTAGCCATTTGCTGCAACAGGCAATTCAAACAGCAACAGACGCTGAGATCAAAATGTTGGGCTTGGAGACTCGCCACTTGGAACTGGACTCGGTATTGAACCCGCTTCAAGTCGATTTGGCCAGTCGAGAATTGCAACGATTGGAGTCTACCGTCCAACAACTAAAAATGGCCGCCAATCGGATTCGAGCTCTCGAAGTTCAGGAACAAATCACCTTGGCAAGGGAAGCTGCCACGAACGCGCATCCAAGGCTTGCCGAACTTGCACAGCGAAATCAAGATTTGGCTAGCCTAAGAAAAAAGTTGGTCGAACGTATTCATTCGATTTCAGACGAGAAAGCAATGGTTGCTGACCAGTCGCTAAAAGTCGAAGAAGAACTGGCTGCCGTTCGAAAACAGTTTGATGAAAGTGTTTCAACGACGAAAAATCTGCTGCTTGTCGAGACCAGCCGCCAAATGCTCTCGCCTGTCGAAAGTCGTGTGCGACTGAGTGAAATCCAGAGCGAATCCCAGACTTTGAACACCGCGTTGTTCCTTTTGCAGGAAGAACGTCAACAACTGGCCGACCCGCGAGTATGGCTGGACAGCCAATTGCACTGGCACCCGGAGGAGACCGAACCTGAGTTACAGGCGATGGCAAACAAGTTCGTAGAAACACGAAAATCGTTGATGATTGACGTTTTAAAAGACTATCGTGCGTTGATCCGTTTGCTGGGCGAGACCGCCGCTCAACGTGAAAAACTGATCGCAGGCCTGGAAAATACGAGACGCTTCCTTGGTGAAAACATGCTTTGGGTGCAAAGTACTTCTCCGGTTTCATTGAATACACTCAAGACCTCGTCTGATGGTGCTCAGTCGTTTTTTGCTGCCGACGCCTGGAACGAATTGGTCAACAAAATGTTGTCGCGACTAACAACACGTCCGCAGGAAACACTGATCTATACAATGGTATTCGCCGGCCTGTTCTTCGTTGTCAAACGGTTGGGAGCCTAAGTCGATGACCGACTCTAATGATTCTTCTGAGAATGGAAACGAATTCCATCCGAACAATTCGCTCGAACTGAACACGAACTCAGAGAGCAATACAGCGGAACAGCGTGTTCAACCAACGCTCAACATGAACAATTCCACAGCCGCGCTTCCGTTACCAACTACGAACAATCAGCTAGAAGCCTTGACACGCTACGCGCCCGCGATTCGCGCCTTTGCGTTAGCGGTTTGTAGAGCAATGTTCTTACCAGCGTTCATTTTGTATTTGATTTGGGAACTGCGCGACGGATTCAATGTTGTTTCACTCCGAGGATCAATCTGTCGTAGTGCAATGCTGGTTTTGCCCGCTGTCTTCGTCTTGCAAATCCTGCGAAACTCGTTTCGAAAAGGCGGGTTGGTCGAACTGCATTTTCGCTGGCCTCAGACGATGGTTAGCGGGTTACAAAGCTGCACCAATCTTGTTCACTCGATTGCGATTCCGTTGTACGCCATGTATTTGACCTTTCAGACCTTTGAACAAGGTCAGTGGAGCGATTCACTGGGTCGAATTCTATTTAACGCAGCTATGCTGGTTTTGGGAATCGCTTTTTGGCGGGTCGCTCGATGCATGAAATGGACCCTGTCCGATTCTGGATCGGATAAAGAAACAGTCCACGCCCTCACAAGGATCTACAGCTGGGCTTTGTTCGCTGCTGCGTTTGCTCCCTTGGCGATCTGTGCGATGTCGCTCAGCGGTTGGCACTTTGGTGCAGAACAGCTTGGTTGGCGCTTACTGGCCAGTTGCGTAGTGGCATTACTACTTGCATTGGTGACCGGGTTCGTCAGTCGAATTTTGTTGGTCACCCAGTTCAAAGTCCAGATTGCTCACGAGACTGAATCGGAACCAGTTGATATTCATGGGATCAGCCGACAAGTCAACCGTTTATTGTCAGTTACCGCTTTGGTGGTTGCGGTGGTCGTTGGATGGAGACTGTGGCACAACGTCTTTCCTGCAAACAGCTATTTGGACCAGATCCAATTGTGGAAAGGCGCTTTGAGCGACGCCGGCGAGGTTACCTGGATCACCTTGCGGGACGTACTGACCACCTTAGGTGTTGTTGTTTTGACGTTTGTCCTCAGCCGCAATTTACCTGGCCTCTTGGAGTTGACTTTACTGGACCGCTTGCCGTTAGACCGTGGCGGGCGGTACGCAATTTCGTTCGTCTGCCGCTACATTGTCGGGATTCTCGGAATCTTGCTTTCATTTCAACTACTGGGATTCAGCTGGAATAGTGTGCAATGGTTGGCCGCCGGTTTGACCGTGGGACTCGGATTTGGACTGCAAGAGATCTTTGCCAATCTGATTTCAGGCCTGATCATTTTGATCGAAAGGCCGGTCAGGGTAGGGGACTATGTTACGGTCAATGGAACCTCAGGAACGGTTATCCGCATGCAGTTGCGGGCAACGACCATTCAAGATTGGGATCATCGTGAATTGATTGTGCCAAACAAAAAATTCATTACTGAAGATGTGATGAACTGGACATTAACCGACCTACGATCACGTGCTGTTTTTGCGATTGGTGTTGCTTACGGATCTGACACAAAATTGGTCGAGGAGACCTTGCTAAAAATCGCCGCAGACCACCCTCTGGTTTTGAATCACCCCAAGCCAGCCGCTGTTTTTTCCCAGTTCGCCGATAGTGCTTTGAATTTCGAGTTGCGAGTGCACATTCCTCACCGGGAAGTTTTTCCGAAAGTGCAGCACGAAAT
>CAZDBA010000003.1:0-72088 GCA_964503615.1 uncultured Pirellulaceae bacterium
TAACTTGTCCAAAAGTCCGGTTGGCATTAACGATTCTTGCGTGTTTCTCCTGCCTTCGATCGAGTCGACTCGATCGAAGGCAGGAGAAACACGCAAGAATCGTTAATGCCAACCGGACTTTTGGACAAGTTAAGCGAACAAGAGATCGTAGATCTATTCGGTTATCTGAGAAAATAGAACGTCTCCCCCGATTCAGTTGGGGGCTGATTCAACTGTACCTTGAATCACCGCGGCAAAGCGATCTGCGGAATTCTCACACAAACCACAACTCTGAAAAACGCGCCGGCAATTGGTTCTCAACGTACACGGAAATGGGCGATCCGGCCGAGTGGGATTGGGCGGTCGTGAATTCGTTTTCACGTAAACTCAATCGCTTTATTCGTAAATGTGGCGTTCACAAAATCGGCTCGCGGGAGGTTCTGCCTTGTGCGTCTGAGTTTATGGAACTGAGTTAACTGCTGTAGGAATTCTGGCGAATCCCACTACGCCTAGAATACTGCTCACCTTCTCTCAGGAAGAGGATTTGTCCACGTTTCGAATTAAATGCAAAGGGAACAGTCTCCGTGTTTCCAAAAATCCAGAGGCAGAAAACACCAACTAAAACCAAGGGTTATTCGATTCGGTGCTTCGTTTCCACTAGAAAACACTGAAAAACGGAGGGAAATTACCGCAAATCTTTGACATCGTGGCTTCGGTGACTACTTTTTAATCTTGCGAACCTTTAACATTTTACTGAACAACAACTGAATCGTTTTCTGCACAATCTCGGCCTCGGGCTGTAATTTAAAGACCCACTTCGATGCCCTGTGCAGAAAGCTGAAATCATGAAAATTTCCTATTCAAAACTGTTCTTTGATTGGCAAAATTTTATAAACCCACCTATTTGATTTTCTGGAGACATCGATAATGAGAATGCCTTTATTTTTAGCTCTGCTTTGCGGTTTGATCGCAACGCCTGCTTTCGCACAGTACCAACTTATGCCCGGGTATAACACGGGTACGTTTCAGCCAACTATGGCTCAGTCACAATACGCAAACCAAGCACCTGTTCAGCAGTACATGCAGTATGCTGTGCCTGCCCAGTCGGCACCAGTTGCACCAGCGCCGATGGTCAGTGGCGTTGGCGATCCCATGATGAGCGGTGGTCAGCAATATCAATGGCAGTTGGTCCCTGTCGGTCCGGCTCAAGCTTTCGCTCAACCCGCGTTTGCAGCACCTGTACAAGAAGCGTTGCCAGCAACACCAATTGTCGAAGCAGCTCCCGTCGTTGAAGCAGCTCCCGTCGTTGAAGCGGCACCTGCCGTGGCTGCTCCTATTGTCGAAGCGGCTCCTGTCTTCGCGGCACCTGCACCCGCACCCCAAGTGGTTTTCGTGCAAGCTCCCGCACCAGCACCGATCCCTGCTCCAGCACCACAAATCGTGTTTGTGCCAACTCCGGCGCCTCCTGTGCCTGCTCCGATGTTCATTCCACCACCTGAGCCGATGATCATCTTCGCGCCTGCACCGCGACGCAAAGGTTGCTGCCTGTTTGGTCGCTAGAACTGATTAGAAATCCAATCCCTCGATACAGGAGAGTCAAGCTGTTGGCTCTCCTGTACTTTTTTCTTGGGCGATTGAAAGGTAGATCGCAACAGCCAAGTTAAAAAAATCTCAGCCTACTAAAAGATTCCCAGCTGATCGCGGGCATCGTCGGTCATCATGTCTTGTGTCCAAGGCGGATCCATGACAACTTTGACATCAACCGCTTCAACGCCTTCCATTTCACCCGCGTACTTTTTCGTCTCGGAAACGAGCTGTGGCCCGGCTGGGCACATGGGGCTGGTCATCGTCATTTCGATGTTGATGTCGTATTTTCCATCTTGGCCCTCTTTGGGCACAACATCGACCACGTAAATCAATCCAAGATCGACAATGTTGACGAACAGTTCTGGATCAATAACTTTTTTGAGAGCTTCACGCACTTGTTCTTCGTGCAACGACATTTGTTTTTCCTGTAATTGGTTGGACAAGCTCAATTGTAACTGAAATTGAGCCAAAGCAAGCCTGAATTGGCTCATTCGCTTCCGGACAAGCACACCAAGATATCGTCACCCTCGATTTTCACCTGATGGGAACCGGTATCCTGAGTCGCGGGCATACACATCGCCTTGCCACAACGTATGTCGAATTTGGCACCATGACGTGGACAAGCGATCTCAAAGCCCTCGTGTTCCCCGTCACTCAACGTACCTCCATCGTGTGTACACACATCGTCGATACAAAAGTACTCATTGCCAACTTGGAAAACGAGCACCAACTGCTCATCGACTTCGACTAACAGTTTCTGGCCATCGGAAATTTCGCTCGTTGAGCAGGCTTTATGGAAATTAGGCATACGAGATTGTGTTTGGGTCCAAATTTATATCTATTGGAATTGAGAGTGAGGATTATACGATCTTCGCACAAAATAGAATAGGCAGCGTGAGCCAGCTTTATTGACTTGCCAGAGTGAGCTCTCTGAGGCACAAAGACGGATAGGATAAGAGCGCAACCTACGAAGCGTGACAACTGTTACATTTTTAAACGAAAATGACAGGCGAAAATTTCTCACAAGATGATCCTACACTCCCTCATGGTTTTAATCCGGACGATGGGTGGGACATTCTTGCGGAAGTACTCGATCGTTTTTGCGAAGCTTGGGACGAATCTCCGCCTTGCCCTATCATTAAAGATTTCGCTGGTCCACTGTTGGCAATTAGCGATGCCGATTTTCGGAATTTGGCGCTAATCGAAACGATCAAAGTCGACTTGGAATATCGTGCTGGCGACGATTTCCCTTGGAAGCCGTTGGAGAGCTACCTGTCCGATTGGCCTCAATTGCTTTCATCGGATGGTCGACCGCCAGATGAATTGGTGCTTGAGGAGTTTCAGCATCTCAAGAAAAAAGACAGCTCGGCCAAGCTTGAACAATACCAGCAACGTTTTCAATGCGACTTGAGAACATTGTTACGAATGTCTGATTCGGAAACAGGTCCACGAACAACTTCGCTGTTTCGTACGAGACAAGTCCAGGAGTTTCAGCCCGGCCAGACGATTGACGATTTTGATTTGTTGTCCAAACTGGGCAAAGGCGCATTTGCTTCGGTGTTTCTTGCGAGGCAGAATTCGATGCAACGCTTGGTCGCCCTCAAGATTTCTGCCAACATGGGCGTCGAAGGGCAAACACTGGCTCAATTGGATCATCCGCACATCGTAAGGGTTTACGATCAGCGTCCGCTGCCAGAGTTGGATTTGCGCTTAATGTATATGCAATACATCGCTGGCACTTCCCTGAGTGACTTGATCAAAACGGCTCGACAATCGAACACCGAGTTAAACTCGGCCAGCTTTTTGCAACTGATTGACGAGTCATTGGTGCGAGCTGGGCAGTCGGCTCCGATCGAATCAGCAAACCGACAGTGGATTGAAAAAGCGAGTTGGTCGCAGATGGTCAGTCGGATTGGGGCACAACTGGCAAGTGCGTTCGACTATGCGCATGCTCGTGAAGTTCTTCATCGCGATCTGAAACCAGCAAACGTTTTAGTCGACGAACATGGCTATCCGAAACTGGTCGATTTCAACGTTAGTTTTAGCAGCAACGTATCGGGAGCGACCGCAGCAACGTTCTTCGGGGGCAGCCTCGCGTATATGTCACCTGAGCAGTTGCGTGCAATGGACGTACAAGACTCGATGGAGGCGGACCAACTGTGTGGCAAGAGCGACCTGTATTCCCTTGGTATATTGCTCTACGAACTGTTGATTGGGCAGCGCCCTTTTGATGAATCGCAGCTTGATTTCGCAGATCTAATTAGTGGTTCAACCACCCAGCGGATGCAGGGCTTGACCGTTGAAATGAAAAAGCCTCTGGAACAACATGGCTATTTGCTAGGCCAAGCGATCAGGCGATCGCTTGCGCCTCAACCGGATGATCGGTTAGCTGCCGAAGCGATTCAGCGACAATTGGAATGGGCTTCTGATTCTGGAATCGAGTCGTATTTGTGCCCGCCAAAATCGCGATGGATAGCCTGGGCAGCGCGAGCGCCATTCTTTTTCAACTCGGTGATTGGATTGTCGATCGCTTTGTTCGCGACTTGGTTCATTTCGACCTACAACGTTTCTGCTAGTCTGCCTGAGTCTGTGCTGCCAGTTTTTGAACGGTTTCGAAACACGGTCAATGCAATCGTTTTTCCGGGTTGCTTTCTGTTCATGCTGACTTTGTATGGCCCGATGAATCGAGTTCTACTGAATTGGCAACAAAAGCATTCTGTAGACCAGCTGGAGCTAAGTTTAAAACGCAGCTTGAATCTAGGGCACTTCACAGCACTGATTTTTGCTGGGGCTTGGACCGTTGCTGGTGTAATCTATCCAGTCGGCCTGAAGTTGATGGGTTCGGAGTTGCCATCGATGACTTGGTATGATTTTATTGGTTCCCACTTTCTGGCGGGCCTGATCACGGCGGCTTACGTTTACTGCACGACCACTCATATCAGCATGATAGCGTGGTACCCTCGGCTGGTTTTGGCCTCTTTGCAAAACAACCACACTCCAAAAACAAACTCACACACAGGATTACTGCTAAAGCGCTGCTGGTTCTATCAGGTACTTGCGATTGCGACTCCAATGTTGGCAGTTGCAATCCTGGTAAACTGGCGACAAACGACCGATTCGTTTTCATTGGGTGTTTTGAGTTTGTCTGCTCTGGCTGGAATGGCCTTGGTAGGCTGGAACTCCCGCAGAATCCATGAAGCGATTGAAATCATGGAAAAGATGGAACAATAAGGTAGCCGAGCTGCCTAGGGCCGGAGAGAACGACACCGACCTGAAAAACTCCCCCATGGACGCCACGGGCCGGGGCCATGCTCCTCGCTTTACTTTTTGCGGATGCTCATTAA
Organism: uncultured Pirellulaceae bacterium; assembly: GCA_964503615.1. Lineage (GTDB taxonomy): Bacteria > Planctomycetota > Planctomycetia > Pirellulales > Pirellulaceae > CAZDBA01. Next base: position 4,911 of record CAZDBA010000003.1, read on the forward strand.
CAATGACAGTTCTTTGCAGATGGCAATTAGCAGGAAACAAAACGTGGCTTTGATTATTACAGACGAACAAGATGGCGTGTTGATCGCTCATTTCCAAGGTGGGCGAATTATTGACGAATCGCACATCGAGACAATTGGCAAAGAGCTGAATGAATTGCTGAATCACGAAAAGAAGAAGATCATTCTGAACTTTCAAAACATAAATTTCATGTCATCGGCCATGATTGGAAAGCTCATTCAGTTTGGCAAAAAGTGTAGTAACACTGCCGTTGAACTACGACTTTGTGAGATCAATGAGAATATCCAGGAAGTTTTCGACCTGATGAAGCTGGGCTCGATTTTCAAAATCGAAAAGGACGAAGAAGCAGCCTGCAAAAGTTTAACCAAGAAAAGCTGGTTCAAGTAAAGTTCCCTTCGCGATCAGATTCCAGACGCTTGTAAGCGACTCAACGCTGCGCCCGTTTCTCAAGGCAACGGAAGCTACGGTTAGTCATGTCGCTAACCGACTGCCGAACAATCTCCTTAACGAGCGCGTATATGAACAACACGCCCCGCTTTTGCTGGTGGCTGGCACAGGTACGTTCAGCGAAACCGTTGCAATCGTATTGGTATGCCCAAGGATTTTCCTACTAAGCCAGTTAAGTCGCCACTCTTTCACGCGTTTATGACGATTGGTGAAAAGCAGGCTTGTGAAAATGCTTACATCAAAACTACTACATGAGATTCTTATTCAAGACTAAGACCGCCAGTGGTGATTCGAAAATCGCCCCAAGGATATTGTCGACCGCGTTGTTTTCAGGTTGTGGCCAATGACCTACAGCGGGTATTCCATTATGTGCAACAACGTAACAATTAGTTCAGAGAATAGCGATCCACGACGAAGTTTTCGAACAAGTACATCAAGAGATATTTAGCGATGGACGCTCGAAACAATAACTCGTCATCTGTTAGGGCAAAGAAAATTGCGCAACGGACTACGGTGCTCGTTTTGCTTGTTGCGCTCGCGGTCGTTGCGTGGATCTTTCTACCGCGCATGTTTTCCAACGATGGGCCAGGGCTAGCCGACTCGCAAAGTCGACCGCAGACAGTTTTTGTCGACTTGTTGACGCTTGAGGAACAACAAGTTTCTATCCCTATCCGGTATTCGGGCGAGATTCGCGCCAAGCGCAAAACCGACATTGGATTTCCGCGCGGCGGAAAAATTGAAAAGATATTTTTCGACGAAGGGGAATTTGTCAAACCGACACAGAAGATCGCAGAATTGGACAATCGACAACCGACCGCCCGACTCAAACAGCTGAAAGCGGAAGTGATGATGGTAACCGCACTGCGAGACGAGATGTTGCAGGGACCTCGCACAGAGATGATCCAAGCCGCGCGGGCTAACGTCGAAGATCTCGAGCACCAATTGGAAAACGCGGTACTTGATTTCGAGCGATCGGTTCGCCTGTTGGAAAAGCGTGGAATCTCACAACAGGAGCACGACCAAGCCACCTATCTTGTCAGAACGATCCAAGCCAAGATCTCGGCAGCGCAGGCACAGTTCGAACAACTGAACACCGGAACGCGAGCCGAGCAGGTCGACGCATCCGAAGCGAGATTGAACGCCGCGATCGCTGCGGTCGAATTAGCCCAATCAGATCTCGAAGACTGCACACTCAGGGCTCCTTACTCAGGCACGATCGAGCGCAGAATGTTGGATGAGGGCGCGGTCGTTAGTGCGGGCACACCCGTTTTGAGTTTGATTGAAAGCGACCAGCTTGAGTTCCATGTAGGCATACCTGTTAAATTGGCAAGTTCGATTTCTGACGGGGAAGCGATGTCCATCCTGGTTGGCGGCACGGAGACCAAGGCGACTTTGAAAAGCAAGCTCAAGTCGTTGGATCTAGCGACGCGTACTTTGAAAGTTGTGCTGTCCCTTGACCCCTCGGCAACCGATCTAGGAATTGTCGACGGGCAGATGGGGCAAATCGAGTTCCAACAAGCCTCGGAAACCAGGGGCTTCAAAATACCGGTTACTGCGATCGTCAATGACCAACAGGGACTTTGGAGTTGTTACACCGTCTCTAAAATTGATGGAAAGCAAATTGCCAAACGGCAGGCGATCGAGGTCCTTTATTTTCAAGGAGATTGGGTCTTTGTCCGTGGCACGATTTCCGAAGGGCAAACGATTGTCACCAGTGGTCTACAACGTTTAAGTAACGGCCAAGTCGTCAAAAGCACCAGGAGCGAGTCGAAAGACGAGGGCGGTTAGTGGACAATCTGTTCTACAAAAATCGGCGCCTTCTGGTACTTGTGATCGGCCTGGTCGCGGTTTCCGGATTATCGTCCTACTTTGTTCTGCCTCGGCTGGAGGACCCCGAGTTGAGACAACGGGCTGCGATCGTGACCATTCAGTTCCCGGGCGCAAATGCAGAACGAGTCGAATCGTTGGTGACCGAACGAATCGAAAAAGCGCTGGAGGAGATTGACGAATTACGCCTGACTCGCTCCGCTTCGCGCAATGAATTCTCGACGATCACGATGGAGTTGGCCGATTTCGTTTCGGATGATGTCGACGAAATCTGGTCACGGGTACGAGATAAAATTTCTGATGTTACGCCGTTGTTGCCGGAGGGCGCGACGACCCCACTTTTCAGGAATATGAAATTCAAAGCGTACGCGATGCTGGTTGGCGTCAAGTGGACTCACCCCTCAGAAACCAACCATTTAATTTTGCGACGTACTGCCGAGCGGTTAGAAGACAAGCTGCGTCGGTTGTACGGAACAGAAGAAATCGACCTGTTCGGGGCACCTGAGGAAGAGATCGCTATCGAGCTGGACCATCAGAAACTGGCAGCACTGGGGCTGACGCCGGCCGAGGTGGCTTTCGCAATCAGCGAATCGGATGCGAAAGTTTCTGCCGGAGGCTTACGATCCGATACAAACGAGATGGTTGTCGAAGTCGAAAGCGAGTTTGAATCGTTGGCTGCGATTCTGGAAACTCCCATTCGTACAACTGGTGGTACGATTCGCTTGAGTGATATCGGCACGATTTCCAAAGGGGTACGCTCACCACCGTTAACTCAGTCGCTTGTTAAAGGCCAGGATGCGATCGTGGTGGGGGCTTTCGTTCAATCCCATCATCGTATCGATCATTGGAATGACCGAGCACTTGTGGCGTTGGATGAATTCGAAGCGAGCTTGCCTGATGGTATTGTACTGGACCGTATGTTCTTTCAAACCGATTATGTGCGAGCCCGTTTTTCGACTTTGCTGTCCAACCTCGGGTTAGGTGCGTTAGCAGTCACGCTTGTGATTTTGCTGATGATGGGATGGCGCAGTGCGGTGGTTGTCGGCTTGGCTTTGCCGTTCTCCGGTGCAATGGTGCTCGCAGGTTTGCGATATTTCGAAGTCCCTATGCATCAGATGTCGGTCACCGGTTTGATCATTGCGTTGGGGTTGTTGATCGATAACGCGATCGTGATCGTTGACGAAGTTCGTAATCGACTGAAAGACGGCTTGCCCCCATCCAATGCAATCAGTGCCAGCGTGCGGCATTTGGCAATCCCACTATTTGGTTCGACGTTTACAACCGCGTTGGCGTTTGCGCCTTTGATTTTGATGCCTGGCCCAGCTGGCGAGTTCGTTGGTGCGATCGGCTTAAGTGTTATTTTGGCGGTCGGTAGTTCGCTGTTCATTTCGCTCACGATCATCCCCTCGATCTACGGTTTGATCGAGCGAGTCGAATCGCTGCACGGTAGCGGAGCGTGGTGGCAACGAGGAATCGGTTCTGAGTTGTTGTTTACGGGCTATCGGAAAACTCTGAATTTCGTTTTTTCTTATCCATTAGTCGCAATTGGATTCGGACTCGCGTTACCCGTATTGGGCTTTTTTCAAATGTCGACTTTGCCGGAGCAGTTCTTTCCCGCATCCGATCGAGACCAGATCAAAATGTCGTTGGTGCTGCCTGCTCAAGCCTCAATTTCGCAAACCGCCACGGCTGCCCGGCGGGCTCGCGAGATCGCGATGGACTACCCGGAGGTCAAGCGAGTCGATTGGTTTATCGGTGAAACCGCACCCGCGTTCTACTACAACATGTTGCCGCTGCGGAACAACCAACCCAATTACGCGCAGGCGTTTGTTCAGCTAAAAAGTGATCAAGGGGTCGACGAGGTAGTGAACAGGCTACAAGCCGATATCGAGAAAGAGGTAACGGCCGCGACCGTGTTGGTACAAAAGCTGGAACAAGGTCCGCCAGTCGACGCGCCGATCTTACTGCGGATCTTTGGCGACGATCTCGTGACTTTACGAGAGATCGGTGAGGAGCTGCGCCTGATCATTTCTCAAATTGGCGGTGTCGTGGCCAACCAAAGCGAGTCCTCCAATGTAAACTCAAAATATCAGCTGGACGTCGATCAGGATTTGGCTCGCTTGGCCGGTTTGACCCACGAAGATATCGCGCGACAACTGAGTTCGGCACTGGACGGTACGATTGGTGGTTCGTTGTTGGAAAGCACCGAAGAACTGCCTGTTCGTGTCAAGCTAAAACGTGAGCAACGTGTCGACCCGGAATACCTAAATTCGTTGGAGATGATTGTCAGGGGCCCAATGGGCGAAGTTAATCGCGTGCCGGTTTCGTCGATCGGGCAGTGGAAGCTGGTTCCCAACGATGCGGTTATTGAGCGACTGAATGGGTTTCGATTCAATGAGATTCAGGTCAACGTGGAAGCGGGAATGTTACCGAGCGTTGTTGCTGAGAAGTTTCGTGAGCGACTAAAAGAATCAGACTTTGAATTACCGCAAGGGTACAAGATGAATCTGGCTGGTGAGTCGACTGAACGCGACCGCGCGGTGGGACATTTATTGGCGAGTGCCGGGGTGTTGGTCGTGTTGATGGCAGCCGGTTTGGTACTTTCGTTTCAGTCGTTTCGTATTGCGGCTCAGATTGTTGCCGTGGCTGTTCTTTCCGTTGGCATTGGGTTCTTTGCACTCTGGTTTTTTGGCAAGCCATTTGGCTTTACTGCCATCATTGGAATTATGGGACTGGTCGGCGTGGCGATTAACGATTCGATCGTGGTCCTCGCTGCGTTACAGGAAAATGAGAAAGCAAAACGAGGCGAAGTCGAAGCTGTTTCGCAAGTCGTTTTTCATTCAACGCGCCATGTGCTGTCAACGACTTTGACGACGATCGCCGGTTTCGTACCACTAATTTTAAGTGGCGGCGGATTCTGGCCGCCGTTGGCGATCGCAATTGCAGGAGGGGTAACCGGCGCAACGATTCTGGCACTTTACTTCGTGCCCGCGACATACATGCTGATGATGCGATTTAAAGTTGGCGAGCAACCAGTGGTCGCCAGTCAAGCTTAAGCTTGGGCGCTTAGCCGCCCAGCATCTTTGCGATCCCTTCGCGAGTGACCGGGTTAACCACACCTCGCTCCGTGATGATCGCTTCGATGTATTCAGCTGGAGTAACGTCGAAGGCGGGATTGTAGACCTCGACGCCCTCGGGTGCAGTTTGTTTTCCAAACCCGTGCGTAATCTCTTCGCTTTTTCTTTCTTCGATCGGAATCGAATCTCCCGTTTCCAATTCCAGATCAAACGTACTGCTGGGGGCAGCAATGTAGAACGGGATGTTGTGAGCTCGTGCGAGGACCGCGATCGAGTAAGTGCCGATCTTGTTCGCAGAATCGCCATTGGCGGCGATCCGATCCGCGCCTGTGACAACCGCTTGCACACGTCCCTCTCGCATCACCTGTGCAGCCATTGAATCGCAAATAAGGGTTGCTCGGATACCGCGTTGCATCAATTCCCACGCAGTCAATCTCGCGCCTTGCAAAAGAGGTCGCGTTTCATCTACGTAGACGTGCAGGTCGTGCCCGTTGTCTTGGGCCGTAAAAAACACGCTGAGCGCCGTGCCGTATTCAGCGGTTGCCAACCCGCCTGCATTACAATGAGTCAGCACGCCGCTGACGTCACTAAGCAAGGCAGCGCCATGTTTTCCGATTGAGTGACACATGTCTCGATCTTCGGCATGGATCGCACGCGCTTCGGCCAACAGTTTTTCGCGGACCTGCGCTGGATCGGCGTCCGGCTCAGCAGCGCCCACTTTTCGCATTCGATTCAAGGCCCAAAATAGATTGACAGCAGTGGGGCGGCTGGTTGCCAGGTATTCACAGACTTCTAACAGCCGTGCTTGGAACACAGCACTATCATCGTCAGATACCGTTTGTAAGCCGACAATTACGCCATAGGCTGCTGCGATTCCGATCGCAGGCGCACCTCGGACTCGCAACATCTTGATCGCTTCCCAAACCGCCTCGACCGTTTTGCAATCGATTTGAATCAGTTCGGTTGGAAGCTTGGTCTGGTCAACCAAAATCAGGAATCCTGAAGTGTCTTCACTCCAGTCAATATGCTTTGGGCGTTGTGCAGTTTGTGTCATGAAATTCCTGAACGTTCTTCTAAGTGGCCTGGGCTTTTTGCTCTGGTTCGTTTGTTGTGCTTAGGCACATTCGATCACATCTTTACCATTGTTGTCTAGCGGCACCGTTAGGTTTGGAGAGTTCTCGGCAAATGCCGCGTCATTACCGGCGGAGATAGCAGAATTGCAGAGTCTGGAGGGTCGAAAATCGGGCGATGAGCGAGATTTTCGGAGAGGGCAAACCCATGCCCCTCAATGCCCTGAGCTGGGAAAGCCAAGTGCGGTGGCGGTTAACGTTCCTCCAATGCCTACTAATTCGTGGATCGCTGCATCCAGGTGTTCGTCTTTGATTTCTACTTGCTCACCAACCGATTTAACTTCGCTCGCTTCTATCGTAAGAAGAATCGCTCGGTTACATAATTCCTGGATAAAAGCTGGACTTGCTCCCTTTGTTCGCGCAACCCAATGTTCTTGATCGAAAGAAGATTTTAGATCTGCTAGAAAAAGCTGAAACAACTTTTGTCGGCTGCCCCCATCGGGAAGCGGGAACTCTACGGCTTGCGAAATCCGCCCCGGCCGCGATGCCAAGGCGGATTCAACGACCTCGGGGCGGTTGGTCGACATCACAACAACGGTTTCGCTGGACGGCGCAAGGCCATCAAGTTGATTCATCAATTCTTGCAACCCATCAACCCTGCCGGATAGCTCTCTTTGAGGAGCCAACAAATCAACGTCCTCGAGGACCATGATCGAGGGTTGCAGGTACTGTCCAAGCCGGAACGCTTCTCGCAGCGTCTCGACGGCCATGTCAGTGGGCACGATGACGGTGTGTTCTGGGCATTCGGAAATCAACCTGCGAGTTAGTAGCGTTTTCCCGGTTCCGGGCGGGCCGTGAAAAAGGAGCCCCATCTTTGAGCTTTGGCCGTATTTTTTTAGCTGTTCCTTATGCAGGATCTTTGAATGGATCAAACGTTTAACGACCTGCGTGATTGTGGCAGGAAGAATGATTTGGTCCTCAGACTGTTCCGGGCGCTGGACGACTCGAATCGCTTGCCCGCTTGTACCATCTCGCGGCGAAGCAATCGTCACCATTTTTCTTCGGAACACAGACTGATCCGCAGTTTGTGATTTCAGCCATTTTAAAATGTCGTTCGCTTGATCCAAGCCTTCAATACAACACAATTGCAAACTGACGCCTTGCCCGGTCGCAAAAGTACTCTCTTGGTGATAATCGCGATAACTTTCGTATTCGCTTTTATGGACTTGAACTAAAAACGGCACGTTGTTGAACCGCAACCTGTAAACTGCGTTCACCGGAACATTGATTATCTGCCCGTCTTCTGCTTCAACCGATTGCCAAGTAACTTTACTGGTAGGCACATCCATATTCTGGAGCGACCTCAGCTCCCACGAACCACCAACGCCGATAGGTTTCAATTGCTGTTTTTTTCCAAGCGACTCAAGCACTCGGGCATAGTCAACTTCGCGACTTGTCCCAATTTCCTTGCTAATGAAGGTGAGAGAATGAATCGGCGTTTTTAGATGCTTTTTCGCAAACCGGCGGAGCCCATGAAACCAACTCCAAAGCGAATGCCATGCGCATCCACCTCCAACAAAGCAAACTAACACGAGAACACCTGTGCTAGGCCCATAGTCCAACCATGCGATCAACGTCGAAATAATCCCAGAAACAATGATGATAATCCAGACAAAGAAGTTCATTTATTATTTGCTCCAAGTTTGCGTTGCCGGTTAAATCATCAAGGATAAATACCAAGACAGGTGAATCGCATTGGCGATCAGCGAGAAGTGTTTTGGTTTGTTTGTTGTGCTTGTTCGAGCAAGTCGATGTAGGCACATTCGATCACATCTTTGCTGTCGATGTCTAGCTGCGACATAAGTTCCGCAGCGAATTCATGACCTTCTGCATGGCTTTGACCGTCACGCAGAACGAATTCGAGCTCGACGAAGTTGCCAAGTCCGATGACAGAATCGAAATGGATACGGGTTTGATCAACGATCCACAGTAATCGCTTTTTCTCGACAACGCCTCGCACGCCCATCGCACGATCCAGCGCTGCGATCATCGTTGGAGCTTCGGCGACCGGACTAATCACATAATCGCTGACTCGAAGTGTCGGATCGTCGTCCCGCTCGTAATGAATTAGCTGGGCTGTGGCTTGCGGAGTGTCTGGGTTGATCTCACGCAGTTTGAGCCGGCCCTGAGAAGCGTGGAAAAACGTATCGCGTTGGTGCAAAATGGTCGGTTCGCTGCCGGCGATTTCGCGAGCCAGTTGTGACTGTTGATCGGGTGACTTAAGCCAAGCCTTTACCTCAATGTTTGCGTTACCCGAAGGTTTGAATACCATGGCAGTTTTCTTTGGAATAGAACTAAGATTGACAACGGAAAACAACTGTTTGCCATGATCGAATAAGCGAACCTTTTTGAATTGAGATTTTGTCCAGCGGAAATCAATTCAAATCCGAATTCGGCGTTCTCTTTAAGGGCTGACCATTCTATAAAATAGCCCCGTAGACAACGACCCTTAAACTGAGTTTGCTCTGTTTGGTTTTGAACCTGACTTCGGAATTCTGGCGAATCCCACTACGACCGGTTGTCGTGTATTCTACGAGTTTTGAATTACCACAAACTAAAACGATATATTTGCTATGCCCAAGTTCTCTGAAAGAGCTATTAATTTACCCGCGTCTCCGATTCGTAAACTGGTTCCGTTTGCAGACGCGGCCAAGGAACGTGGAACCCATGTCTACCATTTGAATATTGGCCAGCCAGACATCGCGACTCCACCAGAGTATTTTCAGGCGATCGAAGCTGCGGACATCAAGACGCTTGCTTACAGTCCGTCTGCGGGAACCGATTCGCTGCGCGAGCAAATCGCTGCCTACTATGGTCGACTGGGACATGCGGTAAGCAACGAACAGGTGATTACAACAACGGGTGCCTCTGAGGCGCTTGGGTTTGTCTTTGCGGCGTTGATGAATCCAGGCGATGAAGTGATCGTTCCAGAACCGTTTTATGCAAACTATCTTTCGTTTACTTTGGGCAAAGATGCAAAGATTGTTCCGGTTACATCAAACATCGATAACAGTTTTGCGCTGCCGCCGATGGAGGCTTTCGAAGCAAAAATCACTGAGCGAACAAAGGCGATTTTGATCTGCAATCCCGGCAATCCAACCGGTGTGCTCTACCCCGAACAGGCTCTGAACCAATTGGCGGAGATCTGCCAAAAGCACGATCTGTTTTTAATCTCGGACGAAGTGTACCGCGAGTTCGCTTACGATGGTTTGACGCACAAAAGTGTTTTGGGTCTTGAGAAGATTCAGGAGAACACGATCGTTGTCGATTCAATCTCGAAGCGGTTTTCAGCTTGTGGAGCTCGGATCGGCTGTGTGGTCTCTCGCAACGAGGAGTTGTTGGGGTTGGTGACCAAGATGGCCCAAGCACGACTTTCCCCGCCCACTTTTGGCCAAATTGGAGCGGCAGCAGTTTACCAGTTACCTGCTGATTACTACGCAAGTGTTGCCAGCGAGTATTCCCAACGCCGGGACTTGCTAAAGTCCGCATTGGACGAAATGGAAGGCGTGGTTTGTCCCAACGTAAACGGTGCGTTCTATGCCATGGTGCAATTGCCGATCGACGACAGTGAGAAATTCTGCCGCTGGATGTTGGAAGAGTTTCAACACGAGAATGCAACCGTCATGATGGCTCCCGCAGGCGGGTTCTACGCGACAGAGGGGCTGGGCGCGAACCAAGTTCGCATCGCTTATGTTCTAAACCAAGACGATCTTGCCGCTGCAATGCATTGCTTGAAGATCGGCTTGAGTAAGTACCCCGGTCGAACTACGAATCCGAACTAACTCGAGCTCATTCAGTCGGCGCTGGGTGCCGATTTTTAAACAACGCCGTGTTGACTTCCCGCAAGGTTTGACACTCAGCTTGAATCGCTGGGGAAGTAAATTGTTTTGCGACCTTAGGATTATTGCTTGCAGTATTTTTCGAGTTTACAATTGAGATAATGGCAAAGTTCGTTTTAAATTCAAATTCAAATAAAATGGGAGAAGCAATCAATGGTTGTCGTCTTAGTAGTTCTTTATATAGCAGTTATCGTCCTCATTATCGCGTCGATGTGGATCATATTTGAGAAAGCAGGGGAACCTGGTTGGGCATCGATTATCCCGATTTACAACGGGATTGTGTTCCTGAAAATTGTTGGCAAACCGCTTTGGTGGATCCTTTTGTTTTTCATCCCAATTGTTAGTCTTGTCATCGTTATTCTTCTCTACATTGACCTCGCAAAGAATTTTGGCAAGTCTACTGGGTTTGCGATTGGACTGATTTTTCTTCCATTTGTTTTCTTTCCGATGCTTGCGTTTGGCGATGCTCGATACCAAGGGGTTAAGACCCAATTTTAAGAGAACCTGGACTTCCAGCCATTGATGCTTATCAATAAGCCATTTCTCAGCAGTCTAAACCGCGTATCGAAATTCGCTATTGCTCCGCTGTCGAAGGTTACCGCGAGCAAATTGGCTGGTCCAGGAGTTGCTTTCTACTTTTGAATTCGAATTGGCCGAAGTCACATTGGTTCCGGCCGAATCGGGTGTTTTCGAAGTTATTGCCGCCGGTGCAACGGGTTGTGAACGCAAAAAAGACGTAGGGTTTCCAGCAACTAAACAGCTAAAACGTCGAGTTGGCGATGTGATCGCTCCAGAAAAAAGATCTGCGACATTCTGACATGCGTAGTTCCCCTGCTGGTTCGCTTGGATGTTTCGAGTTTGATTGATTCTCCCGCTGAATCCTTTAGACTTGAGAGGTACCTTCTTTCTACGCGAACGGCCGAACATGCCCGCTCCCGACAATCAACCTCCCCAGCCGTCTGAGACTTGCTCAGACTTTCACGAAGGCCTGTTGGATCTGGTCAGCGACCTGGTTTTCTCGCTGGATCCTGAGCAGTTGAATCTAGTCTACGTCAACGAATCGGCAGAAGCGATTTTCGGGCGCCCCTTGCCCGAATTAGCTGGTCGATCGTGGCTGGAGACGATTCACAACTCCGATCAGGCTTTGTTGGCTGAGAAACTGGAGTCGCTTGCCCAAGCGGTTGGGGCATCGCAGAATTTCGAGCACGAATTTCGGATCGTTCGACCTGACGCATCGCAGGTTTGGCTTCAGGGCACATTTCGCTTGATTGCTGACCCAATTCAAAATCGAACGCTGATTGGTGGCGTTGCCCGAGATGTCACGCAAACTATTCTTGCTGAACGAAAGTTGGAAGAATCAAAAGCGATCTACGACTCACTCGTGGAGAATTTGCCTATTCGCGTTTTTAGAAAAAACAAAGAAGGTCAAATCGTTTTTGCAAACAAACAGTATTGCCGTGACCATGGAGTTCCGCTTGAAGGGTTGCTGGGCAAGACCGATAAGGACATGTTCAGTCCCCAGATGGCCGAAAAGTACACCAACGATGATCGTTGGGTAATGCAAACCGGGCTACCGTTTCATGCTGTCGAAGAACACCCCGGGCCCGACGACAAGATCGCCTATGTTGAGATCTTTAAAGCACCGGTCACCGATTCGAAAGGTCGTCGGATTGGGATCCAGGGAATGTTCTGGGACGTAACCAATAAAAAGGCTGCCGAGGACGCTTTGCGCCTTGCAAAGGAGATGGCGGAAACGGCCAGTCAGGCGAAAAGTGATTTTCTGGCCAATGTCAGCCACGAAATCCGCACGCCGATGAACGGTATTCTGGGAATGACCGAGTTGTTACTGGACTCCTATCTCGATCAGGACCAGCGAGAGTACGTACAGATGATTCAGTTTTCTGGCGAATCGCTGATGACTTTGATCAACGACATCCTTGATTTTTCTAAAATCGAAGCTGGCAAGCTGGAATTAATGACTTCCAGCTTTGACGTTCGCGAGCAGTTTGGAGACACATTGCGGACGCTCGCCATCCGAGCGCACGCCAAAGATCTGGAGATGATTTTCGAGGTCGAGCCTGAAGTGCCCGCGCGGATCGTTGGCGATGCCAGTCGACTGCGTCAGGTCCTGATCAATTTGGTTGGCAATGCGATTAAGTTCACGGAATCGGGTGAAATCGCGGTAAAAGTAAAAAGCTGCAATCTGACCAGTGAATCAACACGCTTGGAGTTTTCAGTAACAGATACTGGAATTGGAATCCCCCGTGAAAAAATTGACGCGGTCTTTACTGAATTTGAACAAGTCGACGCGTCGCGGACTCGTGAATTTGGCGGAACAGGCCTTGGGCTGGCCATCGGTTCCAAATTGGTGGAAATGATGGGCGGCGAAATGGAAGTCTTCAGCGAAATCTACGAAGGGACGATTTTCAAGTTCGAAGTCGAGTTCCCGCTGGATCCCACATTCACTTCGCCTGTTACAACAAAACACCTTGAAGGCCGTTCGGTTTTGATTGTCGACGACAACAAGACAAATCTCCATGCGCTCGAGCGATTGATTCGCAGTTGGGGTATGAAAACGTATTCCAGTGCCAGTGCTGAAGAAGGGTTAAAGATACTGTGTGAAAAAGCCACGACCTTGGATCCGATTCAAATCTGCCTCGTCGATTCAAAGATGGACAAAGCATCAGGAATCGACTTGGCGGTCAAGATTCGTCAAGAAGAGTCGGTGGTGGCCAGCACACGAATCGTTCTGATGTCGACCGGTGAAAGAGCAGGGCAAGCGGTAACGTCGCTGGATGTCGATCGAGTTTTGAAGCCGGTCAAGCACTCTGACTTACACACCGCGTTTAGCGAGGCTTTGGACTTCGAGACTCAAGCTACAACGATCGCTGGACCGGATGAAGAAAACGATCACCTTCCGTTGCGAATTTTGGTCGCCGAAGACAATCCTGTGAACCAAAAACTGACTTTGACTTTATTGGAAAAAGCAGGGCACATTCCGACACTGGCCCCTAACGGCTTGCGAGCGGTAGAGCTTTTCAAGTCCGAAGAGTTCGATGTCATTCTGATGGACGTACAAATGCCCAAAATGGATGGCTTGCAAGCAACTCGTGAAATTCGTGGCATTACGGGAAAGGGAAGCCGAATTCCAATCCTCGCAATGACAGCTCACGCGACCGAAGCCGATCGGGACAAGTGTTTCTCCGCTGGTATTGATGACTACCTGGCCAAGCCGTTTCGCAGCGTTGATTTGTTTTCCAAAATTCACCGCTTGACCGGACGCGAAGCGATCACGGCCGAGACGAAGACGACGAGTCAGTCGTCCAAAAAAAGCGTCATCGATTGGGAGCAGGCTTTTGAAACGGTTGGCGGAGATCGCGGGCTGTTATGTGATCTTTTTAAAGTTTTTCTAAAAGAACGTGATGCGATGCTGAGCGCAATCATGAAGGCTTTGGAAAGTAAAGATCTGAAAGAGTTGCGCAGAACTGCACACAGCTTAAAAGGCGCTTTACATCATCTCGGAGCAACCAACGCTGCGGAAGCGGCAAGAGTATTTGAGGTGATGGGACAAACCGAAAATGTTTCTGACGCGGATGATCGTTTTTCACAACTCAAACACTTAGTGTCCGAGACATCGACCGAGATTCGAAAGTTTCTCAGCAGTTGATCAATTTATCTCGTTTATCTGAGAACGTCCCCTACATCTAGCGTCAGTCGCTATCTTTTGTGCCAATCGTTCAACTTCGCGTAGGATTTGCGTTCACTCATCAAAAATTCATTTGTATTCGGCTCGTGGACCTTTAAAATCAATCCATGGGGCCGCGAATAGAAAGCTGAACTCGGCTCGGGAGCTACCCGGGACTGAGTTGGTAAAAATACTCACGGCGAGTAAATCACTCGAATACGCAGGGAGTGCCAAGATGCCAACGGTATTGATAGTTGATGACACCGCAGTGGACCGCAGACTTGCAGGTGGCATTCTGGAAAAGAACTCGGAGTTGGAGGTTTGCTATGCTGAGGATGGTAGTGAAGCGCTTTTAAAAATCGGAAATGAATTACCCGATCTGGTCCTAACCGATTTGCAGATGCCTAAGCTCGATGGTTTGCAGTTGGTCAATCAAATATCCGAACGGTATCCCAGCCTGCCAGTCGTTCTGATGACAGCTCACGGCAGCGAGAACATCGCGGCCCAAGCACTTGCCAATGGGGCAGCCTGCTATGTTCCGAAAAACGATCTGGCGGAAAGTTTACTTGAAACGGTCTCTCATGTTTTGGCTTTCGTCGATTCGGATGCCCGCTACAGCAAACTGGTAAATTGCGCCGTTAAGACTGAAATCGAATTTGAATTAGTGAACGATCCTGAATTGATTGAGCCTCTTGTGGATTTGGTTCAGCAATTAGTTTGCAGCCAGGAATTACTGGATTCGACCAGCCGAGTTCGTTTGGGTGTTGCCATGGAGCACGCACTCAGCAACGCCATGATTCGCGGCAATCTGGAAATGTCCCGGGATGAGTTTCCAATCGTGACCGGTGAGATCGCACGTAGTCGAAGCAGTCAATCGCCCTACTCGGATCGCAAGGTCAACGTTCAAGTTCTTGTGACTACGGAAAAGTGTGAAGTCCGCATTAAAGATCGTGGACCCGGGTTTGACGTTGCGATCGTTCCCAAATCAGGTGATCCAGAAGCGTTCAAGGATGGTGTCGGTCGCGGTCTGGTGCTGATGACAACGTTTATGGACCAAGTCGAATTCTCAAACGAAGGGCGCGAAGTGATGATGTCCAAGTTTCGTACAGAACGACCAATGAAACCACGATAGTGGCCAGTACATGTGGCACCCACATGGAAACCCGACGCGTTAGCGAGGACGAAGGCAAGTTTTCCTCGCTGACGCGTGGCCAAAGCCAACTCTACACCGTTTTGCCTGAGCTTACCGATTCGGTTTCCATCTGACAGATACGAATTGCGTCAATCGCTAAATCACCGCCGAGGATATCAGAACTCTCACCAGCCGCTACCGCGCGGGCAACTTCTCTCAGTTCCGCCGCGAACGAATCGACTTCGTCGCCCTCCGGCAGTTCTGGACGCAGCACCTCGCCATCGTCGGTCAAGACCTTGAGTGGAAACGCTTCGCCGGTATCGGCAAACGCGCCAAATTCGTAGTGCAACGTGGCCTTCTCCAATTGGATCTCGAAACCGTGTGTGAACGGTCGGCCTTGTTGAAGAATGATGCCGCTACTGCTACTTACTACCAGACTGTCGTCATCAAAACCGAACAGAGAACTGCAATACTCGACGACATCGCCTCGCATGCGACCGTGGCTGGTGACGTGGGTTGGCATTCCGAACAGCAATCGAATCAGATGAGCATCATGCACATGAAGGTCCAACATCGGACCGCCAACACGATCGGGATCAAAAAAGTGGGGTAGCCAAGTCGGCTCGGAAATCACACGCTTGAAAAATCCACCGGTAACTTTTCCGAACTTGCCAGATCGGATCAAATCCAAAGCGTAAGTGTACTCTTTGAAGAAAGGCAAAACGTGGCCGACCATCAATAGCACTTTGTTCTCAGCACAAGCGTCGACCATCTTCTGACAATCTTCCAATCGCAGCGCCATCGGTTTTTCGGAAAAAACGTTCACGCCGGCCTTGGCTGCTTTTACCGCAAAAGGACAATGCAGCCCTGGTGGCAAACAAATGTCAACGTAGTCCAATTGCTCATTGGCCAACATTTCGTCAAAGTCTGAGTAGGTCGCGACTCCGCTCAGGTCGACTTGTTGCCCCGGTGGCCCAAAATTACCTTGGATAGATGTCCAGTCTCCGGTCAATTTCTGCTGGTCCGCCTCGCAGACAGCAACAACCTGAACTTCCTCGATTTTTTGATAGGCCAGCCAATGGATCCATCCCATGAATCCCAGCCCGGTTAATCCGACTTTTAACATCGCTTTGTTTTCGTTTTGACCAGCGCTAATAATAATTACACAAAGAAGATATACTAATTACGCCCGTTTGTAAGCGGGCTTTTGAGCTTTGCGAATGCGTAAAAGGAATTCTGATGCCAGTGGAAATGCAGTTAGCCCGAATTATTATTTCGGAAATCAACGAGAACCAAGTTGTGTTCTTGCGCGAAGTCGATGGCGATCGTCAGTTTCCGATTTTGATCGGCATTTTCGAAGCGACCAGCATTGACCGGCGAGTCAAAGAGATTCCGCGAACGCGTCCGTTGACTCATGACTTGCTCGTCTCTGTCACCGAGCAAATGGGTGGGACGTTGCAAGCGGTCTACATTACTGAGCTGCGTGACCACACTTATTACGCTAGGTTGAGGATCGACCGTGACGGAGAAACGATCGACATCGACGCGAGACCGTCCGATGCGATTGCCGTGGCAGTAACTTGCGAACCGATGCTACCGATTTTTGTCTCAGAAGAAGTCTTGCAAGACGCAATCGCCTCGGGAGAACCGAAAGAGTAGAACGCCTTACGCATCGTTCATGGAGCGAAAGGCGGCTGTATCTTCGGCATAGAGGTCAACCACTTGGATTCGATGCACATCTTGGCGCTTCAACCTTATTACGGCGGCAGTCATCTTGCTGCGATGGCAGGTTGGATGGAGCAAAGTCGTTTCAAGTTTACGGTTCTGCAGTTGCCGCCTCGACATTGGAAGTGGCGAATGCGACAGGCGGCGTGGCATTTTGCAGATGAGGTTAATTCCAGATGGCGTTCAGGTGAGCGTTGGGATGCCGTGTTTTGCACCGACATGTTGAACCTTTCCGAGTTTAAAGGCTTGGTCTCTTCCGAGATTTCTAGCTTGCCCACCGTTGCCTACTTTCACGAAAACCAGTTCGTCTACCCTTCGCGTCAGGAAGATCTGCGTGATTCGCACTTCGAAATTACGAATTTCACAACGGCGTTGGCTGCGGATGAAGCCTGGTTTAACTCTTCGTTCAATCGGGATTCGATGCTGGAGTCCCTTGCTAGGCGCTGCAAAGATTGGCCCGACCACCCTCCACTAGAACAAATCGAAAAAGTTCGCGCCCACAGCCGGATACAACCGCCAGGCATAAACCCACCTCAAGTTGATCGCCCATTGGACGAACAAAGTGGCCCGCTTCACATCGTTTGGGCAGCGCGTTGGGAGCACGACAAAGGCCCTGAAAGTTTGTTGGAGATATTACGATTACTGCGGGCGGATCGTTTTAAGTTTCGAATTAGCGTGATTGGCCAGTCGTTTCGCAGTGTTCCTCCTGCTTTTACAACGATCGAATCTGAGTTTAGTGATTCCCTCGAGCGATTTGGTTTTCAGAAAACTCGTGAAGAGTACTGGCGTGCTTTGGCCGAATCTGATCTCTTTCTCTCCACTGCTGAACATGAATTTTTTGGACTTTCAGCAGTTGAGGCGATGGCGACCGGTTTGTACCCCGTTTTTCCAAACCGCTTGTCCTATCCGGAATTAATTGACCTGTTCAGCGATCCGAATAGGGATCCTACCAGACATTTGTATTCCTCCAATGAAGAGGCAGCGATGTTGATCCAGCAAGCGGTTGCTGAATTAGGGCCGGTAGTCACATCGTCTGATAGGGAACAACTGTTTTGGAAGACACGCGCAGTCGAGTTTGACGAAGGAATGAAATTGGTGGCAGCAAGGAAACGAGCTTAAAGTATGGGAATCGAAGAAGCGGCTGCGTTGTCGGCTGCGTTTTTGTGGTCGATCTCCAGCTTTGTTTGGAGCCGGGTCAAGCTGAGCGCGATCCAATTGAATACCGCCAAGAACATGATCGGGCTGATGTTACTGACCGTTCACGTGATCGTACTCATTCTATTGAGCTCAGGTGCAGAAGACTCTGAGAACACTTTTCAATTGCGTGCCTCTTTGGAGGCTTGGGGGTGGTTGGCACTAAGCGGCGCGATCGGGATCGTCTTGGGCGATACTTTGTTTTTTCGCAGCCTGCAGATCCTGGGTCCACGTCGAGCCCTTGTGATGGCTACGTTTTCGCCAATATTTGCAGCTGCGGTCAGTTGGGTCGTATTGGGTGAGATTCTGGTCGCTTTCCAGATCGTTGGCATTTTGACATCCGTGATCGGAATCGTGATCGTGGTAAGTGAGCGGGGTGCACGCCAGGAAGCGATGGACTTATTTCCCGGATCGCAAACTGCCGGAGTCCTGTTGGGCATAGGAGCAGCGTTTTGCCAAGCGGCGGGTGCGGCCGTTTCAAAGCTCGGTATGAATCAAGATGACTGCTCGGCTCTTGAAGCCTCTTTGATTCGAATGGCGTTTGCCGCTATCGGTTCGATGCTGATCATCACCGCACAACGAAAGGCGGGTGAGCTGTTCAAAAGCCTTAGCGATTGGAAATTGAGCCGCAAAGTACTCTTGGCATCGATCCTTGGAACCTGGCTGGGAATCTGGCTCAGCCAAGTTGCAATCAAAGAGACCGAAGTCGGTATCGCGCAAACACTGCTTGCAACCAGCCCGCTATTTGCCATTCCACTCGTGCGGATCATTGAGGGACACAAACCTTCGTGGCTGGCAATCGCAGGCACCTTGCTCGCAGTTTTCGGAATCGCACTAACGGTTTGGAATTAGCGGGGCAGGGCATTGGCACCGTTACCGACCCAGCCAGGCGTCTTAATCTAAAACTCGCACGACGATTACTGAGTCGGCTTGGTCGTGATCCAGTTCAAGGGAAGTCCCGTTTTCACGGAGCAAAGTCCAAACCTCATCGTTCTTCACACGTGGGCCAACGGTAACCACTTCGTCTTCGACGAGATCCAGATTTTTACCGCCGGCTGTTATTCTTTGGACTCGAACCTTGCGCCCTTCCCGTAACATGCTGACAAGGATTTCGACATCGGTATCCAGATAGGCGGTATCTTCAGGGATCTCGCTACCGTGTGGGTCGGTCAGTGGATGGCCAAGTTTATCATCGAGATATTCGACGGTAGCTTGATCACTAATGTGCTCCAGGACATGGGCTCGGTCGTGGATCTCTTTGTCTTGGGCACCCGCCTGTTTGAGATACGTTTCCCACAATCGGTGGGCGCGGAGTAAACGTTTGGCTTTTAGATGCCCTTCTTCGGTCAAAGTAATTTGACCACTGTTCACCTCCATAAGATCCTGCCGAACCAACAATCGAATCGCACGTCGGATTTGCATATTTCGACTGGTTACCGATTTGACAACGTGAGCAACCGGAACTTGCGGCTGTTTGTATCGAGTAATGCAGCCAAGGACATCTTCCATCACCTCCTGCGGCACCGCACTGACTCGACGAATCCAATCTGCCAAAATTCCATATCTCGGCGCAAAGACCAAAACGGCGAGAAAAATCATAGTCGAAGAAACGGCGATGGTCGCACCCGGCGATGACTCCAAAACCCACGAAAGTCCGAACCCGATCCAGAATCCGAGCACTCCCAAAATAGCCGAGCCCCATAGCATGCGGTTGAGTTTATCAAACAGTAAATAGGCTGAGGCGGCCGGTGTAATGATCAATGCGACAACCAGAATCACTCCGGCGATCCGCACTCCGCTGACAACAACCAACGAAGTGCATGCGGTCAGCATGTAGTCCACTGCCAGAACAGGAACACCGATCGAAGCAGCCATGACCGGGTCAAAGCTGGTTAGTTGTAGTGGGCGGTAAAACAAAATGATGACCGCCAGTACGATCGAAGTAACAAAACCAAGCAACCAAAGCTCAGTGCTGGTCGCAGAGGCAACGTTTCCGATGATAAAGTGATAGACATCGATGTGAATCAGCTTGCTGACCGCGGGCAGCGAAATCACGAATGCGCCCAGCGCAAAAATGCCCGTGTACATAATTCCGATCGCAGTATCTTCTTTGATGCGCGAAACGCGCGCCACGAATCCGATTGCGGCAACGGTGATAATTCCTGCCAACAACGCTCCGATCAACATCGCAGCGACCGATTCTTCCTGATCATAGAAGACCTTCATTATCAGATAGCCGGCCATGACGCCCGCTAACATCGAGTGGCTGATCGCATCTGCCAGAAACGACATTCGTCTGAGAACGATAAAGCAACCGATCAAACTGCAGACGATCGACACCAAAGTGCCAACCAATAGCGGCATGATCAAAAAGCCGTACTCTAACTGAACGTCTTGCAACCATTGATACATTACAACGACCTCGGTTTGACGTTAGACAGCTCGGCGAACACTTTCATATTCCCCTCATAGACATCGCAAAGCAGCTTGGGGTCCAGTACTTGTTGTGGCGTGCCGAATCCAAACAACCGCTGTTTCAAAAGGATCAAAAGGTCGAAATACTCGGCAGCGGTGGCCAGATCATGATGAACGACGACCAGCGTTTTGCCACGTTGTCGAGTCTCTTCCAGCACATCCAGAATAGCTCGTTCGGTAGCAGCGTCCACACCGGCAAACGGTTCGTCCAGCAGCAGAATCTTTGCGTCTTGAGCCAAAGCCCGCGCCATAAAGACTCGTTGCTGTTGCCCGCCGGACAGTTGTCCGATCTGTCGCTTGGCAAACTCGCTCATGCGGACTTTTTCCAGCGCTTCATCAGCAGCCCGAAAGTCGGCGGCGGTCAAGTCTTGCCACCAGCGCCGATGGCCATAGCGTCCCATGGCTGCAATTTCGCGAACAGTGATAGGAAAGTCCCAATCAACTGCCCCGCGTTGCGGAACATAAGCGACTTGACCTTTTGTGCGGTTGACGTCTTCTCCGAACAGTTTGACGGTACCAAATTCAGATTTTACAAATCCCAGAATCGACTTAATCAAAGTCGATTTCCCACTACCGTTGGGGCCGATCACGCCAACCAATTTCCCCGCAGGGATCTGAACGGAGATATCCAACAATGCAGGGACCGGACCATAACTAACGGTCAGGTTGTCGACCTGAATCGCGATGTCCTGCTCAGAGACCGGCTCGGATTTTGCAACTGGATTCATATAAACTAAGCCTGTGTTACGCGAGAAACTCTCGCTCAGGGCTACCTGTAAATTTCTAGTTTAGACCTGCTAGTGATCATGGTCGTGTTGTTTTTCTTCCTCTTCGGAGTCCACGGAAAAGTAGATCGTGCCCGTGACCGAATCCAATCCCGACGAGATCCAAAACGAACTTTCGGCGATTACCGTTTTGTCTTTGAGAACTTCAACTCGCATCGCGTGGGACTGTGAACCCATTGAGTCAAAGCCGCCTGAAAAGTCGGCCGACAATGCGCTAGGCAAGTTGGCTTCGACATACACCGCGTTGCGGCCCAATTCGACAGTGGGCAAGTCAATCAAGATCGGTTCGCTTCGAAGGACTTTGTCAGAACGGTGAAGAATCTTTTCTTCCTTAAATCGAACTTCCAAGGCAGTGTCGAAACCGAAATCAACGTTGGCAACGCAATCAAAGGTTCTGGATAATCGAACCGAGTACTTGCCTGATGCATAGCTCGCTTTGTATTCAATCGCCGTGGGGCGGACTGAATTTGCAAAGTTTGTGTAGCAGTAGATCCCAGCTAACAGCCCAACCGCCAACAGTATAGAGATGATCGGTCGCATACTATTTGAGTGATTGCACAATCGTTAATATGTTTTCCCGCATCATTCCGATGTAGGTTTCGCCAGCCGAACCGGGCTCGCCCATTGCGTCCGAGTAGAGTTTTCCACCGACAACAGCACCTGCCTCTTTGGCAATGCCCGCGATGACCTCCTCGTTGACCGTGCTCTCTACGAAGATCGCTTTTACTCCCAAGTCTCGAATCTGATCTACGATCGCCTTTCGTCGACCGACGCCCAAGTCAGACATTTCACCAGTTGTCCAGCCAACCGGACTGGCCGCTTTGAACTGATACCGATTGCAAAAGTAGCCAAATGCATCGTGATGAGTAATCAAAACTCGCTGGTTCGCTGGGAGCGTAACCAACTGACGGTTAATCCAGTTGTTGAGCGCGACCAACTGAATCTTGTACAGTTCTGCTCGCGCGGCATATTCCTCGGCGTGCTCAGGATCTACTTCGGAAACGCCTGCGAGAATATTGTTGACATAGGTCGCAGCGTTTGCCGGGTCCAACCAGGCGTGAGGATCTTTAACCGTTTCGCCGTCTTCTTCCAGTTCCAACGGTTCGATTCCATCGACGCAACTCCGAATCGGCTTGCCAGCCTGCACGGCAAGTTTCTCCATCCAACCATGGCCTTCGAGATTCCAACCGTTCTGCAAACACAAATCAGCAGTAGCAACCAATTTCGCGTCGCTCAATCTGCCAGGGTAAGTATGCGGGTCTTCGCCGGCTGAGAGAATGCAAACCACATTCCAGCGGTCACCCACGATATTACGAGTGAAATCTGCCACTTGAGTCGTCGAGCAAACTGCGGTTTTCTTTTCCGCTTCGTCTTGCCCATGGGCATTGGGTGATAGCAAGAACACCAAAAACAAAATTAACAAGGCGATGCATGTGAACTTCTGGCACCGATAGGAATTGCTGTGTGTCATCAAACTCAACTGAATTTTATTTGAATAGTGAAAAACACAAAATGCCTAGTATCTGCGGACATTTTGACCATCTGAAAGCTTATCACTGCGGTAATTATTCGGCAACGCCCAAGTGTATTGGAGGCCAATGTTTCCGAGGTTGGTAATGACGAGAACCTCGCTATATGACTGTTTGACGAACTGATCTTTGCAATTGGCAACCTGATTTGGATTTTCGCAAGTTCCCGTTTGCGTCGGTCAGAAGGTGGAATGAGCAAAGTGGTTCAGGATCACGCATGGACAAGACCGTCGTGGTGATTCAACCGGGCAAGCCTCTCAAAGCAACTAAGATTGTCCTGCTTGGATCGTCAGTCAGCCAAAAAATGTTCGTCCGTCGTCCGTAAGTTTTCTACTAAGATGCCCTCTAGTGACTGTGAAAAAACAAGTAAACCAACCTAATTGGTTTTTGCCTTTCGTTTTTATCCCTTGTATTGCAGTTGTTCCAAATGCAATTAGCTAGCGAATGGATTGGAAATGCGAGGTTTTGCTGGATTTGAGATTCAGCTACTTTGCCCGCTGAAACAATCTGTATTTGCCGTGTTTTGGGCTCTTCGACACCACATTGGAAATCTTTGACTTGGTTTTGTGATACGCGACTCGGGCGGAATCAGCAAATAACAATTCGACGCTGAAACTGCTGAGAGTTTGATTTCGTATACCAACGGCCAACGGCGCATGTCCGCCAAGTCGCCAAGTTGTTTGGCGACATTACGACGACGAAAAGAAATTTGATTGACTGGGATAATTTGGTATGAGCGTGAAAAATCAAAAAGGAACAGAAACACGACCATTTAAATCTCATGACCTGTTTGGCACGATGAGATTGGACTCTGACGACAACAATCAGGACAAGCGAAATGAGTCGAAGGCTTTTCTGAATGTGATACGAAGCGAAGCCGATTTGGGCGTGCATGTTTTCGTTGAGTCTCCAACCGTACTGGGGCGAGATCCTGATTGTGGATTTCCGCTACACGATTTTGGAGTCTCCCGCCAACATGCAAGTGTCACGCCACTGGACAACGGAACCTGCATGTTGAGAGACCTGGGTTCAACTAACGGTACTCGCGTCAATGGAACAAAAGTTGTATCGCCGACAATCCTGACTGGCGGCGAGAAGATTTTCGTGGGCGAGACCGTACTTCGATTCGCGATCGCGGACAAAGTCGAAATCGACTTTCACAACGAAGTTGCCACGCTTGTAAGTACCGATCCACTTACGGAACTCCCATCAAAACGCAGGTTCGATCAAGCTTTTGAATTTGCTTTGGAGTCAGCAAAGAAGGGGGGAACGCCTCTCGCTTTGTTGATGATGGATATGGATGGTGTTAAGCAAATTAATGATACGCACGGACATTTGTTCGGGGCTTATTCGATCGGGCAAACAGGACGGTTGATTGCCCAAACGTTGGACTCCAGGGGGCAGGCCTGCCGATTTGGCGGTGATGAATTCAGCGCTTTCCTGCCCAACCACGATCTTGAATCGGCAACACTGGTCGCTGAGGCAATTCGAGTTGCGGTGGAGAACGCCGGTTTGGAAAAAGATGGAATCTCGTTGAAGCCAACAATTAGCATCGGAATCGCCTGTTACCCAGAAGTTAACGACGGCCTTCTGGAACTCGTCATGAGCGCTGACAAGGCGCTTTATCGCGCGAAAGCGCAAGGGAAAAACCAAGTTGCTTGGCATACATCAGCCAGCTGAGTTGAGCCATTTGCGCGGACCGTGTCTTAGGCGAGTTCGGTTCGCAAATCGACTTCCAGTTTTGTACTCGATTCGCGAACGTTGATCAACTTGGCGAGTTCGCTCAAATGCCGCGCATAACGTTTTGAGAACAGGAGTTTGTCTGATTGTTCGCCGGTTACGTTGATGCTGTTCAACAATACTCCCGACTGCATCTCCATCTCATGCTCGCTTTTTAAAAGCTGCACGGCCTTGGGTTGAAAGATCCAACGGGACTGCGTCAATTTCCATCCGTCGTCGGTCGGCTGCAAAAGCAATTTCGTCTTGGCTGGAAAGCCCGCGATCCCAGATTGAGGGAAGACGACCAGTTCTTTTTTAGTGGGGACACCATGTGCGCGGCGCGCTAAACTCCAAATCGGGTCACTCATGACCGATCTCATATACGTCACGCGACGGTTGATCCAGCGAAACGCGATCAGACAACAGAAAAAAAGAATCAGATTAAGGATCGTGGCGACGGTTGGGCTCCAGGCGTAGATCGCCATTAAACCTGCGCAAACCGATTTGTTGGCCACTTCCAGCGCTGCATCGACCGACGGAAATGGAATCAACCAAACCAGGACTTCGAAAAAGAACTTTACCGTGTTGATCACAAAGATGTTAATGAACGCGGCCAGACTCAGCAGAACATCAGCTCCCATCGCCAAGCCACCCATCTCGACAACCATCGTCGCCTGATTTGCGACTTCGACCGATCCCGAATCATCCATCGAAGTCATGAATCGAATCAAAACCAATGTGACAATGCCGGCGTAAGCTTCGAGTTGGTCTATCGCCTGTCCAGCCGGTTTCGAGACCTTCGAGATGCGGGGCAACGAAGTCATAATGGTAAGCACAAGGAATACCCAGAATACAGCTGGGTTGCTGAGAACCGGATTATCGCTGATGAACGAGTTGTCGACCCAGTCGCCGCCGAATTGGGAAAGTCCAGCCAGGATGGTCAGGCCAAAAAAGGGCGATATCGCAATCGGGGCTAAGGGTCCCAGCCATTCGCTGGTACTGATTGACGATTGGATGTTTTCGATCTTGGTCGCGTCTGCCGAAGTCAACGGATCTTCCGTTTGAGAGACAACTGGTGTTCCGACCAGCAGCAAGCTCATAACAACACTACAAGCGAACAAACGAATTAAGATCGATTTCATTTTGGTGGCGCTTGGGAGAAGTAAGGATAACGCCTCAAGGAGTTGGGCAATTCAGGCGGAAGCCGTACCAAATCCCGTAACGATCCGTGGAACGTTTGTCGAGCAAATACCGGTACATTCCGATCCAGAAATGACCGGGCGAGATCTTTTTCTACGAAGAGTTGTGAACTATTCGGGCACGGGCTCGATCGAAGAGGTCATTGAACCTTTGCACCGGGAGATCAAAATATCTTTGCCAAAGCTATGAATTTGATCCCGTTTCAGTTCGGCGTGTTCTTTGGTTGTGGTCAAGCAAATGACACGTCCCGAAGCATCGACTTCTTTGGCAATACCAAAGCCCTGTTCGAAAGCATGACCAAATAACTGTCGCATCATCAAAACGACATACTCATAGGAATGGTCATCGTCGTCCCACAAAATTACGTTGTATCGAGGCTGTCGTTTTGGTTTTTGGCGTGATTGCTTTTTGGTTTCAACTACCGTGGCAATCGGTCCTTGCTCACTCATTTTTCCACCTATACCAATTTCCGTTTGGCTAACTTTCCTGACGGTTGCTTTCCGATTCAACCGCTCGTTTGAATAGACCAAAACCTGCCGCTAAAGCGACCCGATTTGGATATCAGTATCATAGTCGTTGGCCGCCCAATTTGGAAAGTAAAAAAGGTTACTGACTCAAGAAAGATCCCCAAACTCTTTGACACCAGTGATTACTAAACTTTATTTATTTGACAAAAACGGGGCTGGAACTCGACTGCCGCAAAAAGTGGAACACTAATCGACACTAATCTCTGATCGGCACGAATCTTCGATTAATTCTTTCGACACAAAGATTGGATGTAATCGGCGGCAAAGTCGTGCCACCGTGTTAACTTACTGGACTGAAACTATGTGACCACTAGTTACCGGAACCGCTCAAAATGTTGATGAATACGGCGATATCTTGAAAGTTCACGTCATTGTCCATATTGACATCTGCCTCAAGTTGAAATCCGTTCGTAGCCAAAATCATGATGAACGGTGCGATGTCTGCAAAGTCGACACTTGCTTCGATATTTGATGGTGCAGAATCTACTTCACTCGAGATTGACCTTCGGGAGTACCAACAGAGGTGAAATTCAAGAACTACTTGGCGAACCAGACAATACAGAAAAAACGCTGTCGGTGACTAAGATGCCTACATCATCAGGCACCGCTTTGATGGTGTTGCAGGCTTCGACACAACGTATCTTATTTTTTTAATACGATTCAGAAGGTGTTTTGTCGTCCTCGGACAAAGTGAAGATTTCGCGATAGGCTGGCCAAGCCAGCCGACACCTGTGCTTGCGTGACTACAAACTGATGCACAGGGAACCGCGGGCCGCGCGGCTTTTGGAAACAATGTCTTTCGCCGCGGAAACAAGAAAAGGAAAAAGGCACCTTTTTCTCCCTCCGGTGAGTTTCGTGCCGCTTAATTAACCGCCATGAAGCCGGAGATGAAGAAGATCTACTACTGGATCTCTGCGAGCGACTCGAGTGCGCCGAACGAACCGGAGGCGGAGATCGCCCAAATATCATGCATTAAACGATGTGTAGTTCACCGAAGCTCACAGAGCTCGAAACTAATCAGAGGTAAGTTCTTTGCGGGCGGGAATATAACGTCTCAAACAAACGGTGTCTGAATCGTGTCTGAATCATTTCACCTGCTTGCTTGCGTCCACTTGCTCACATCGCATCAAGATTGGATAACGCCGCGCAGGTCGAACAAAACCGTTGTTCAACCTTATTTCAGGCTCATTGTGATAGCGGGTTTGGCAGCAATAAAAATCAGTATTGGAAAAAAAATTAAAGTTCCACATACTTCGCTTCCTGAAAAAAACCCCTCCCATTTACCACTTGACCTGGAGTTCCCATGAAAAGGATTTCATTACTCACACTGGCGATATTCTTCGCAACAACCCAGCTTTCACACGCAGAAATTCTATCGCTTTTTGAATTCAGCTCAGATGCGAACGGAAACGAAAATCTAGCCAGCAGCGACACTAACCTCGACAGTTTTTCTTCGAGCTACTCTACTCGGGGCGGTGCTCTTGGCTTGAACATTATTGGAAACCCTTTTTCGGGAACCGCGCCCAACCATGTATTTGTCTCTGCAGCAGTTACCCCAGACAGCCTCGACCCAACGATTAACAACGTTTTCCATGAATTCAGTACTACCGTCCAAGATGGTGAGTGGAATCTCGACTCGATCACGTTCGACTATTGGGTTAACAATGCGCCAGACGGTGGCGAATTTAATGTTTCTGTATTTAGCGACAGAACGGGGTTCGGCTCCGCCGCCGATTCCTTAGGAACGTTTACTCTGAACACAACAACGGGTAACGCTGGTTTAACGGAAACATTGAACTTTCCTACCAACCCTAGTTTAGAAAACCTTGTCGCTGGTGACTCGACTAATTTTCGATTGTATTTTAGCGACAACCAAACGACCGGATTGGTTCACAGAATTGATTCTGTTGTACTCAGAGGCAGTTTACAAAGCGTTCCTGAACCCGCCTCAGCGGTTGTCCTCGGTGCTATTGTTCTGGTATTCGGTATGCGTCGACGTCGCAGAGTAGGCTAAGCCTTCAATTTATTCGATACATTGATACGCTTGGAGCTTTTTGGCTCCAAGCGTTTTTTGATCGATTGGACCAGAAAATAGAGCAAATCGAGTTTGGACTCGTAGCAGTTGCAGTTTGCGATTCTTGAAATTGGATTGGATTTCGCCCAAAGCCTACACTCGCAAGTTACCCGCATCTAACAATGTGGTGGACTCGATGCAAATTTTGTCGCCTTAGAGCTGCCGTTTTCCGTAATTCCATCCGCACTTTAGTCTGCGACCAATTCGATCAGTTTCCTGGCGATCATGTTTTTGCCTCCTCGCGCAGACCAGACGATTTCGTTCTTGTCTAAAATCTCGACTTGGCTTTCGTCAGCTCCGATCGCTTCTGGGCGATTGAGCACGATCCAGTCGCAGTTTTTTCGCTGCAATTTTTCGCGGGCGTTTGCTCGCTCATTTTCTGACTCCAGTGCGAATCCGATCGTCCATTGATCGTCCCGTTTCTGTTGGCCCATCGTTGCAAGAATGTCGACCGTCGGTACGAATTCGATGAGCAAACGCTGTCCGCCTTTTTTGAGCTTGTTCTCTGCGACCGATTCAGGCTTGTAATCACACGGTGCGGCAGCGGCGATCAAGCCATCACACGATTCGAAATGGTGCTGGCAGGATGCCAGCATTTCTGCCGTTGTTTGCACTTGGAGAACGGTCGCCTGTTGAGGGTAGGTGATCGAAACGGGTCCACTGACCACAATCACTTCGTGCCCAGCCTCAATAGCAGCCTCGACGATTTGGCAGCCCATCTTTCCAGTCGATCCATTGCTGATAAATCGGACGGGATCCAGATACTGCCGGGTGGGACCAGATGTAACCAGGATTCGGGCCATGGTTCACTTTCATTTCAATTTTTCTATTCAAAACCCATCGCCAAAGCCGAAATAGAAATGTCGCGTTTAACGACTGTTTGCTTAAGGGGATTTTAGATTTTGCAGGTTGGCTGGGAGCTATGGTAGCAGAATATATCACAGACCGTAGCAAAGCTCACGTTTCAAAGTCTGTTGTCTGAAACCGCTGGCATTCTATCAAACCGCAAGTAAGGAATCGTCCCCAAGATCGTCCGAATCGTGACTCAAATTGTTTGCAAAAACCCTCCCCCAACCTCTCCAAAACTCATTCGGGAATTTTCGGTGAAGATCGTTTTAAGTGTCATTGTTGTTGGTTTCATTTTGCTCTGCATGCGATTGATCGGTGCCCAGAGTTTGGGCTTGGGACCGCGTGCTCCCGCAATCACCGCAGATCAAATTCAGGAGCTGCAAGCTGGGAACGAAAGTGCTCGCCCCTTCGTAATTATCGATGCGAGATCAGATGCAGAAACGGGTGTGTCGGTCATTCCCGGTGCCATCACCAAAGCCGAATTTGAGCGGACTCAAGACAAGCGAGCTGGTGAGTTAGTAATTATCTATTGCACAGTCGGCCATCGCAGCGGAATCTATGCACGTGAGCTGATCAAAAAAGGCTGGGATGCACTGAACTATGAAGGCAGCATTCTCGACTGGTGTAACAAGCAATTGCCAGTTGTGACGTTAACCGGGCAGAGTACCAATAAAGTGCACACATACAGCGCGCGGCATCGACTGGCTGACGGTTACGAAGCGGTTTATTAGAGGGTTAGAGGCCAATCAAATTGCGTTTTGCTACTTTGTTTGGGCTTTGCTACTTGTTGAGTGATTCCAAAGTGGTTGCGATCGCTGCGGCGATTGTTTCTGGTTCGCTCATTCGGCCGGCTCCTTTGTCTCGGCAACTAAGCCAACCTTCTTCAGGGCCGACGATTTGAACTCCATCTTCGATCAGCTGTTTAACGTTTCGCTGGACGGCGGGCTTGTCCCACATTTCGCAGTTCATAGCGGGTGCAACGATAACCGGATTGGTAAAGCACAAGTAAAGAGTGCTGAGCAGATCGCTTGCGCTACCTTGAGCCGCGTTGGACAGGAAATTCGCAGTAGCAGGAGCAACGCACAGCAGGTCAGCTTCTCGCGCTAATTCGATGTGAGCTCCCAGCGGAAACTGCGGATCGAACAACTCAGTCACCACGCTTTGCCCTGTTAATGCTGCGAAAGTGGGAGCGCCGACGAACTCGCTTGCGGAAGGAGTCATGACAACGCGCACGCTGTAGTCGTCTTGAACCAGACGGCTAACTAACATTGCCGTTTTGTATGCCGCGATGCCGCCGGAAACTGCGACGATGATTTTACCACCGGACATGGCAACTCTATTGGAAAGGAACTTAATGGATGACGCCTCGGAGAAGCGTGCTACTTTGAACCAAAAAAAAGCGATACAGCATCAACCTGCAACCGCTTTGCATTTGGGCAAATCGAATTGTGTTCGCCAGTTTTCGGTCGCTGGCGACTATTACTTTTACAACTGATCGAGGTCGAGCTGAGGAGCGTCCATAAAGTCCTCGACTGTTCTGACTTCTTCGCTACCGTCGAGATAGATTTTGTCGTGAATGATCTCCTGCAACACGATCGCCATCTTGTCTTCGAGTTTCGAATCGATCAACGGTCGCGCGCCTTGATTCAGTTGTACCATTCGTTTTTGAATTAGTGTCGACAGCTTGAATCGACCACCGACTTTACGAACGATTTCTTCGTTTTTCAACTCTTCATACATCTGCGTTTAACTCTCCGCTTTACTTTTGGAATCTTGCTGACAACTTGAGCAGGACTCGTTTAAAATCTGGCAAATCCTCTGAGCCGTTGTGTCGACTTCTTCGTTGAGAACCTGATATTGGTACAAGTTTTTTACTTCCAGTTCCGAACTTGCAACCTCTAGGCGCCGCTTAATGGCTTCTTCTGTTTCTGTTTTCCGTCCCCGCAACCTAGCTTCGATTTCATCCAATTCCTGGTAGATGAAAATGGAAATTGCTTCGGGATAATCGGCAATGACTTTTGCTGCTCCGATTACGTCGATCTCTAAGATTATCCACTTTCCCTCTGCCAGACCAGTGCTAACCGGTTCCAGCAGGGTCCCATATTGGTCGCCTGCTCCAAAAACCTCGGTCGTTTCGAGAAAAGCTCCCTCTGCCTGAAGCCGAACAAATTCTTCTTCAGTAATAAAGTTGTAATGCCGACCATCAACTTCGTCCGGTCGTTTTGGGCGAGTGGTCGCTGAAACGCTTAGCTCAAGGGGAAGTGAGCATGTTTCCAGCAACCGTTTTACACAGGTTGACTTGCCAACACCGGATGGGCCGGAAAGGATCAGTAGCTTTCCGCCATTTTTAAGTTTTCGTTTTTCCTTTGAGTCGCTCATTTTGACTTCCATTTATCGAGCCTCAATCATAGTCAACTGTGTTAACTATTCAACGTTTTGTACCATTTCCCGAAGTCGTTCAATCAGGGTTTTGATTTCTACGACGTGCTTTGCAATGACTGCGTGGCTGGCCTTGGAACCAATTGTGTTGGTTTCCCGAAGGATTTCTTGAATCAGGAAATCCAGTTTTCTTCCGTTGCTCTCCTTGGCGGCCATAATTTCGTCGAATTGGGCGAGGTGACTTCTTAACCGGACAGTTTCTTCAGCGATGTCTGATCGTTCGGCAAAGATCCCAATTTCTCGAATAATGTCGGCGGGTTGCGATTTGATGTCGAATTTTTCCAGCAGGTTTTGGATGCGGTCTTTTAGTCGTTTTGAAAACGCCTCCACGACTTCGGGAGCCGAAGCTTCAATTTTGGTCAGGTAGTCGCCCAAAGCACTGCAGTTTAATTTCATGTCGGCCATCATCGACTCTCCCTCACGTTTCCGCATGGATGAAAGTTGCTCAAGTGCCTCATTTAAAGCTTTTTCGACAACCGGCCAAAGTGTTTCGGAGTCTACGACCGATCCGGATTCTTCCACGACACCGGGCAGGGTTAACAGTTTCGTGATCGGAAACGATTCACGAGGTTGACTTGGATCGGACGAGCTATCAACAGGGGCGTCGGTCAACTGCTGTTGGTATGCCTGTAGTTGTTCCAGATTAAGTTGAAACGCAGCACTGGAATTGTTGTCGACGCGGATACGTACTGAAACGCTGCCACGCGTAAGGAACTTGCGAACACGCTCTTCGACTTTGACTTGCAACTCGGCGTCCAAGTCACTGATGATGTTGATTTTTAGATATCGGTTGTTAACCGAACGTACTTCGGCGTTGACCTGAATCTGGTTCTCGTGGTGGGCTCCCCGACCATGGCCTGTCATGCTCAGCAGCAAGCTCTTCTCCCTTTGGTGTCATGCAAAATTGCGGTTTATTGCCGTGCAGGTTCGAAGGTTCGAATAGTCGGCGACTCGCTGACAGAACGTCTAATTTCCATCCGTTGATTCGACTTCTATTTCTTCGACCAATGGATCAACAGCCGACTCGGGCTCAACAAGTCCGGGTTCAACCGATGATTCGGGGTCCACAATACCGGGCTCTGAACCCGGCGCGATTACGGCAGGTTCTGTGCTTTCAGTTACGGGGTCTTGATCTGGCATCCCTGGGTTGGTTTCTGCAGTTCCAGCTTCGGTGGTGCCAGGCTCTTCAATTGTTGGTGTTTCGATCGCCGGACCTTCGATTGTTGGACCTTCGATTGTTGGATCTTCGTTCATTGGATCCGCTTCAGAATTAGGATCAACTTCGCCTCTTGATTCAAAGTCACCTCCTCCTACAGGTGTTGTGCCATCGGCAGGTGTTTCCAAGCCAGGATTAAAGTCATTTTCGTCGTCTGGATCTTCCGATAGGACGGGATCGGTCTCTTCAGTGCCAAGCCCCAAGTTAGGGTCTTGCAACTGGGCATCAATTCCACCGTCGGAAGGACCATCTTCTATAAACCCACTGAGTGCCGCGTTTTTTGTGTTTGCAGTTTGGGGGGCGGCAGGAGGTCTGTTGTAAATACGAATGATCAGTAGGCAGGCGGTCATCCAGATGATCGCTGCAATCACAGTGACTCTCGTGAACACATCACCCGCTTTGGCACCAAACGCACTTTGGCCTCCCATACCTCCCAATGCGCCAGTCAGTCCGCCGCCTTTGCCACGCTGGACCAAAATAATCATCATCAAGAGGATGGAAACGACAGTGGCCACCAAGCCAAGAATGGGTAACATAGTTTTTACTTTTAAAGTTTTGATTCAGTTAGTTTATGAGCCTGAACGAGTTGTCCAATGTTTTTGAGTATTCGACAATTGGCTGGATGCTCTAAGTCGCCATGCTCGTCGAAGCTGCTGCAATAATCTCCAAAAAGCTGTCTGCTTTTAGAGACGCACCGCCAACAAGTGCACCATCGATGTCAGCTTGCCCCATTAGCTCGGCCGCGTTTGCCGGTTTGACGCTGCCACCGTACAAGATTCGGACCAAACTCGCTGTCTCAGAATTATACTGACTTTCCACCAATTTGCGAAGGTCAGCGTGGACCTCTTGAGCCTGTTCCGGAGAAGCGGTTTTACCCGTTCCGATTGCCCAAACTGGCTCATAAGCGATTACGGTCTGCCGCATTTGGCTTTCATCCAATCCAGCCAAAGAGCCAGTGAATTGGGCCTTAACGACTTCTGCAGTCTGTCCAGATTCTCGCTGTTCCAGCAACTCGCCAACGCAAACGACCGGAGTCAAACCGGCCGCCAAAGCGGCATGGACCTTTTTGTTGATCAGTTCGTCCGATTCGCCGATCACATTTCGCCGCTCGCTGTGTCCCAAAATGACGAACTTGCATCCGACGTCAGACAACATCGCCGTGCTGGTTTCACCGGTAAAAGCGCCACTGGCTTCGAAATAAACGTCTTGGCCACCGACTTGCACTGATGTTCCCTGTGTAGCTTGAGCAACCGCATCGAGGTAAACGAAGGGTGGGCATACCAGAATATCTGCTTCCCCTGCTTTCGCGCCATCGGCAATCCCTTTCGCCAAAGCAACAGCCTCTTCACGGCTGGTGTTCATCTTCCAGTTTCCTGCAATCAGGGGAGTTCTCATCAGATTTTCCTATCGATGTGGTGAGAGAGTTGCGATCGATTTCGACATCGCTATCGCAGTTTGAGGCTAAAGTCTATCAATTGCTGCTAACAATCCAAAGACTCAAGAGCAAGTTTGCACTGGTGACAGGCTAGGGGAATAGAGTTGTCGCCAAAGGTTGTTTTAAAGTTGCATTTCTGCCCGTTAGCTGGTCCGTTGCCAAGGCGACCGGGGCGGGGTTGGTCGTGACTCGATAATGTGAGGCAGGAACTGAAATTCCCGCCCACACGCCATACTTAGACAAAGTGATGCATCGATGAGCCAAACGGTTGCAAGGTAAACGATGAAACGTGATTTCTCCGAGCATTGTGATCCTCCTGATCAAACTTGAAGAAACGGAAACGCCAAGTGCAGACGGATGCCGGCATTTAGCGTCAAGACGACCTGAATTCAAATGTGTTCAGGCGAAAATCGACGAAAAATTGGCCGAAAGAAAAGTGCTTGGAAGACCTTAAAACTTGGAGTTAGTTTTTTGTGAAACGCTGATGTTTTTCCAAACATTAAATACTGAGAATAACTGGCAGAAATTTGCAAGTTTAAAACACTGATTTAAAGGCACCCGGCAAAGAGTGGTTTCCCTTTGCAAAAATCTCAAACGGTACTATTTGCAGATTCGAAACGAACTGCTCCCGTTTTACTTTGTTCAGCAATCAAACGTTGCCCTTCATCGGTGTGAGACCGATGCCATCGCACGATTCAAATGGACAGCACTGCGCTCGTCATGCATTCGTTTCATTGAAACTACTTTTAAAAAGTTTACATAGCTTGCCACAACACCAGTTTCTTTTCGCCGAATGTGATAATCAAACTATTGCTGATAGCAACTTTAGCTAAATCGAAATTAATCTTCAGATTTGTATTGACCCGTTTTTTGGCTTTCCCTAATCTGCGTCCTCATTGGTTGAGTCAAGGATGACTCGAACCAAAAGAGCAAACAAACGGTTTGAATGGTGAGTCGGCGACTAAGGCACGGAAGTCAAGGTTGCTAACAATATAACACCACTCGGGCCAAGGAGACGACTCCGGCAAGGATGCTAGAGTCGAACCCGTCCAATCGCTCTCGGACTACTGAGGTGTTCTTAGCCCCCCTGGGACCCAAAGTGCCGAGGGCTTTTTTTATGCGCTCACTTCATTTAACTCGTCGGCCAGCGATTAGTATTAAAATCGTGTACAATCGGCAACCGCTTTCGCACAGCTCGAAAGATCACAACCCCGTACGAAACAATTTCAAACTATCAACGAGCCGATGACACAAAAATTTTGCGATTTGATTGAAGAAGCCGCGCAACACAAGCAGTGGATTATCGACCTTCGCCGACGCATCCACCAACATCCCGAATTGATGTATGAAGAAGTGGAAACCAGCAAGTTGATTCAGTCGACTTTGTCAGAGATCGGTGTCGGTTTCAAATCTGGTTTGGCCGAAACCGGTGTGCTTGCCTCAATTGGATCCGGAAACGGCCCCTGCGTCGCTTTGCGAGCCGACATGGACGCGTTGCCAATTCACGAACAAGCCGACGTCGATTTCCCAAGCCAAATCGACGGTAAAATGCACGCATGCGGACACGATTGCCACGTTGCCATGCTGTTGGGGGCGGCAAAGATCTTGAAGGCTCACGAGTCCGAAATTTCGGGAACGGTAAAGCTGCTCTTTCAGCCGGCCGAAGAAGGCGGGGCAGGTGGCAAACGGATGACCGACGAAGGTGCACTTCAAAATCCGGACGTGCAACGGATCTTTGGATTGCATGTTTGGCCCATCGTTCCGACAGGAACGATCACCAGCCGCGCAGGTACATTCCTTGCTGCTACGACCTCGTTCGAGATCACAGTTACTGGCAAAGGGGGGCATGCTGCGATGCCTCACTATACGATTGACCCCGTCGCGACCTCGGCCAAGATCGTTAACGATGCCCAAACGATTGTGTCTCGTGAAAACGATCCTTTGACACCGCTGGTCGTCAGCTTTACCGCCGTCAATGGTGGTGAAGCGTTTAATGTGATCCCGGCATCAGTAACCCTTCGCGGCACAATCCGTTCACTTTCGACTGAGCATCTGAATTGGGCCAAGGACCGTTTGGTGGCGGTGGCTGACGCAATTGCACAAGCAAATCGTTGCGAAACCACCGTAGAGTTTCGAGGAAACGATTATCCTGCAACGGTTGTCGATGCGGAACTCTGGGATTTCACCAAGCGAATTTGGTCTGAGTGCCACGAGGAAGAAGCGAGTATCGAGTCCGCGCCTGTAATGGGCGGCGAAGATTTTGCTTTTTATACTGAGCGGGTCCCGGGTTGCTTTGTGGGATTGGGAATTCGCAACGAAGCGATCGGGGCAACTTTTAACGTGCATCATCCCCAGTTCAAGGTCGACGAAGACGTTCTGCCGGTAGGTTCCGCGCTGCACACCGCTTTTGCATTTCAATCGTTAGCAGAACTCGCCTAATTCAGATCCTTGCGACTGTGGTTCCGCTTAGCCTTTTGATCAGCTTGCGCATTTCCAGCACGCTGACGGTGGAAAGTACACGTTGGGCGGGCAAACCGGTTCGGTCAATAACCTCATCGATCTGAGTTGAATTAACGCCGATTGCGTTAAGAATTTTCGATTCCTGGTCGGTTAGCTTTAGCTCGCCGGGGTGGCGAACCGTAGTTTGCTGGTCGGATGAACCGATGCGAGCAGGCTTGGCAAGCGGTCCTAGTTCTTGCAGTACGTCGTCCACGTTCTCGATCAGCGTAGCACCGTCACGAATCAACCGATGGCATCCGCGCGACATGCGACTGTTGATCTGCCCCGGCACCGCGAACACTTCGCGTCCTTGCTCGTTTGCCAAGCGAGCCGAGATCAATGCGCCGCTGCGATGAGCCGCTTCGACGACGATCACTCCCAAGCACATCCCAGTCACGATTCGATTTCGTTGCGGAAACGCGTGGCTCTTGGGCGGATGTTTCGGATGAAATTCGGATAGCACGGCGCCTTGTTGCACAATCTCCTTCGCCAGTTTTTCGTGTTCCGATGGATAGACGTTCAGCACGCCGGAGCCCAGTACGGCCACCGTCCGACCACCGGCGCGTAACGCGCCCAAGTGCGCAGCCGCGTCGATACCGCGAGCAAGTCCAGAGACCACAGTGAATCCCGCCATAGCCAGCGAGCGCGCCAACGATTCGGCCACCGTCGTCCCGTAATGCGAAGCATGACGACTGCCCACGATCGCAATCGACAACGAATCTTCCGGTTGCAAACGTCCCCGCGAATACAGAATATTGGGTGGGTCGTGGATCTCTTTTAGCAAGTCGGGATAAGCGTCATCGCTGCGTGAGAGGATATCAATTTGATTTTCATCGCAGAGTCGTTGAAGTTCGTCGATGTCAACCGTTTTATTGGCATCGGAAATCTGTTGAGCAAGTTTCGAACCGATCCCTTGCACTTGCAGCAGATGGGCTTGGTCAGCCCGCAGCACTTTTTCCGCATCGCCAAACGTTGATAAAAGATTTTGAAAAGCTCGCGGGCCCACGCCAGGTACCAAGCTCAAACGAATCGCCGCATGCTTCGAAGCTTGTTTTGCTTCGTCCGACACAGCAGGCGGTTTCGATTCGGATTCCATCAGCGCGTTCTCTTTGGAGTCTCGTGCGAGTGAGCCTAATTCTACAACGTCCAGAAACAGGTTGAGAAGCATGTGATTGGAACTTTTTGTTTCGAAATTGTTCAGAATGCAATGTTTTTACTCTTCCTACCTCCAACTGGATTCTCTAGCTGATTCAAGAATTTGTCAGTGAAAACATCTTTTTTGTCATCGGTCTGTCACAGATCAACACCGGAGGTGTACTGCCTGTGAATCAAGTTACGGTTCACGGCAATACAAAATAAACAAATCAATGAGATTCAAAATGGCAACTTCATCTGCTCGTTCCAACCCATACGCTTCACCAAAAACAAAAAAGGTTGACGTTCGCCTATTCAGTATGAAACAAATCGGTATCGCTTCGTTTCTGGGAAGTGCCTTGGCTGGCATGACGCTTGTGTCAATCAACAATTTTCGATTGGGGAAATCGTTGTTGGCGTTCCTTTCTATAGTGATCGGCATCGCCATTTTTGGGATCGTCTTTGCCGTCGGCATGGTGCTCCCCTTGCCAGGAGTGATTTACGGTGCCGTCCAAATGGCAGCCTCTGTGGGGATCGCAAAGACAATGTTTGAAAAACAATACGAAGAAAACCAAGCAGAAAACATCCCGAACGAGAGCGGTTGGGTTGTTGGTGGTGTTACCGTAGCCTGGATTGCGGTAATCGCAGCGGCGATTTACACGATTCTCACGTACATGGAAATTTTTAGTTAGTATGACTCCTCAAAAACATGACTCCTCAAAAATCGGTGGAGTCTGTTCGGTTTGGCTTTTACTGCGAAAAAAAGCTCCCTTTGAAATTTGGAGATACGTCCCTAAAACAGGGCAATGAACGAGCCAACAACAAACAGTAAAGTCGATACGAGAATGACTCCTCTGCCCTGCATCGACATCGGTGCCAACCTGACCAGCCACCAATTCGACAATGATGTCGAGAACGTCATTGCCGAATCTCGAGATGCGGGGTTAGTTCGAGTTGTCTTGACCGGTTCCAGCGAAAAGACCAGCGAGCGGTCGGTTGAAATTTGCAAAAACCATCCTGGATTTTTGTACTGCACTGCGGGCATCCATCCGCATGATGCAAAAGAATTTGACTCGATCACCACAATGGCCGCTTTGCGAATACTGTATCCGCTGCCCGAAGTGGTCGCGGTCGGAGAATGCGGGTTGGATTACAACCGGAACTATTCGCCGCATGAAGCGCAAAAAGTTTGTTTTGCGGGGCACTTGGAACTGGCTGCGGAAAATCAACTACCGCTGTTTCTGCACGAGCGAGATGCGCACGACGACTTTCTGGCCATGATGACCGCTGCCAGAGACTCGATTTCGCGAGGCGTGGTGCATTGCTTTACAGGGACCACCGAAGCAGCTCGAGCATATTTGGATTTAGATTTACATTTAGGGATCACAGGCTGGATTTGTGACGAGCGTCGTGGAATACACTTGCGCGAGCTGGTCAAGATGATTCCCGTAGATCGTTTGATGATAGAAACCGATTCACCCTATCTGGCACCCCGTGACTACCGCCCAAAAATCAGACGAAACGAGCCCAAGTATCTTCCGCATATTTTGAAGACGGTAGCGGAGTGTCGAGGCGAATCGCCGGAAGAGTTGGGAGAAGCGATTATGAAAACGACACTTGAGTTTTTTGAGATCGAGTGAAGAGATACCTTTGCTGAAGCCGCCTTTAAGCGTTAAGGTATCTTTAACTTCGCACCACCACCCACCCTTCGAAGGTTTGACGAGAGGGGCAAAAGAAAAGAGGATTCTATTTCGCATTGCGCACCAATAATCGGATGTGGCCTGCGAAACGCTTTACAAAGAGCTTAGAATTCGCTTTCTTTTCTCCCACCTCAACAAACATGCAGTTTAACGAACTTCGATTTGAAAAAGACGCGAAATCTACACGCTGGATTTTGCCAACCCGCCAACTGGACGATGTGGCCAAATATGGCTGGGGCCTAATCGCAGCAGGGCTGATTCTAACCCTGTTTATGGTGTTCTGGATTGCGACGCCACTTTCCTGGGGTGTCGACCTGATTCGGCAAAAAGTCATGTTCGGTTGGCTTTTTGTTTTATTCTCTGCAACGGGGCTCGGTGGTTTGTTCTTTGGGATCCGGTTTCTGGTACTGGGCTTTAACATCAAGAACAACCGATCGCGTGTGGAGCTTTCCATACGGAACAACAAACTTATCAGCACAGAAAAGCTGGGGTGGTTCGATTGGCGTCGCAAAGTTCGTTTGGATTCGATCGATGAATTGGAAATCAAAAACGGCAAGAAGCTAAAAAGGGAGAGTAAACAAACAGACGGTTGGCATGCACTGGACGACACTATAGGTTTCGTCGCAAAATGTGGCGACAAGCCGTTTCTAGTAATGCTCGGGTATTCCGAAGAGATAACGGTACAAGTGGCTGATCAGCTCGCGGCCGAAATCGGCAAGTCGGTTTCGTATCAGAGCAAAAAGCGGACCCGCGATTCGGAGGCGGTATTGACAGCACCGGCTGTCGACAGATCGTCGAGGTTTGAGACCGAAAATAGATCTACCGATCATCCTGTTCCCGTAACGGTGGTAACGGAAGACGATAGCCAGCCTGCAAAACCCACGACCAGCAATATCGTTGTTCATGAAAAACCAGACGGAACCATTGCTTACGAAGTTCCCAAGGTCGGAGTCGTAAAAGGCTCGCACGGGATATTCTGGTTCTCGATTGCTTGGCTGGCGTTCTGTTCGGTCTTTTTCGGATTCTTTTTATTGGCTGAACCGGAAGGTGGTGAGGGCCAACCTTGGGTCGCAATAGGGCTCTTTGCGTTACTTTTTATTGGTATTGGAGTCGCGCTGCTGGTTTATGCGATCAACTTGGGCACTCGCCAAGTGATGATCGGCGTAACACACAGCGGGTTGTTTATCGAGCGGAAGTCGATCTTGGGTACGAAGTGGTTTGAGTTTGACCGAGATAAAGTGGTCAACATAGATGTCGGTCCCAGCGGGCAAGAAGTAAACGAAAAACCAATCAACGAACTTCAGATCATGCATCCTACCGGCAAAAAGACTGGGTTACTAAGGCATCTAAACGATGACGAGCTAGATTGGCTCGTCCATTCACTGAGTTTGAACATGGGACTCCAGCCGCCGGGACTGGATGGTGTTTCGTGGCAAGCGATGGTGCGGAATATGGATATCGACAACCTTCAATTTCCCGCTGCCTCTCGAATCGTAATAGATGAAACTTCGAGAGGTTTGGAGATTCGTGTCCCCAGTCAATACGTTTCCAAAGGGTTTCTGTTTATGACCTTTTTGGGAAGCGTTTTTGCGATGATAGGCGCCGCCATGGTCATCTGGCTTCCGCCAATCTCAGCAAAGTTATTTGGCTGTGTGTTTGGTTTGATAGGTTTGGCGGCCGCATTCATCTCGATCTATTTTGGAACTAGAAGGTTCGAGATTCGCGTCGAACCGAAACAGTTGGAAATCGATCGTTTTTGGTTACTGGGTTCCGATTCGTTTACGTGGGACAGGTCTGAAATCAAGTCGATCGAACTGGCCTTTAGCGGTACAAGGGCAAACTCTGAAAAGCTGTATCAGTTGGTCATACGCAGCACCATTGGGAATTCGAATCCAACAAAAAAGTCGCTTAAATTGATGACCTATCGCTCTACTCAGGAGATCGGAATAGCGGCAGCAATCCTCAACCGAGAATTGCGGATGGACTTCGTAGATCAGGCTGTGCCTGACGAAACGAATCGCGGATAAACTTCGAATAGTTTGCAGGTTGTGCGTCTATCCGACGAAAAAGGCCGCAAGACGATCGTCTTGCGGCCTAAATTTTACGAATGGTAAAACGTGTTTACCGTTGCGAGTTTGCCTCGGTTCGTTGAATTGTTGGTGCGACAATTAAGCCTGTACCATTTCTTCAACTTCCTTTGCCAATCGCTTTCGAGCCACGTGCAAACGTCGCTTGATAGTA
Source organism: uncultured Pirellulaceae bacterium (assembly GCA_964503615.1). GTDB lineage: Bacteria > Planctomycetota > Planctomycetia > Pirellulales > Pirellulaceae > CAZDBA01. Next base: position 46,808 of record CAZDBA010000003.1, read on the forward strand.
CCAATAGGAGCGTCGAATTCGTCGCTCATTTGGATCAAGCTCTGACCCCGAACGTAAAACGCTTCAAGGGTTTCGCGGTCCATGTCTCGCAAACGCCCCAAGCCCTCACGGACTTGATCTTCCCGCTCTGCTGTCAACGCGTCGTCCAAAGGCGAACGGTCGGTTGCCAAAGTTGCAGCCAACATTTCGGGCTCTACAGAGACCGAAGGTGCTCGCCGAACGGCTCGATTGATTGACATGCGAACGGTAATCGAACGCAACCAACCCGCAAAGCACTCAGGTTGACGCAACTGGGTCAGTTTTTGCATTGCCTGAACAAATACATCTTGAGCCAATTCTTGAGCGTCAGTCATGTTGCGCAGTCGTCGCATTGCGATGGCAATTACGACGGGCTGGAATCGCTCGTACAACAGGCCAAATGCAACCTGGTCGCCGCCTTGAGCAGCAATTACCAATTCACCAGTGGTTCGGATTTCTTCGATTTGCTTATCTACAGCGTTCATAGTTTCTCTTCCTTTTTAGGCAACGCGAGACATACGGAAATCGCGCGCTGTGTATTTGTTCGATGCAAAGCTCGGATAAGGAGTAAACTGCGACATGCAAAATCCGTGTTGAGGATATGCAAGTGCACTCGTTACCGAACCAGCGACTAAAAGCCAGGCGGTAGATCAGATTTCAAGTTGTGGCAAAAAAGCCCTAACTGAGTCCGATCCCGGCGATGGCAAGACTTGTCCCGCGGTTTTCATAACCACCGGGCAAACCCACGGTCCGCTGGCCGTTGGGATCTTGCGTGGCAGACATCACCGTGGACATTTGTTTATGTCCCGGCTTTATGCCTGCCAGAAAATCCCTGACTCTGGCGGAGACCGGCCCTGGCAACGGATTCGTTGCTTGGGATAGCCAGACGCAAATACGTTCGAGGCGTAACGAGCAGAATGAGTAGCTACGCTGCACCTCAAAACCGGCGCCGGTGATCGCACTAAAGCTGATCGAATTGACTTGTTGGTTTGATTTGATGAAACGCATTTCACTACTCCACGTGCTGTTACGCACAATTAAGAGAGAGAACTTAATAATTCCCAAGCTCGGAAAATGACTTTCCGATTAAACTTGGATGCAAAAGTCTGAAACTGAGTGGCTTGAAGATTCCAAAACGGCTTTTCGGAAATTCAATGGAGAGCCTGCGAAGCACACCTGCCATCAATTTGTAACTTTTGCAAAAATGCCCATAACCTTTTCATGGGCAACGACCTCTAAGACGCGATCGTTTAACACAGGTTCGGAGGTTTAAGCGATATCTTGGAAGTTTATTTGAAAAAGTTCAAAATAGCTGCTGAGACGCATTTTCCCCACGAAATTCGGGCTCTTAACTCCGCTCACTGCGGGCTATCAAAGCGCAAAAAGCTCGACCAAATGACCATCGGGGTCATAAAAGTACATCTGCTGTGGCCCGTCAGGCCGCGTTTTAGGGCCATCCACGATTTCGATACCGGCCTCATGCAACACTTCGACCGCGAGATCAATGTCGTCGACCTGAAAAGCAAAATGATGACCTCGGGATGTCTTTGCAACCTTTCGGTCCGCCCAGCCAGCCAAACCGGAGTCTTGATCAGACAACGTGATATGAATCTGCGTTGCCCCGGATTGGAACCAGGCACCGGGGAAACTGAAAGCGGGGCGCGGGACTTCGTTCATCCCAAGCAAGTCGACGTAAAATTTACGCGACGCTTCGACGTCAGCAACGACCAAAGTGATGTGGTCGATAGGAGAAACTTGGATAGATTTAGAGTTTGTCACAAGCAGAAGTATACACAAAACTGTCCAAAACTGACACGTACCAAACCAGAATCTGGTTAGCACCTAACAGCAAAATGCTACTCAGGCAAACCCGTTGCCCCTTCTAAAGGGCAGCTTTGCTCCAGCCTTGCCACCACTTCTTCTTCTGAGGGTTCTTTACAGTTTGGCCCCAAGGTTTGCCGTTGGTGCCGATACAACCTTGCATTTTGGCGTAAGTGAAATCAGCTCGCAAGATTTTTGCGTCTGTCATATTAGCACCTTCGAAATCCACATAAACAAAGCTGCCTGTGGAAAGATCCGCACCATATAGATTTGAATTCTTTAGATTGGCACGTTGAAAATTGGCTCGGATCTCGGCGAACGAAAAATCGGAGCCGGAAAAGTCAACTTTGGTGCAGTCAGCGCCGTTCAACTTGGAGTGGCGGAACTTGACATTTTTCCCAACAGCATTGGAAAAGTCGGCAACCTCAAAGATCGCATCCGAAAAATTAGCTTCGTCAAAGACAGTATTAGAAAAATTTGCCCGACGCAAAACCGAATTTTTGACTAGGCTTTTTCCCAAGTTGCAACCGCTGAAATCAGCATCGGTGAGGTTACAACTAATAAAGCCCACCCCTCGCATATCCTGGCCTACAAAACTGGCCCCAGATAAATTGACGCCATTTATCTTTCGCCCAGCGAGCGAATCCGCCTTATTTAACCTGGCAAGCACCTTGCCAGAAGATTTATGTTTAATCTCAAGCACAATACATCTCCCATAACCAATCACCGTATCGCTACGACGAAAGTAAACTACCTCACTCAGAGCAACTTCGAATTTGCCTTTTCGTGCCCCTAACCTTTCGGCTAGAGACAATTCTGCTCGTCTAAATATTGATAGTCCGCATTTCTCAAATTTAGTTCGATGATGCGGTTGAAATGTTGTTTGATTTCTGGTCAATGACCAGTTTTATTCGATTCTAAAGTCACACCTCTTGGGAATGCAAAATTATTTACCAATAATTTTGATAGGGAACCGATTCCCAATCGGTCTAATTGCTTCCACAACACCGTTAAATCACGACAATGAATCTGTAATGGCGTACGAGTGGACATTGGACAAATTACATCCGTGATCGCTGTATTTTGCCTAATCTGCATTAGTTTTTTGCCGCCTGCTCTTCAATCCCTCGATACGTTGCCAAAGAGACTCGTTCGAATTGCATCCAGTGTATTTTTGCCTTCTTAATTCGTACCTGATCTTCGTCGGACAACTCCCATCCAGCAGTGTGTTTTGACTTTGCCTGGAACTCTTCTTTGGAAATCGTCCCGGCGCGATACCGAACTTCGATTTCCGAAGGAAACAAACCGTTGCGCTGAATTTCCTGGTTGAGAGCAAGTCGCGGGAACGGAGGAAGCCGACTTGGATCGGACGCACTCAATCGCGTCAGTTGGTCCATCGAATCAAAATAGCTGCCTAGATCAGCAGTATTGCCCGGTTGAGAGCCCGTAGCCTGATACGTCATATCATCATTGGAAAGGGTTACGATCCCTTTGTCGTGATCAACCTCTGTTTCGAATTCCGGATTCAGCAGAAAGTTTGTGTCCTCATTGACCTCAGCTACCCCTCGCAGGTTCTCCACCATTTTTAACAATTGGAACTCAGCAATGTCGGTACGAAGTTCTCGCTCGAGATCCAGAAGCACGAACTGTCGAGTTCGCAGATCAAAGATCACGATTTCAGTAACCTGCTTGCTATTGTCTTTCGCGAATTGAAAGTCGTATGTGATTTGGCCATTGAACAACGTCAGGTTCTCGGAAACCGGCGTCTCTGTTCCTTCCACAAAGACTTGAGACTCAACGCGTAAATCCTGCGCCAATACTCCAGAAGCGTAAATGGAGATCAAGATACTGGTTACTACCGAAATGATTCGATTGTAAAGAGTCATTTTCCCAAGCCCGTAAAGTTGCGAAATATTTCGTCGCAACGTTAGAAAATTGAGGGTTGGGTGTCTATGTCCGTCTACGTCGCAAGCGGTTTGAGAATGCTCTGCTAGCGACCAGTCGATTCACTCCTCCGTCATGACACTTTGTTCGGTGGGGCAAGATGTTTGAGCGAATTGACGAATCTGCGTTGAGGCCAAGCCGGTCAAGAACGCGAGCTTGATCAACTCCAAACCGATGTAAACCAAGTGCCAAGGGGAATCGGGGAGTTCTTCACCAGCGATCTTGGCTAGTGTTCGCTCATCTAAAATTCCAAACAGCATCCAAGTCTGAACGGCCAGTATTGCTATCGCAATTCCAGCAACGCAAAGGCACAGAGCGGAAGGGCGAGTTGCGAACAGGCTGATCGCGATAATGGTGGCAAAACCGATTTCGGCATAGTTTAACGCATGAAAAACACGATGGCCGATCGCAAGCACATCCGCTTGTTTGAGTGACTCGACCTGAAATCGGACCGGTGTTTCTACAAAACTAATCGCGAGAATAAAACCAATCCACAGCAGTGTGATCGCAAAGGAGTATCGGAACACGTTTAGCAATACGTTTACCTGCTCTACTTGGCCGCTTGGGGCTTTTCAGGTTTGGTTTCTGGAACCGCATCCTTGTGCAACGTAATCGCGATCGTTTTGGCTCGCACATAGGTTTCAGACATATAGAGGTAGCCATCCCGCTCTCCGGTCTCGCCCCATGAATTTTTGATGATGTAATACTTCGTTCCATTTTGGTCCGTCGCAACACCAGTTAGATGCATGAGGTGGTCATCGGTCAAAGTATGATTCTCAAACGTCTCTTGACGCATGTCCTGAGTGACTTCGATCTCATCAACAGGCATCCTAAGGGACTTTCGGCGGCCCTCTTCGGTTGGCATAACGGCTAGACCGCGAGCTTGATTAAAACCGCTCTCGCTAACATCTCCGTCCCAGGCAACCGTAAATCCATTTTCCAAAGCATTGTCAATCGTTTCAACCAGTTGATCAATGGGAACATTCATGAACGAGCCACTGGAAAAATTGTCAGGAATTTCCAAAACGAATTCTCGTCCAAACGGGTGATGGTTGAACGAAGTGATGCTCACATAGTTGTCTTCCGAAAATCCAATCGACTCAGCGAACGATTTAGGTGTGTAGCTTTTCTTTTGATACTCAAATTTTTCAGGAGCCGAACCCAAGTACGTATCGATCACGGCACCAAAAGCCTTTTTCCATTTAGGCGAAAGACTCCGTCGTTTCACAATTCCGTCCAGAAACCCTGTTAGAGCAGCAGCCATTTCAGCGTGGTCATGTTTTGTGACACCTTCATCCAACCCATCGTAAACTTGTTCGGGAACCAGTCCGTGTCGCGACGCAGCGCGGATGAAATCATGAGCCAGCGCCCCTTCGCTAAAGTTCGTTTTTCCGCTTCGGTGGACGTAATTAAACGCCTTGTCCATGTAGATGTTTCTAACGATGAACATTTCCGAAAAGTTGTATTCGCCTTTTCCTTCTCGCAATAACTCGGATTCAAGAAACGATGCGGAAGCAAAACACCAGCAAGTTCCCGTCACGCCCTGATTCTTGACCGGTGTCGTATCGTGGTTGTGCTGGATCGTGAACTCGTAAGATTTGGGAACTGGTTTCTCTGCTTCCTTTTCCGGCTCTTGTTCCGGTTCAGCGTCGGCCGGAGCGGCGGGCTCTACCTCTTCGGTTTCAACTGCCTCAACTCTATCTTCTACTTGCTCTCCAGCGGGGGCCGGTTCAGTCTCAACCTGAGCCGAAGCTGTTAAAGCAAACGAAAATGCCAAAACGAATATTAGAGTGATTTCACGAATGTTCATTATTGATCTCAAAGTTTCAAAATTCCATTGCCGGCGACGGACATTGTAATCATATCCTCTAAAAGCCAATACGCCATCGAGAATCCGCTCCGAAAGCCACCTTGAATGCTCAAAATGGGCGATCTTTCACGAAGGTTTGTTTTGGCTTGTTGAATTTGGTTAACCCGATTACCCTCATGTTCGCTTTGAATTTAACCAACCACTCGATGTAAAAATGCCGATTGTTACGCTTGAGAATTTGACTATTGGATTTCGCGGTCCGCCGCTTCTGGATAACGTTTCGTGTCGAATCGACGCTGGTCAGCGGATCGGGCTGTTGGGGAGAAACGGCGCGGGCAAGACCACTCTCATGAGGATTCTTAGTGGGCAAGAGGAGTACGATAGTGGGAACCTGATTTTGCAACAGGGAACCCATATTTCGCTTTTGCAACAAGATGTTCCCCAAGACGTCACCGGTTCGATCGCCGAAATCGTTGCAACCGGCTTGCCCGAGTTGAATGAGGACCATGATGAACGGCTCCACTGGCAACAACAGAACGAAGTCCACCAGATCATTTCCCGAATGGAGCTGGATGCCGAAGGGAAATTCGAAACATTGTCTTCGGGCATGAAGCGTAGAGTTCTGTTGGCTCGCGCGATCGTGTCCAAACCGGGCTTGCTGTTGCTAGACGAACCGACAAACCATCTGGATATCACAGCGATCCATTGGTTGGAAACGTTTCTCAGCAAATGGCCTGCTGCGTTCATGTTTGTGACGCATGATCGAATGTTTTTAAGGCGGATGGCCAATCGAATTTTGGAGATCGATCGCGGGCGGCTTTTTGACTGGTCCTGCGACTACGAAACGTTTCTCGTCCGCAAGGAACAGGCTTTGGCCGCCGAAGAAAAACAGAACGCTCTGTTTGACAAACGATTGGCTGAAGAAGAGGTCTGGATTCGCCAAGGGATCAAGGCTCGACGAACGCGAAACGAAGGTCGAGTCCGCGCGTTGAAAAAGCTGCGAGAGGAGCGGAGCGAGCGTCGTAGCGCGGTTAAAACCACCAACTTGAAAATCCAGGAAGGCCAAAAGAGCGGAACGTTGGTGGTCGACGCAAAAGAGTTAACGTTTAAGTACGAAGACCGAAACATCTTTGAGAATTTTTCGACCAAGATCATGCGTGGAGACAAGGTCGGAATTATCGGGCCCAACGGCGTGGGAAAAACAACGCTGTTGAAAACGCTACTTGGTGAACTTACACCCGATAGCGGTACGGTAAAACTCGGCACCAATCTGGAGGTTGCGTACTTTGACCAACTTCGAGAACAGCTTGACCCAGATGCGACCGTTCAGTTTGCTGTAAGTGACGGGTACGACCATATCCAGATCGGTGACACAAAAAAACACATTTATGGTTACTTGCAGGAGTTCCTGTTTGCCCCAGAACGAGCTCGAACGCCGATCAAGTTCCTTTCCGGTGGCGAACGGAATCGTGTGCTACTTGCAAAACTGTTCACTAAAACTGCAAACCTGATCGTCTTGGACGAACCAACAAACGACCTCGACACGGAAACGCTTGAGATGCTGGAGGAGCGGTTGGTCGAGTTTGGTGGAACGATCCTAGTCGTCAGCCACGATCGTGAGTTTCTGAACAACGTGGTAACCAGTTCGATCGTATTCGAGAACGGCAGTGTCAAAGAGTACGACGGCGGCTACGACGACTGGATCAGGCAAAGCCATAAATCTGAAGAGGCGAAGCCTGCAAAGGCCAAGGTAGCCAAAGATCCTAAATCGAAACAGAATTCAGAATCGAAACAGGATTCGCCTGAGCCAAAACTGAGAAAGCTCAAATACAAAGAAAAATTGGAGCTGGAAAAGCTTCCTCAGCTCATCGAAAAACAGGAATCAGAAATCGCAGTGATCCATAAGGCAATGACCGATCCTGCGTTCTTTCAACAACCCAAAGAACAAATCGCCGAAAAACAAAACGAACTAAAAGAGCTTGAGGCCTCATTGGCCAAGTCCTACGAGCGATGGGAAGAACTGGAAGCTCTGTCATCTTAGTTGGTTCAGCTTGTCCGCGCCGCTTTTCGGAAGGGCGACGCTCCCCGCGGAGCCAATTTTCCAACTTCAAATTTTCGACCGAACCCTGACTGGCTCAAAATGTCCTGTAGCACGTACTCGACTTACAGCGGGCATTTGGTTCCGCTTTTACGGCTTAAAATGTTGATAGGAAGTGTAGTGAACGTCATGAAAGTGTGAGAGAAACCCTATATTGTTGGCTGGCAAGGACTTACAATCGTTAAGGAGTCTTGGCATTAGTTAGGTCTTAACGTCAGCTATATTTGTAGACTCTAAGTATCACGAAATCATTGCTGCGCGAGCAGCAAGTTTCGAAGCCTAACTTCTTCGAATAAGATTCGCGATGCTGAAACACTTCCTGTGGATGCGGTATTACCCCGCAATGAACATGACAGAAGCAACAATCTCTTCGATTGAACCCAGTATCGTACTGCCACTCTTTGGCGCAAAAGATCAACATCTTCGACGACTACGAGAACACTTTCCTGTAAAGATCGTTCACCGTGACGGACAGATCCGAGTGATCGGTGATGATGAAAAAGCGGTCTCGCAAGCGACAGAAGCGATCGAGATCCTGACTCACATCGTTCGCAAACGTGGCAACCTTACGCCCGCGTTATTTGACGACACGATCGCACGAGTCAAAGGGGAATCACCCGGCATCAGCGCATCGCACTCGATCGAAGTGCATGAAGTGGGCCGGCAGATTCGTCCCCGTACTCCTGGGCAGGCAACTTACATCGAAGCCATTCGAAACAAAGATCTCGTCTTTGCCACCGGTCCCGCTGGATCAGGTAAAACTTACCTTGCCGTCGCGATGGCGATCGAAGCGCTCAAGCAACAGCAGATTCGGAAAGTCGTTTTGGTCCGTCCCGCGGTCGAAGCTGGGGAAAGCCTTGGTTATCTTCCAGGTGACATGCAGGCAAAGATCAATCCTTACCTGCGGCCTTTACTGGATGCGATTAACGAAATGGTCGGCTACGATCAGGTCCAAAGACTGATTTCTCAGGACGTAATCGAAGTCGTGCCTTTGGCGTATATGCGAGGCAGAACGCTCAATCAATCGTTTATTATTTTGGATGAAGCCCAAAATAGCACGGTTTCGCAGATGAAAATGTTCTTAACGCGGATGGGACATGATTCTAAAATTGTCGTATCGGGCGATCCCACTCAAACTGACCTTCCGAGGTCTCAGCAGAGTGGATTGGCTGATGCACTTAGACGATTGGGCAAGATTGATGGCGTTGCCGCAGTCAAGCTCACACAAGCCGACATTGTGAGGCATCGCCTGGTGCAAAAGATCGTTGAAGCTTATGACGGCAACAATGACGGTCTTAGTGATTCCAAATCTGCAAAACGCAAAAGTAAATAAAGTACGAACTAAAAGTACGGATAAAGACGGGAGCTGCGACCCAGGTTGTGGCTCCAGTCGATTCTTATGTCAAACAATTCGACATCACGCGTACGTCGCTCGCTGCCCAACTCCCGAACCGGCATCAGTGCCGCCACTATGGAGTTTGTCGGTCGTCGCGACGTCTGGTCAAAATTTCTGCTATGCGGTTTAACGTCAATCGTATTATGGTTACTGGCATTCGGCTGGAACCCGGCATTCCCCTATCGGACCCGGCAAGCACCCTTGCGCGACATGTACGCGCGAGCCAGTTTTGAGTTTCTGGATACTCAGAAAACAGACGAAGCTCGCACACGTGCCCGCCGCGAGATCAATTGCTACTACGAAAATGATCGGCAGGTTTTGGTCGATCTGCGAGGGCAACTGATCGTAGACGTCTTTGAAGTGATGCAGGAATCGATTCAACAAGTCAAAGACGACGTCTGGTCAAAATTCCTTGCCGAGCCCGATGTAAGCGACATCGATATCGACGACCCGACAAGCGAACTGAACAAGTTTCGCGAGGCGTTGAAAAACGATGAGGCGTTGGAGACTTTGCGAAAAGTGATCGACAAAGCGTTCCTTGAAATTGACGAGAACGGTTTGTTGACCAACCTGGAACATGAACTCGAAGACGGCAGGTTGGAAGAAATCAAAGTCTACAACAAAGGCACTCCGAACGACTGGAAACTGGTCCCGGTCAGCAATGTTCGGATCGCCGAAATCAGTGAGCGTTTGAAATCGAATCTCCGTTTGGAACTCCAAAACGAGCCGTCGATTTCTGATCCCTTTCTTGTCGCCGACCGACTGTTTGATTGGCTGCGTCCGCAACTGCCCAGCACACTTAAGCTGGACCCGGACAAAACAGAAAAAGATCGGGAGCTTTCTGTCGATTCCGTAGAACCGGAGATGAAAAAATATGAACCAGGTACACCGCTAGACAAAAAATTCGAAGACGCTGGGCGTTCTGTTATTCGGTGTCGTGTCCCTCTCGATGGAGATGACATCGCTCTATTGAGAGCTGAGCATGATGAGATGGTCAAAAGCATGACGGTGGCACAACACTTCGCTCGTTCGTGCCTGTTCCTCGGTACCTTTCTCGTGATATTTTCTTTGCTTTGCAGTTATCTCCGGCATCGTGATCAAAATCTGCTGGATGACTTCAAACACTTTTCCATGTTGGTTGGATTATCCGGAGCCACGTTTTTACTTGGTTGGATTCTTGCTGCAAACGAAGATCTGCGAGCTGAAATAATCCCCTTCATGATCTGCGCGATGATCATCGCCATTGCCTATAACACAGAGCTGGCAATTTTCCTCAGTTCGTTGATCGCGCTGGCGTTTACGATTTTGCACGGATATGGAGTTGGAGAATTTGTGATCCTGGCAGCGGCAACATGCACTTCAGCGATGCTTTGTGGCACGATTCGCAGTCGTACCAAACTGGTTTACATCGGAATGATTTGTGCCATTATTACGTTCCCAATCGTGATCGGAATTCACAGCCTACTCGGGCAACCCATTACCAGAGAACTGCTTCGTGACGGCATGTGGTACGCCGGCAGTGCGGCGTTGGCAGGGCTGTTTATCACCGTCCTGCTGCCGTTTATCGAGCAGTGGTTTGATATTCAAACCGATATCAGTTTGTTGGAATTAGGTGACGCTAATCACCCGTTGTTGAAGCAATTAGTCCAGACAGCTCCGGGAACATATAACCACAGTATCAATGTTGCTTCGATTTCAGAAACAGCTGCCAAATCGATCGGGGCCAACGGACTGCTTTGTCGAGTCGGTGCTTACTTTCACGACGTGGGCAAGGTCCGCAAGCCGGAGTACTTTATCGAGAACCAAAGTGGTGGCGAGAATAAACACGACGATCTTGAACCGACGATGAGTACGATCGTCATTATCGCACATGTAAAAGACGGTGCAGAAATGGGACGACAGCACAAACTCCCCCAGCGCATCATCGACTTGATCGAACAGCATCATGGAACGACTGTGGTTGAGTTCTTTTACAATCGAGCCAAAGCTCAGCTCGAGGGCGACGAGAATGCCCAACCTGTGGATCGTGATTCTTTCCGCTACCCTGGCCCCAAACCCCAAACCTCCGAAGCGGCGATCTTGATGCTAGCCGATTCCGTTGAATCAGCCAGTCGAGCGTTGCGTGAGCCAGCTCCTTCCCGAATTGAAAGTCTTGTTCAGACAATTTTAAAGCACAAATTGAACGATGGGCAGCTTGACGAATGCCCGATCACTTTCCAACAATTACATACCATTGAGGAAAGCATGATCAAATCGTTGAATGCGATGTATCATGGCCGAGTAAAGTATCCTGAACAGTCTCAGGACAAAGAAAAACCGACCGAAAAACAACTGGCCTAAAAATTGAATACAGTCGAAGTCCACACCGATTCACTACCTGAAAACGTACTTGCCAAAATCCCTTCCTGTACAGACTTGGAAGCAACGCTGCAAAACGCAGCTCTCAAAACTCTGGCCTACAAGGCGATCGACAACGCAGAAATTAGTATCGCGATCGTCAACGACCAACGGATCCACGAAATCAACTTGCAGTTTCTCAATCACGATTACCCTACTGATGTGATCACTTTTGAGCTGGGTGAGAACCCAGCCAATAACAACTTTCAGGCAGAAATCGTTGTCAGCGCAGAAACGGCAATGAGTGTGGCCAAAGAAGTCGACACAACGTTGGAGATGGAACTGGTTTTGTACGTCGTTCATGGCACACTTCATCTGGCCGGCTTGGACGACCACTGTGATGAAGATCGAGCTGAGATGCGGGCCAACGAACGGGCGATGATGAATTCGCTTGGATTCGATTATAAATTTGAATCGCCGGAGCCCGCTGAGTAATGACGCTTGGTCTTTTATTCTGGCTAGCCATCGCCGGCATCGTCCTGACGACATTTGCCGCTACCGGCGCACAAGTTCTCAACGAATTCGCTAAACACGATCTGGAAGAGTACTGCGAGCGACGCGGTAAGAAAAATCTTTTCGGTACAATACTTGGTCTCGAGGACCGCATGGCTCTGGGAGCAGAGACTTTGCGGATCATTGCCACCACGGTCACGATTTGTGCTGCCGTCGGCTGGCTACCCGGCGCTGCGAAACTGGGAGAGTACACAGCCGCACACTGGTTCTCGGTCGTGGCAATGTTGTCAATAATCATGTTAGCCGCCAACAGCTGGATCCCGTTCGGCATCTCTCAGATCTGCGCGGCAGCTTTTTTGTTCAGAACCTGGCGAGTCTGGTCTGCAGTTTCGCTTGTGGTTTGGCCGTTGATGGTTGGCAGCCAATTCGTACGCGAGTTGGTGCAACGCGCAACGGGTGCCGAGGAAGACGAGGACGAGGAAGAAGCACTCGAAGACGAGATTCGGTCGATCGTGTCTGAGGGAGAGCGGGAAGGTTTGGTCGACGAAGACGAACGGGAAATGATCGAAGGTGTGATCGAACTGGACGAGAAAGATGTCGGCAGCATCATGACGCCCCGCTTCAAAGTCGACTCGTTGGACGTAAACACCAACTGGAGTGAGATGCTGGAGTTTGTTGTCGAATGCGGTCGAACCCGAATCCCTGTTTTTGAAGACAGTAAAGATAACATTGTCGGTATTTTGTACACCAAAGACCTTCTTCGTGAATCGCTGCGGCCCGAGTCGAAACGCAAGCCGCTTGTAAAACTCTTGCGCGAACCGATCCGGGTTCCAGAAACCAAGTTGCTGGATGAAATGCTGGAAGAGTTTCGTAATTTACGAATCCATTTGGCAATCGTGCGCGGCGAATATGGCGGCATGATTGGCGTTGTCACGATCGAAGATGTTCTTGAGGAGATCGTCGGAGAAATCGTCGACGAAACCGACAACGAGCAGCGAGAAGATATCTGCGTGACCTCGGAGGGAGTTGCAGAGGTATTGGGAGTTGCCCATGTCGAAGTAGTCAACGAGGTATTGGGACTCCAACTGCCCGAGGACGAAGAGTTCGACACGATCGGCGGACTGATCATGGATCAGCTGAAAGAAGTCCCCCGCGTTGGGCGGCAAGTCGTTATTGGAAACGCAACGTTCACGATCAAACAAGCCTCACGACGAGCGATCGACACGATCTCGGTCGTCGTCTCCCACGATACTAGCCAACAATCCGAATCGGCGTAGCCTGCTCCGCACAGGTAGCAAAACAAGGGTGGGTTTTTATCGCTACCTGTTATCGTTGCCCTTTTTACTACTTATCGAGCCGGCCGAGTTTCGTTATCTTGGGATGACAAGATAGAAATCTCAGGGAATGTAAATAAAGACATGTCAGTTCAAAATATCTCTAACGTCACCAATCAAATTTCAGGTGTCAAAGTTTCGGAAATCGCCGCCAAGTTCGGAACGCCAACGTACGTCTACGATGCCGACACGATTGTGCAACAAATCGAAAAGCTGCGAGCCTTTGACGTGATCCGTTTTGCTCAAAAAGCAAATTCCAACATCGCCGTGCTCGATCTTATGCGGAAAAATGGCGTAGTCGTTGATGCAGTGAGTGCAGGCGAAGTGTTGCGAGCCCAGGCCGCCGGCTATGACCTTTCTGACGATAGCCACCCCGTCGTGTTCACGGCTGACTTGTTTGATCGTGAAGCGATCGAGTTGGTTCAGAAATATGGACTGCACGTCAACGCGGGCTCGTCCGATATGCTTTCGCAGTTGAGCCAGATTTGTCCCGGTGCAAATGTGACTTTGCGAATCAATCCTGGCTTTGGGCATGGCCATTCGCAAAAAACCAATACAGGCGGCGAGCAATCCAAGCACGGAATCTGGCACGAACAGCTAGAGGAATGTGTTGGAATCGCCAGCTCACACGGACTGACGATTACCGGTTTGCATATGCACATCGGATCGGGCACCGATTTCGAGCACTTGTCGCAAGTCTGTGACGCGATGGTTGCTTGTGCAAAGGTTGTTGGACCTTCGCTCACAACGATCAGCTCCGGCGGTGGACTTCCCACGCCCTATCGTGATGGAGACGCAACAATCGACATCGACCGTTACTTCCAAGTCTGGGATACGGCTCGAAAGTCACTGGAAACGGAGTTCGGCCATTCGCTCACTTTGGAAATCGAGCCTGGCCGTTTTCTGGTCGCCGAATGCGGTTCCCTCGTTGCCGAAATCCGTGCGATCAAGACGATGGGCAGTAACAAGTTCTATCTGGTGGATGCGGGATTCAACAATTTAGCCCGTCCGATTCTTTACGGAGCGTATCACCCCATGTCGATCGCCTATGCTGATGGACGCGAGTCGGAATCCAGTGTCGAGTCGGTCGTCGTTGGCGGTCCGCTGTGTGAATCGGGTGATATCTTTACCCAATCCGAGGGCGGTTTCGTCAGTAGCTGTGAATTACCAACTGCCCAAGTCGGTGATTATCTCGTCATCGGATGTGCGGGAGCGTACGGTTTTGTGATGTCATCCAACTACAACAGTAAACCGATGACAGCTGAAGTACTGATCGTCGACGGCAAACCAATCGAAGTTCGCAAGCGGCAGTCCTTGCAAAGCCTGTTCGCCGACGAGTCGATTCCTTCATAGTTTGTATTGGCTACCAGACCAGCCATTGGTCTTTGTCTTGCAGCCAATCGGGCAGGTCTGCCATTTCCTCTTCGTTGGGTGGGCCGGTCAGCCGTTTTGGGCCGTCGTTGGTTATTGCGACGGTGTGTTCGAAATGGGCGGCGTACTTTTTATCTGCAGCGATCTGGGTCCAGCCGTCCTCTAGGCAGATCAGCTCTTTTGTACCGACCTGAACCATCGGCTCGATCGCGATCACAACACCCGGTCGCAAATCAAAATCGCCGGTCGCGATAAACTCACCGCTGCAGTAGTTCGGTACCGAGGGGGCTTCATGGAGATTTTTGCCGATGCCATGACCGACCATCTCTTCGACAACGTGAAAACCAGCGTCGTGAACCATCGCTTCCATTTCAGTCGCCACCTCGCTCCATTTTTTCTTTGTGGCAAGCAAGTCGATGGAAAGGTTGAGTGTTGCTAGAGTGACATCCAGCAAAGATTTTTGCGTTGCGGTGATTTCCCCGATCGTGTGCGTGTAAGCCGCGTCTCCGCACCAACCTGCAATCCTGCAACCGGTATCTAGGCTGACCACATCACCTTCGACGATTTTGCGTGGGCCTGGGATTCCGTGGACCAATTCTTCGTTGACCGAGATACAGGTTTCCGCCGGGTAAGGCGTCGGGCCCGGGTAATTCAAAAACAACGGTTCAGCATTGTTTTCACGAAACACGTTGGCAACCGCTTCGTTCAGCTCTGCAGTGGTTACGCCCGGCTTCATGATTTGATAAGCCGCCTGATGAGCTTGCCAAACCAGCAAACCCGCCGTTCGCATCTTACGAATCTCACGCGGCGATCTGAGTTCTCGCTGAACCTGTCGGTTGTTCATATTTGACGCCTTGCTGCCGCGCGGAACCGGCAAAAGATTGCTTGCCTGAAAGTTTGACTTACTTCTTTCGCTTGGGCTTGTAGATCTCAGTCGCGGTACCAAAGAACACTTCGCCCGCGTTCATGAGTGTTTCGCTCAGTGTTGGATGGGCGTGGACGGTTTCGGTGATATCGCGAATCTCGCAGCCCATTTCGATAGCCAACGTTGCTTCGGCGATCAACTCTCCAGCCCCGCTACCGACGATTCCGCAGCCCAGAACTCGGCCCGTTTCTGGCTCGACGATCCACTTTGTCAGACCATCCGTGATTCCTAAAGCTTGAGCACGACCGCTGGCTGCCCATGGGTAAGTTACAACTTCGTGCTCAACGCCCTCAGCCTTGGCTTCTTCGACAGTCAAACCTGCCCAAGCGATCTCAGGATCGGTGAAGACGACGGCAGGGATCGCTCGTTTGTCAAAGGTCACAGGGTGTCCCAGGATTACCTCTGCAGCAACGCGGCCTTCGTGGTTGGCTTTGTGCGCCAACATCGGTTCACCAGCAGCATCGCCAATTACATAGATGTTGGGGACGGCCGTGCGCTGTTGGTTGTCGTGCTCGATAAATCCACGTTGGTCGGTTTTAATCGGGGTATTTTCCAGCCCCAAGTTTTTGGTGTTAGGCCAGCGTCCAACAGAAACCAGCACGCGGTCGTAAAGCTCAGTGCCGAACTTGGCTGGGCCCTCGAAGGTGACTTGGACCTTCTCTCCCTGCATGCTTACAGAACCAACTTTGGTGTTCAGAAAAATACGGTCTTCAAACAGGTGCTTCAGCCGTTTTTGCAACGGACGAACGAGATCACGATCGGCGCCCATCAGTAATCCGTCCTGAAGCTCAACCACGCTTACTTTGGTACCAATGTTGGCATAGACCGTTCCCATCTCAAGCCCGATATAGCCGCCACCGATTACCAGCATCGTTTCGGGGATGTCGGTCAATTGCAAGGCACCGGTAGAATCCATCACGCGATCGTTGCCAAGGTTAAAAGCACCCGGCATGGCTGGGACACTTCCGGCTGCGATAATGCAATGGTCAAAAGTTAATTGGCGGTCGTCTGGTATCGATTCGTGATCGCCTTCGAGGGTCAGTGTTTTGCTGTCGGCAAATTTTGCAAACGCCGAAATGACTTTTACTTTTCTAGCTTTAGCGAGCTTTCCCAGCCCACCCGACAAAGTAGAAATCACGCTTTCCTTACGAGCGCGAAGTTTGTCGATTTCGATTTTTGGGTTGTTGAATTCGACACCCCATTCGGAGCCCATCTCTTCTGCTTCGTGGATCACTTTGGCCACGTGCAATAGAGCCTTTGAGGGGATACAGCCGCGAAGCAAGCAGGTGCCGCCCAGTTTTCCTTCGGCTTCAACAAGTGTAACTTCGAGACCTTCGTCAGCGGCCAAAAATGCGGCAGCGTATCCACCAGGTCCACCGCCAATAACAACGACTTGCGTATGCATTAAAGTTTGTCCCTTGAAAAAAAGAAAGCGGCATCCTGTTGGAATGCCGCTTCTGATTTTAACTGAATGTTTTCAGATGTATATTGAGTTCTAACGGGTGTTGATGAACAACCAATTCACAATTATCGAGACAAGAATTCGACAACGATGTTGGCGTCTACTGGCAAGCTGATGTCAGAAGCTCCCGGCTCACCACTGATGGTTGCCGTGAAAGTTTCCGAGTCGAACGAGCCCCATTCGATTCCTGCCCCTTCGACACCAGTACCAACGATGCTGCGGTAAAGGTTAACCACGTTAGCCTTGGGCTTGAGCGTGATTACATCGCCAGGACGAAGCATGAACGAAGGCTTGTCTACCTTTTGACCATTCACGCGAAAGTGACCGTGTGCGATCCCTTGGCGAGCTTGTGGGCGTGTATGGGTGTAACCCAAGCGACGGACAACGTTGTCCAACCGACTTTCACAAATCAGCAACAAGTTTTCACCGGTGTTGCCTTTCATGCGAGTCGCTTTTGCAAAGTAGCGACGCAGCTGTCGTTCACCGAGCCCAAAGTAATGCTTGATCTTTTGCTTTTCCTGCAACGCTTTACCGTAGTTGGACGGGCGACGTCCACGCGTGTGCATACCGGGAGGTTGGTTTCCACGCTTCTCAAACGCGCGACTGGCACCACCATTTTCGTAAATCAAAACGCCCAAACGGCGGTTAATGCGGCCTTTAGCTCTTGTGTAACGAGCCATAAATCAATTGCTCCGGTTTTTTGACTATCCGCCGAAACGCAAGTTAAGCGCGGACATTTGAATGCTTGAAAATTTTGAACTCGTAATCATGGCGAATCAGACCCTATCCCTCAAGGGGTAAAATAGGGTCTCATCCCGGTTTTTACTGCTTATTCTAACCTATCGGCCGTTGCTCGTTTTTTCGTGAGCCCCAGAATCAGGCTCTACAACGTTGGTTTAGGGGGATTGGGTAGAAATGACACTTAACCAAGCGGTCTTCTAACCGGCCGACTTCTTACCGATCCGGTACAGCTTTTCACCCACACGGAAAATTAAATCATCTCCTACTGGTGCGGGGGTCGCGAGAATCTGCCCTTCGAACTTATTGGTGGAAATGATCTCAAGCGTCGAATCGGCTTTGACTACCGTGACTTTTCCTTCGCGACTGGATAGATAGATGTTTCCGCCGGACATCAACGGTGTTGCCGAGTAGTTCCCGCCAATTCGAGCCCGGTTAACGATCTCGCCGGTTGCAACGTCGGCGCAATTTAAAATCCCTTTCCCCGAAAGGAAGTATGCTTTTCCATCGAAAGTTAAAAAGGACGGCATGTCCGGCCCGTTCTTTGCACGCCATTTGACATGTGACTGGGTCACATCGCCGCTGCCAGTCGGGTCAATTCCGAGGACTTCAGGCCGCATAAATCCGGTCGAAAAAACGACCATGCCATCTTCGAAGCTTGGGGTAGGTGTAAGCGAGAATCCCTCACCATGGTCAACCCGCCAGATTTCTTTACCTGTGTTGGGATCATAGGAAACGATCCACTGAGCAACGGGAATAACGGCTTGAGGCTTTCCACCTACCTCGATCATAAGCGGAGTCGAATATGCTTTTTGATACTCGCCGTTCTTATTTCGCATCGGCGGCCGAGCTGTCTTCCAAACCTCTTCCCCATCACTTAACGAGACGGCCGCCACAAACTGCTGATCGATCCCGTCACAAACCAAGATGACTTTGTCTTGGTAGATTACGGGTGAACTACCAGGCCCAACACTATGATCAACAACATACTTGGTGTCCCAGATCGGTTCCCCAGTAGTCGCGTTGAGACACCAAGTCCCATAGTTTCCAAAGTGGCAGACAACTTTTCCATCCGCGATCGCGGCGGTTGGAGAAGCATAGGAGTTCATCGGATTGATCAGTTCTGGATCACTCACCTTCGCCAGCGAAATATCGTGCAATATTTCGCCCGTGTCGAGTGCCACGCAAACCGCTTTAAGCTCCATGGAGCCCGCAGTGGTTTTCATTTCCGAGAATTGAACACCCTTTCGTTTTTCTTTTATCTTCTCGGGATCCGCTTCTTGAACTTCGGCGGTTGTAAGCCAGATTTTGTTGTCCGCGTAAACAGGTGACGACCATCCCAAACCGGGCAGTTCCGCTTCCCAGATGTAGTTGCTGGAATCCCACTTGGTGATCGGAGCAGCGTCCGCAGCTTCACTCGTCCTGTCGGCGCCAAGGAACTCTGTCCATTCTTGTGCAGTTTGGGTTTGGGCATCGCACGGATTAACCAAACAGCATGCTAATACTGCTGAAAAAATTCTGAGAAGTGAATTCGAATTGGTCATTGGGAAGAATCTCTTCAGGAATACAGACGTTTGAAATCGGAACTTGGATTATAGCGAGCCAGCGACCTAACGTGTTAGTTTGAAAAAATACTTCTTGGAACCCCATTCGGATGTGAGGTAATAGACCATTTTCAGTCGACTGAGTGGTATTGGGCTGGTTCCTTGCTAACGCGTCTCCAATTGCGGCCGTTTGCTGGCATTCACTAACGACGTCGTCGCCGTATCGCTGCTAACCCTCCGAGTGACAGTAGGCCCAAACCGCTCGGCTCAGGCACTGAAATCACGATATTGTCCGCAGCGAAAAATTGAGGCGTGAGCAAGCCAAATTGGTTTCTGTCACTTCCATCGTAGGTGAAAGACAGTTGGGTCGAGTTCAGTGAGCTAACGTCGTACGTTTGAAACAGTTGAGCCGGATCAACGTTCGCACCATTACGGTAGTCACCAAACGAAACCCGGATCTCATCATTTGAATTGTCGCCAGTGATAACCAGCTCAAAGAATCCATCTGAATCTGTTAACGGTTCATCAACAAAACCAGAACCTCCATCGTCTCCATTTAGTATTGCAAGTGCCGTGAAGCTCGTTGGTGCGATATCAATGCTAACAATCTCACGGGATGAGGTGAGCAAAGCTTCGACCCCTCCCACAATATAGTTGCTGGACCCTCCTGCTCCGCTGCCCGGAAACGCCGCGTAGCGATTGTCAGGCCCGGGAGTGATCGTATCTTGGACGTTTGAAAAACTGAATCCGAAAAAGAAATCGTCGAAACCGTCGCCTTCGAAATAGGACGTATTCAACACCAAATCGCCACCGGTTCCAAAGAACGTGTTTGTTTGATCAACTTGGCGAACCACTCCCCCTGCTGGGCCAAAAGGCAATGGAGTTTCGTTAATGATGCTAGTAACTGCGGATCCCCCTAACGCCACCGAGTTTGGGTTTCCGTTGTTGAATCCTTCGGTCGGCAACTGTACGTCTTCGAAATCAAAGACAAATTGCTGCCCAAACGTTGGAGCGGCAAACCAAGCCAAAACGAGTGATAGTAAAACAAGTTGTGATGTGCGTGTGTTAAGCATGTTGAAATCAGTTCTTTGATAGATTTTTAAAGGTTGTAGATTAATTGGGAATGCAGCGAAGAACAGGAAAACCGTCTGAATCGCAAGAGATTGTTAAAATTCTCCTACTACCTCTCCCAGCGCCCGAGTGCAGATCGCACCCAAAGCAAAAAGCTCCATTTGGTTCGTTAAAAAAGTGACATGACCGTCTGCGAAAACTCCAAACGCTCCCCCTGGATGACGGCTGCGGATGTCGTTTTCAAAAGCGGGGGCGGCGTTGATCGCGAACGCTTGATCAAAAATATTACGGCCATTGATCCATTCTCCATCTGCAGAGTCTGAATCCTCGGCAACGATCAGTGTGTTGGATGATCCGTCTGTGATGTCCGAATGGGAGTAGGCTTGGTCCACAACCATTAACCCTTTGGCAGGGTTGTTGGGACTGTTAATCCTTTCTCCAAAAATCCCGCCGTAGTCTGAACCACCACGAACCATCGTCGGCCGGTCGGTAACAGAGGGACACAAGAACGTCGGAATCGAAACTGCGGCCGCATCGGCGTTGTCTGGGTGATCAAAAGCAAGTTTCAAATCCAGCTGATCAAAAAGATTGTCTTGTTCCAAAAAAGGCAGCAGGTAAACCGACCAAGCTAGATTTCGCTGCGTCGAATCACCTCCGAAAAACGGTCGAAAACCTGTGACGCCTCTGGGGAACTCAGTGTGTGTGCTGTGGTGGTTCTGCAGCGCAATCCCGACTTGGCGGAGGTTGTTGCTGCATTGCGTGCGGCGTGCAGCTTCACGAACCGATTGGATCGCGGGCAACAGCATTCCGATCAAGATCCCAATAATCGCGATGACAACCAACAATTCGACAAGCGTAAAAGCTCGCCGCTTGGTCAGCCCACTCGTGGGAACAGAATCTCTAACCGATTTCGCAACCGGTCGAAGCGCATTGATAGACAGATTTGTGGACATGGAAATCAACAAACATTTTAAAATGTTTCGTCCCGCGCAAAAACATTTTTAACTTTGCGAACCGGCAGGTATTCTGACTTTCGAACAGCCCTCTGCGGCCTTCTCATCACTACGCGTGACAATGGCAATTTGAAGCGACGTGATCCATTCGGTCGTTTTGACCAAAGCGAATCGAGCCGCAAAAAAGCAGGCAGAAGTCTATCGTTCGATTACAGCGGCGGGGCCGTTTTGGAGTTTCACCAAATTCCCTCAAATCTCAGAGAGGAGTCTCTGAAATCACCGGTCCGTTGAAGCGAACATCGTAATACACTTGCGGAGAGTTTGCCAGAACCAAGCTGGAAACTGTCAGAACAAAGTTAGCAACCCAACTTTAGGAGTCCAATTGTTCTTCTGCCGAGCGTGCAGTTCCGATGAGGTGGTCCAGTAGTTGTAGAAAGACAGCTTTGTCAAAAAACTGGTTGATTCGTGTGCTCAATAGCGTTTGATGGTCTAGTTCATCAACCACTTGTCGCAGCTCGATCAGCTTTTTCACAATGGCATGATCATCTGAGTTCGCAATCGCTGCTTTGACTCCGTCGCTGTGGAGATTGAAGGCACTGATACCACAACATTCCGAATCACAATCGGTTTCCATGCCTGTCCAAAACGACATTAGGGGCTTCAACAGTTCGTCGAGCTCAAACGCATTGTCCGGATCTTTCAACTCGATCCAGTCGATTACAGCGTTCTCTCCGATCGAAATATCGTTGCTAGGTGGCTTAGTCATGACAAGATTCCAGATGAAATTAGGTTGGTAAGGTGGGATGAATGATGGGGCGTCCAGTGAACTTGGCCATCAGGCAGATTTGCCTGGCGTACCCGAAGGCAGTTGATGACCAAGCTTGTCCCGTTTCGTTTTCAAATAGTTTTCATTGTGCTCGTTAACCAGCGGCAAAATCGCGACTTGATCGACAACTTCCAAATCGAAACCGCGTAAGTTGAAGGCTTCTGTCTTCTTGGGATTGTTGGTTAACAAGCGGACTTGAGACAAGCCCAGATCTTTCAGAATTTGGAGCCCCACTCCATAATCACGCATGTCCGCTTTGTGGCCCAAAGCATGATTTGCTTCGACGGTGTCCAGTCCGCCATCCTGAAGCGAGTAAGCTCGGATCTTTTCTGCCAAGCCGATTCCGCGGCCTTCCTGCGGAAGATAGACCAATGCTCCCTTGCCCTCTTTAGCGATCATTTCCAAAGCGATTTGCAATTGGTCACCACAATCGCAACGCAACGAATTGAGCAAGTCGCCCGTAAAGCAACTACTGTGCATGCGAACCAACGGCGCTGTCTCTGATTTTGCAAGATCTCCCATAACGATCGCGATCGGTTGTTGCGATTCATGTTTGACTTCGTAGGCGATCACTTTGAAAGGCCCAAAACGCGTAGGGAGATCGGCCGTAGCAATTTGCGAAACCAGTTTTTCACTTACGCGCCGATGGGCGATCAAATCTTCGATGGTGATAATCGGCACATCATGTTTGGCGGCGATTTCGAACATGAGATCTCGCGTTGCACGGTTGCCATCCTCATCGAGGATTTCACACAGGATGCCGGCGGGCGCCAAGCCAGCCATTCGAGCCAAGTCAACTGCAGCCTCGGTATGCCCAGCGCGGCGAAGCACACCACCCGGTTGTGCTTTGAGCATGTGAACGTGTCCCGGTCGCTGAAAATCTTCCGGTTTGCTGTTTGGATCGGCGATCGCTCGAACGCACGTTGCCCGCTCTTCCGCCGTGATACCGGTGCGAGCGGTTATGTGGTCCAACGGAGTCAAGAACGCGGTTTGCAGGTTGGACGTGTTGTCATCTACCAACGGAGTGATCTTCAGCCGGTCCGCTGCTTCGGGCAAAATCGGCATGCAAAAGTCACCTCGCCCGTTGAGGATCAGGTTGATTGTTTCTGCAGTGGCGTTTTCCGCAGCTGCAACAAAGTCACCTTCGTTTTCACGGTCTTCGTCATCCAACACGATCACAACCTTGCCTTGCTTGATCGCTTCGACGGCCTCTGGAATTGTCGAGAATTTATTTGTCACGTGGACTGATCTCCGCTGCCAATTTATGGCGGTGTTGGAATAGCTGATTACTGACTGGAAACGTCGTCTGTTGATAGATGCGGCCCAAGTCAGACGCAGGCGGCAATAAGTCGGCGGATTAAACTACCGCATCTCGATCTCGACCCGCCTATTATAGAGCGTCAATTAATTTCGCCTATAAGTTAACCCGAAAACCGGCTGACGGAAGCTCAAATTAACACTGACACCTTGGGACTTTGTAACACCTACCCGATCTCTTGGTATCGCCAAGTCCGGAAATAGGGTTGAAATCCTGGTTCGAATTACACCGTCGAGGACGTGGTGGTAAACTATGTCGTTGCCTCAATCTCTCTTTGCAATTGAATTTCCACTCGTTCATTTCCCACAAGTCTTTCCATGCACCAACGCTCAAATCGGCTCTACGTATTATTTACCGCCTCTACATTGATCGCTTGGAGCGGTTTGCTTTTCTCGGCTGCCCAAGCTCAAGACCAACCGAAAATCAAAGTCGCCTGCGTTGGAGACTCGATTACGTTCGGGGCCCGAGTGGAAAACCGGGAAGAAAACAACTATCCGACGCAGCTCGGGCAGATATTGGGTGAAAACTACTTGGTCAAGAACTTTGGAGTCAGTGGCACGACTCTTTTGAGCAATGGCAACAAGCCTTGGATAAAGTCTCGAGTTTTCAAACCGGCTACCCAATTCAACCCGGACATCGTGATCATCAAACTGGGCACGAACGACACCAAGCCCGGAAACTATCCAGATCACGCCGACGAATTTGAAACCGATTACGCCAAGCTGATCAATCATTTCCGTGAGCTACCGAGCGAACCGCAAATTTACATTTGCACACCGGCTCCGGTCGTTCCAGAACAAAAACCGAACCCCAAAATCAAAGACGAAGTGATGGTCAAGGTGCGACCACGAATCGCAAACGTTGCTCGGGACAACGGTTGCAATATCATTGATCTACACATGAGCCTGAAAGATCATCCGGAGTGGTTTCCCGACGGCATTCACCCCAACGCTCAAGGAGCAAGGGCCATGGCCGAGACGGTGGCTAGACAACTGCAAACGCCACTCGATTCCGAATTCGATGTTCAGAAAAAATTCGCTGCGGCCGGTGTCGAGAACGTTGCCGAGGGTTCGTTTCATGGTTACACCGAGTACAGTTTTGGGTTGGACAAAGTAAGCTGCAAGATCGTTAAGCCGACCGTCACTGCAGAGGGGGCGCCTTGGGTTTGGCGAGCTCGGTTTTATGGGCACCAACCGCAGTTCGATATTGCCATGCTTCAACAGGGCTGGCACATTTGTTACTGCGATGTAAGCAATCTGTTTGGTTCTCCAACGGCGGTAGAACGGTGGGACAACTTTTACAGCTTGGCTCAGGAATTTGGACTCAACAATAAACCCTTCCTCGAAGGGATGAGCCGAGGCGGGTTGATTGTTCACAATTGGGCAAAGGCTCACCCCGATCAAGTCTGCGGAATCTACGGCGACAACCCTGTCTGCGACGCGAGGTCGTGGCCCGGCGGTAAAGGGACCGGAAAGGGCTCGGAAAAGAACTGGCGTCTATTCCTGGAAGCGTACGGTTTGACCGAGGACGAAGCTGCCGAATTCAAAGGGTTTCCCATCGATGGATTGGCACCCTTGGCTGAATCGAAAATTCCACTTTTACATATCGTCGGAACGGCAGACACAACGGTCCCTCCCGCAGAAAACACAGATATCCTGGAGGCAAGATACAAAGAACTGGGCGGACCGGTGGAGGTGATCCGCAAAGAAGGTTTAAAACATCATCCGCATTGCCTTCCAAACCCGAATCGGATCGTAGATTTCGCGTTGGAATCTTTCCGCCAACCGTCCGAGTAAATACGC
>CAZDBA010000004.1:0-7926 GCA_964503615.1 uncultured Pirellulaceae bacterium
GCGGTTCGATAAAGCCGTTGACGATCATCGTGCTGGCCTCAGCCTCCGACAATCCGCGGCTCATGAGATAGAACAATTGTTCTTCACCGATTCGCGAAACGCTGGCTTCGTGGCCGACCGTAACATCCTGCTCGTCGATCTCAATGTAAGGATAAGTATCGCTACGGCTTTCCGGATCCAGAATCAAAGCATCGCAAACCACGCTGCACTTGGAATTAACCGCGCCCTTTTCGACGCGAGCCAAGCCTCGATAACTACTGCGGCCGCCGTTCTTGGAAATTGATTTCGAAATGATCGTTCCAGTCGTGTCAGGAGCACAGTGAACCAGCTTCGCGCCGGCATCTTGATGCTGTCCTGCACTTGAGAAAGCGATGGAAAGAATCTCACCGCGTGCACCCGGTTCCATCATGTAAACGGCAGGGTACTTCATCGTGAGTTTTGATCCGAGGTTACCGTCAACCCACTCCATGACCGCGTCCTCATAGGCAAAGGCACGTTTGGTGACCAAATTGTAAATATTGTTGGCCCAGTTTTGGATCGTGGTGTAACGACAGCGAGCGTTCTTTTTCACAACGACTTCGACAACGGCCGAGTGAAGTGATTCGCTAGTGTACATCGGGGCGGTACAACCTTCGACGTAGTGAACCTGTGCCCCTTCGTCGACGATGATCAATGTCCGCTCGAACTGCCCCATGTTCTCTTCGTTGATGCGGAAATAGGCCTGGAGTGGAGCCGTGATTTTCACGCCAGGCGGAACATAGATGAACGATCCACCGGACCAGACAGCGCTGTTCAGTGCTGCAAATTTGTTGTCTGCCGATGGAATTATTTTGCCAAAGTACTCACGCAACAGTTCCGGGTGCTCGCGAACGGCGGTATCGGTATCGGTAAAGATCACACCTTGGTCGGCCAACTCCTTTTGGATCGAGCCATAAATGACTTCCGATTCAAATTGAGCTTTCACGCCCGCAAGGTACTTTCGCTCCGCTTCAGGAATGCCTAATTTTTCGAACGTGTCCTTAATCTCAGCAGGCACGTCGTCCCACGATTTACCCTGATCGGTGGTCGGTTTCAGGTAGTAGTAGATATCCTGAAAGTCCAACTCGATGTCTCCGCCCCACTCAGGCATCGGCTTCGAATTGAAAATCTTGAGTGCTTCCAAACGAAACTCAAGCATCCATTCCGGCTCGCCTTTGATTTCTGAAATTTGACGTACGATCTCTTCATCGATTCCCTTGCGTGCTTTGAACACAGCTTTGGTTTCCGTTTTGAAGTTGTACTTATTGATCTCAGTTGACTTGAGCTCTTGGCTTTCGGTGATGTCGGTTGACATTGAATTACCTGTAGGTTTGTTTGGATTCGACTTAGAACGAGAAGATTGGCTGGCCGGATTAGGTTGCAACCGCTTCTTCGGCATCGTTTACGGCTGCGGCATCGGGATACTGAGTTCGAATTCGCTCGTAACCTTTCTCGTGCAACTCAACCGCCAACTCTTTGCCACCTGTCTCGACGATCTTTCCGCCAAGGATCACGTGGGTGAATTCAGGCGGGTTGTGTGCGAGAAGTTTGTCGTGATGGGTGATGATCAACAGGCCCATTTTTCCGTGGCCGATCTCGTTGATACTTTGGCTGGCAAGCCGCACCGCATCTGCGTCCAATCCCGAATCAGTTTCGTCCAGGATCGCAAAGCTGGGTTGCAACATTGCAAGCTGTAGGATCTCAGCTCGCTTCATCTCGCCGCCAGAGAAACCATCGTTCACATAACGACGTGCAAACTCGGGATCCATTTGCAACTGAGACATCTTTTCCTTGACTTCCTTTCGGAACTCACGCATTGGAATCAGATCCTCACCTTCTTTACGATCCGGGTTGCGAACATTTGTGGTCGCGTGGCGAAGGAAGTCAGCCATCTTGACCCCAGGAATCGCCATCGGTCGTTGAAAGGCCATAAAGATCCCGGCGCGAGCTCGTTCGTCGGCTCCCATTTCCAGAACGCTTTCGCCGTTGAGAACGATGTCGCCTTCGGTGACTTCGTAATTGGGGTGGCCCATGATCACCAGACCAAGTGTGCTTTTGCCACTACCATTGGGACCCATCAAGGCATGCGTCTCGCCTTTCTTGAGAGTCAGGTTAACGCCACGAAGGATTGGTTTGCCTTCGATTTCCACGTGGAGGTTTTTGATTTCGAGAACGTCTGACATTTCTTTCAATTCCAATTCGTACAACAATTTCTGCTGAGATTCTATTTATATAAACCGCACTCGTAAGCCGAAATTTCCCGATTCCGGTGCGGATTCGAAGCTTTTTCGATTAAGCCTGTTTTATGGCCTCAAATGAGCAACAACGATCACCATTTTTGCGGCATTGACAAAGGTTTACGGGGCTACCCAGTGCAGTTGCAAACATCCGTTTTTCGACCTCACAAAAGTGGTGCTCATCGTCCTCCAAGTCCGGATACGGACATTCGAGCACTTGCACGACCGGCAATTGCCCGCTGGTATCCACATTAATCGGGACGGACCGATCGGTGAAAAACTTACGAACTAAACCTAACCGTTCCTCAAGCGTGTCGCCGGACACCTCCAAAGCGTAGGTGCTGGCCAATCGCTCAGTCGCAGCTTTTAGCACTTTTTGCCGAACAGAAACGTCTTCGATCGCATGGATCTCCTGCCAAAGCACTTTGGCTAAGTCAGAAAAGTTGTTTCCACAACTACGACGCCCCTCTTCGGTAAGTAAATAGGTATGGCTCGGACGACCACGACCTTCGCTGCTTTTTTGACGACATATCAAACCGGACGACATCAACCGAACGAGCCGCTGCCGAATCGCATTGGCCGTTACACCCATCGAATCGACCAGCGCAGTGATCGTCATCGGTTGCATACGCAACGAATTGATCAGTTGTTGGTCACCCTCGGTCAGCATGACTTGATCGCAAAAAAGCAAAGAGTTAGTGGGCACACTTGCCACGAGCCGGTTGGTTCGACAATGGTTGCCGGCCTCCGACCTATCGCGAACGTATGCTAACAACCGGAAACATTTTACACAACTCATTATGTGAAAAACATGTTTACCCACGGAAAATGGCGTAAATGATTGACCGGACACGGTTTGTCGGATAAAAATCTGAGCTGACACCCGCGAAATTTCCGCCCAGAACCGTTCTTTGCCCGTTTGATCAACGACTGAGAGTCTCAATGAAGTCTCAATCTAAGCAGTTCCGTCTTCTATCTGTTTTGTTAGCCACCCTCTTTTTAGGGATAACATCTAATCTGTCTGCCGCTCCGCAAGATGAACAATCCAACGCGGAAGAAGTCACGGTTAAGAAAGCCGAAAAACCAGCTGGTGAAGACGACGCAAAAGCAGGGGACAAGGAAGCTGAAAAACCAAAAGACGCAGAGGTGGAAAAAGAAGGTTTCGACAAAAAGATCGACAAAGCTTTTGGGGCGGCAACGGGCTGGTTCGTTAGCGGTATCTTCTACGGGATTCCAATCATGGAAGGCGTCGAGGTTCCTTGGGTTCTTTTCCCGCTAGTAATCGGCGCGGTCTTTTTTACGCTCTTTTTTGGCTTCCCGAATATTCGCTACTTTGGCACCTCGCTCAATATTGTTCGAGGAAAATACGACGACCTCGAAGAGGGCGGCAGCACTGAGATCTCTGAATCCAGCGTGTCGAGTGTTGAGGGCGACAACCCGGACACGATTCGTATCGAAGGTCACGATGGAGAAGTCTCTCACTTCCAAGCGCTCACTGCTGCACTTTCAGGAACGGTTGGTCTGGGAAACATCGCTGGCGTTGCAATTGCGTTGTCACTCGGTGGTCCCGGTGCAACGTTTTGGATGATCATTTGCGGTCTATTGGGAATGTCGTCCAAGTTCGTGGAATGCACACTGGGCGTCTGTTACCGTGAGATCGATAAAAGTGGAACCGTATTTGGCGGTCCTATGTATTACCTAAGTAAAGGCTTTGCGGAGAAAGGCCTTGGTTCGGTGGGAAAAGTCCTTGCAGCCGCTTTCGCCGTGATGTGTATCGGCGGTTCGTTCGGTGGCGGAAACATGTTCCAAGCCAACCAGGCGTTCCAGCTGTTTGAAACCCAAACGGGCATCGAAAGTGGTTACGGATGGCTGTTTGGTTTAGTGATGGCAATTCTGGTCGGCATTGTCATCATCGGCGGGATCAAAAGCATCGCCAGTGTGACGGATAAAATTGTCCCACTGATGGTTGGTGTTTACGTGCTGGCTTCGATCGTTGTACTAGTTGTGAATATTGGCGAGATTCCCAAAGCCGTAATGACGATCATCAATGGCGCCTTTGCTCCGGCTGCGATTGGTGGCGGTATCGTCGGGGTGATCGTTCAAGGTTTTAAACGGGCTGCTTTTTCGAATGAGGCTGGTATTGGTTCGGCTTCAATTGCTCACTCTGCGGTCAAAACCAAACACCCGGCCAGCGAAGGATTGGTCGCTCTACTGGAACCGTTTATTGATACCGTTGTCGTCTGCACGATGACCGCTTTGGTCGTTGTGATCAGCAACTTTGACGGTTCGGTAATGAGCTACGGGACTAAGGTTGGTGACGATGCACAGGCCGTCGTTGCGACATCGGGCGCTTTTGCCGAAACGATTTCATGGTTCCCGTGGGTACTGATGGTCGCCGTAATTCTGTTCGCCTTTAGCACCATGATTTCCTGGTCGTACTACGGCTACCAAGCGTGGTCGTATTTGTTTGGGCGAAGCAAGACTCAGGAATACGTTTATAAGTTCCTGTTTTGCGTTTTCGTTGTGATCGGCTCTGCAGCGAGCCTAGGGTCAGTTGTCAATTTCTCCGACGCGATGATCTTCGCAATGTTGGTTCCCAATATGATCGGGCTCTTTTTCCTCGCTCCTCGGGTAAGAGAAGAGCTGAAAAAATACATGGAAGCAATCAAGAATTCGAAATAGCTTGCGCCGATAATCCCGGCGTTCCTATCTAGTTTTTTATCTAGCCGGGAACGCCGTGATGACTCGTGTTTCTTTCTCCAGCACCAGACGCAGAACGGTTAACGGTTGGCCTTTTCCGTTGCGGCCTCCCTTGCGTCCGATCTTGCGATCCATTTCGATATCGTAGGCGACTCGCTCCCTGTCTGGCTTGGTGTTCAGCACTTTCCGGGAACCCGATTTCACCAAACGATAGGCCTCGTCAATCGTCTCGAAAATCTCGTTCTCGCCCAGCGCAAAGACTCCGTGAACCGGCTTGGAGCGATCGTCTTTGGCGTGATCCAGAACGTGCTGATATCGGTTCTCACCCCGGTCTCCTACGTAGTAAGTCAAACCTTCAGGCGACCTCAGAACATATCCATCACGCTCCAATCGGAAATCTGAGTCACTCGTTTTGCCAGCGCCTCCTGAATTCTTCCAGTTGGTGTCGACGTCGAATTTCGGTGAGTCGGATGAATCGTCATCTCGACTATTGGTCGCAGTCCTGTTTCCCCCCAACGTGCCCGGTTTGAGATTTAAGATTTTCTCAATTCCCGCACGTCCTGAAAAAACGGCTACGCCAATCAAAACTGCGGCGATTATCCCGAACTTTATCCAGGGAATGTTCTTTTGTCCGTTCTTGCTAGTGAAGTTCATTGAAACGAGGGGGTAAGAATTTGTTTAAGGGTGGTTTGCTCATTCTAGGTTGGTAAGTCCATTTGTAAACAAACGGAGGCCGCATGACCTGAGAATCATGAAGCCTCACTTGTTCTAGGACAGTTCTTGTTTTTAGAACTTATCGCTGTTTAAACGGCAGACGCGTTTGAGTACCCTGCGCGGGACGGTCCGCTACCCGAGCTCCAACGCCTGCCTGGCTGGTGCCCAGCAAAAAGTTGTCGATCTGAGCTTCGGCGGTCATACGCTCAAAAAAATCTCCCATCGCGATGTTGAGCTTTTTCTGAAAGATATCACGATGCAAATGTTCTTTGACATCGTCTGGATTGGTAATTTTGGGTGTTGTTCGACCGCGACACATGAGAACGACGTATTGCTCATTCACCTGAACAACATTCGAGATTTCGCCTTTCTTCAAACGGAACGCTTCATTTTCAAGTTGAGACATTCCAATATGGCGTTGGATCGGTTGTACCTCACCAAAATTCGCCTGCGACGTTGGATCGACGGAGTATTGATTGGCGAGCTTTCCAAAATAGTCTTCCGACTTTTCAGCCATCGCCATCTGCCAAACTTTGGTCGCTGTTCGATGATCATTGAAAACGATCATAAGTGCTTCAACGCGGGGGCCGTAGTTTGACTCGAATCCTTTCTTCATATCTTCTTCTGTGACTTGCACAGTGGGCGAGACCAGTTTCTTCAAAGCCGCTGAAGGCCAGACTTGGTCTTCCAGATAAAATTCGGTTTTGCTGGTATCACCACGCGTGACAAACTCTAACCATGCTTTTTGATCGATCGAGCCGTCTTGGTTTCGATAGCCAAGTCCTTCAGCAGCTTCGGTGATCTCTCTTGAGATATCTTCATCGGTAACTTGCATCGAGTTTTCGGCCAACGTTTGCTTGAGAATCGTTCGATTGATTTCGGTCGAAAGCATAACAACGCCAAACTGTGCGATACACTCTTCGGCAAGGTAGCGCCGGGTCACTTGAGTTCCGTTAACGATCGCTGCAATGCCAGGGTACTGTTCACGAAGTGCGGGGTCGTTGTGAACATTAACAATTTCCGCGCCATTTTGAAGTGTTCGCGCTAGTTCATGAGCCGTGGAAGCGAGTTTGACTTTGGAGATCTGCTCGACCAAGCGCTCATGGACCGCCATTAAACCTTCATCGCTAAGTTTTGTCTCTGGATAAATCCG
The DNA here is from genome assembly GCA_964503615.1 of uncultured Pirellulaceae bacterium. Classification (GTDB taxonomy): domain Bacteria; phylum Planctomycetota; class Planctomycetia; order Pirellulales; family Pirellulaceae; genus CAZDBA01. Next base: position 6,823 of record CAZDBA010000004.1, read on the forward strand.
TTCGCATTTGAGAATCACAAATTGATCTTCTGCCACCTGCATCGGCTGGGAAACTTGCCCGGGCTCCAATGAAAAGACAACCTGTTCCATTTTCTCGTTGGCCACGTGGCGGGAAATCGGAGGAAGCAATCCGCGAACCGAGGCGCTTTGTGGGTTGATCGAGTGGTCTTTGGCAATCGTGCCGAAATCCTGTGCGTTTTCACCGGTCACCATCGACATAATCTGGTTAGCAGATTCAAGGTCTCGGCAGACGATCTCGCGGACCTGAACTTTGGAGCCGTACTCGATATCTATTTGTCGTTGCAGCTCTTCTTGAGTGACTTCCAATTTGCCTGCCGCCAAACGACGCAAGGCGACATCGTGCCAGATAAAATCGTTTTTCAAACGGTCGGGTGTCAGGTTTCGCCTGCCACAAATCAAGTTGACCCAGTGATCGGCGGCCATCTTGAATTCGCTTGCGCGAGCCGTGATCTCGTCGTTGATATCTTTCTCAGTGATCTTGATGCCCTGACGTTGGCATTCGTTGTACACCAATTGTTTTTTGATGATCGACTTCAGAACATCTTCACCGAATCTTCGTACGCATTCGTTTGCCAGATGTTGTCGTGAGATGGGCTGACCATTGATGACCGCCATGGTGTCAATTTGCTGGTCCGACGGTGGGGTAGTTTGCTGTTGAGCTTGCGCTTGCAAGGACGTGAGCGCCAGAACAAGCAAGATCGCTCCGCCTGTGATCACTCGGGCTTTGGGAAGCAATTGGGAAACGTTTTTTGGGAGCATTTGAGCCATTTCGGTTCCTCTTTAAACCGATGATTTTATTTCACGGCCGAACTACATATTCAACCGCAGCGCGCTAAAACACGCACAAATTTGCCCCCTGGCCAGCGGAGTATAGAAACCGGTTTACTTCGCGGCAATACAGATTAGTGGCCGGCTTAAAGAGCCGTTTTGATGTTGAACGAGCCACTTACAGACACTCGCTAGCATTGAAAAAGGATGCCCCGTTGCTGGAGGCATCCTCTCGAGTTACTGGGGTGAGCGTTGGGTCGTTAACGCGTCCAGGCTGTGATTTTATTAGCCGCTCTGGCCGCTCTGGCAGTTCTG
>CAZDBA010000004.1:8026-33319 GCA_964503615.1 uncultured Pirellulaceae bacterium
TTAACGCGTCCAGGCTGTGATTTTATTAGCCGCTCTGGCCGCTCTGGCAGTTCTGGCCGCTCTGGCAGTTCTGATATGACATTACTCAGGCCGGAGGCCAGTACATGAACCGCCAGTGGCGTAATCCGGCTCACGCTACCGGCCGGCGGGAAATGCATCGGCCTTCGGGCTAAAACAAAGAAACAGCTTGCCTTCCTCGCTAACGCGTCGGACGTCCGGTTTCCAAGCAAGCTTTCAGTCCTAAGTAGGACTGAGCCCCGGTAGTTAAATACACAAGGTGTACGATTTATTTGCACGGCCTTGAATATTCGTTTAGGTTTTAAATTGCGGCGTGGGCTTGAAAAACGCGCACCGCAGTAGACCATACTTGGCAATGAGGGGCTGGGGCTCTCGTTTTGGCGAGGGCAGGAAATCGAAGAGGTTTCTTAAATTCAAAATAAGGAATACCGAAATGAAAATTCTCACGTTCAAAATTTCTCGAGCAATCGTTTTTGCTAGTTTGGCTTGCTCCTTGTTGGTCGCATCAAGTGGCTTTGCTCAAGATTCGAAAGATTCCGAAGTTGTTCCGATGCCCGATAAATCAACCGATTCAGATGAGTCGAATGATGGCAAAGAAAATGATCAGGAAGAAGATGAGCCACGAACAGCTGAATCGCTGGGGTTGTTGAAAGATATCGTGAGTTACGGTGTTGATGGTAACTGGACCACATCAGTCGAGGGGAATAACTTTTGCATCCACGGTCCCGATGCAGTAGGCGACGTCAAATACTATTACATCAATACGAACGAGAAGCATTGGGGGGAAAGAACGTTTAAGGTAAAAGTGGAGGTCCGCGAAGGTGCTTCGGCTGGAATGATCTATGGTCTCCGGGAGAACCCCAAACGCTACTATATGATTATCGTCAACAGAGAGAACGAACTTACCGTTGTGCAGCGAACGGCAAACGGTTTCAAACGCCGTAAGGGAGCTAATTTCGATCACGAAGAAGAAGAGCCGGTCGAACTAGAGGTTCGAGAGAACGGAAATCACATTGACCTGTTCGTCAACGGAAACAAAATGTTCGGATTTGGTAATGATTCGGTCGGGAAGGGCGGGGCAGGAATTATCGCTGTGGATGCAGGCGACTATGTCTTTAGTAACTTTGAATTGATGATTAATGAAGAGCTAATTGAGCCAGGTGATTTGCCAGTCGTACCAGTTGTTCCTGCAGAGTTCCAGCCTTAGATGAAGTAGTCAGCTTTGCTCCTCAGGCAGCTTGCTGCGTACGATGATCAATTGCCAAACGTGGATCACCTGGAGTTCTCCCGAACAATTAAGGTGACCTTGTCTTTTTCAACTGGGTCAGGTCCGAATATTGCAGGGCTGAAAGTTACCAAATACCGCTTCATCCGACACACATGGTGCGAGTCGGGCAAGCGTGCCGGCCCGACGTTTGTAGAAAGGTATCCCGGCAATTCGTGAACGGTCGAGCTAGAATAAAATTTTAGAATCGCTCGAAAACACCCACGGCGACTCCGTCTTACAGTTAAAGAAGGCATGGTTCACCGAACGGTTACGCTGACAATGAACTCAAAACTGCTTGAGAAATTGATTTTGGCCAACCACCGCTCGCTTGAGCTATTTGCGGCTCAATGGACCGCTGTGCCCGAAGATTGCGTTCAAGAGGCGTTCCTTAAACTGCACCGAACAACCGAGTCGATTGACAACCCGCGAGCTTGGTTATTTCGCGTGGTTCGAAATCTAGCGATCGACGCAGGGAGAAGCGAGGCCAGTCGCAAGCGCCGTGAACAACTCGTCGGGCAATCTAAATCCTGGTTCGTTGAGCAGCAAGAAAGCCCCTTCGATATTTCGGAAATTCAATCTGCTTTGCAGAAACTACCTGCCGAGCAACGTGAGATTATTGTGGCGAGGATCTGGGGCAAGTTAACACTGGGAGAAATTGCAAGTGCGTTTCAAATTGCGACCAGTACAGTTCACCGCCGCTACGAGTTGGGCATCAAACAACTTCAAAATCAATTCAACCAAACTTCAACTACTGACAAGCCATGAACGAATTTGAAAAACTGCTAGGTACCATCGAACCGGCGACCGGAAAATCTAGTCCGATGCAAATCATGTATCGAGCCGGTCAACAGTCATCGCAAACCGGCTTACTTGAACCAACGGTTAATGCGACCGAAAAAAGGCGAAGTGTAACTTCGGGCGCGGTCGTTTTTTGGAAAATCGCAACCGGAGTGATGACGGCAGCTTGTTTGTTGCTAACTGTCAATTTATTTCAGATGGATAAGGGCGATCAGAAAGCAGCTGCGAAAACGAGTAATTCCGAAACACAATCGGCTTTAAGCGACGATCACGATTCGAAACTGACGGTCGTCGATGGCCAAAACGATATTGAGAAAAAAGAGCAGACTTATTTCGTCGTGGCCAAACCAGCCAAAAAGCCACCACTCGGCTTGAGTCGGCTTGGGCCGCATGCTCGCCAGTCGCGACCGTTTTCTGATCGCTTACTTTCTGATGGACGCTCGGAAGCGGTTGCTCCGATGACAACCAATCCGTTTCGCCCAACACCATTGATCTACCGTAGATTTCAACGAAAAACAGTGCCCGTTAATTTGTAGCGTTTCAACAGTCGAAGGATTCGCACTTTAATAATAACGACCCGTCAATTGCGTTTTATTTCCAAAATGGACGTCATGAAAACCAAGTTCTTAAAACAGCTTTCAACTCTTTCATTTCTAATAGTTGTTGCGCTTTCAGCAACTACATTCGGACAGGCTCTCGACGACCAAAAGGTTGTTGACGAATTCGACAAGGAGCTCAAATGTCACATTCACTACGAAATTGAGATTACGCCCGCGAAACTAACAAGGGCGGACCAAAAGAGAAGATTTTTACCTAAAACAGTTGACCTAAAACCCGGCAATGCAGCGCTCAACTACTTGCGTGCATCACTTAGCTTTTATGAATGCCTGGTTGACATGAATAAGTCATGGAAATTGCAGGACAAATCTAGAGAGTGGTTAGATTGCGATCTAAAAGATTTTCCAGCGGAAGAGGTCGCAGCCCGCCTAAATGAGATCGATAGCTATTACAGGGTCTTCAGGCAAATCGAGATCGCGACGAAGCGGCGAGATTGTCGATGGACATCTGACGAGCAAGATTTAGGTTTTGAGTCGAGTAATTTCAGCGAGTTCCGATGGCTCAGGCAGATTAGCACTTTCAATCAGTTACGAATCAGACATGCGATCGCAACAGGTGATTTTGATAAAGCGAACGAGTTCATTTCTCAAGGTATGCAAATGGCGATCCATATTGACCAGATGCCTTGTTCCAGTGCAGGTTGGGATGCTGAACGGATTGCTAGTCAAACATTAAAATCCGCTCTGGAAATATCATCAGTCGATGGCTCACCTAACAACTTGCATGCACTGCAAACGCTTCCTGCGACGTTGGTTCATTTCGAGCCTAAATACGAAACCGATTGTGACTGGCTGGATCGGAGGTTCGAGTTCCTGGAATCTCCAACTACGTCGAACCGCACTCCTGAGCAATGGAGGGAAGTTTACTTGAATGCCATGGACCAGATGGAGCAAATCTGGGCCGGCTTCATAGAAGATGATGAATCGAAAAAGCGGAAAGAATCTCTTGAGGCACGTACGGGATTGATGCTTGCCCGACTTTATCCCTTGGCAAAACGTGAACTACTCGAACGTGGTTGGACGGAAGAAAAAGTAAACGCGATGCCGGTTGGACAGGTCGTCGCGATTCAAACTCGTTTCGTCGTGGATGAACTAAAACGCCAGCTATATGCGGGCCGAAACCTTCCCGTTGTTGAGGCGGTCAAAGTGCAGCAAAAACTCCAAAAGGAGCTTGCTTCGCAGGGCTACTTCGCTTCCTCAGCCCACGGGAGCTTTCCTATCACTGATCTTTATTGCTTGTACGAAGGGGAATTACCCAGCGGTGGTCGTAACTTAAGTCGGAGAATTATGATGATGCAAAGTATCGAACGGCTACGGGACTTCGCGGCCAAAAACAGTTCTTTGCCAACTGAGCAGCAGTATTTCGAATTGGAAATGGCAAACGACCCCAGAACCGGAGCCGCTTTTAAATACAAGCGTGAATCAGATTCAACGTGTACATTGCAAACAGGAACCAAGCCCTTGGGTTTGAGGTCCGGTTACGACATAGATATTCGTATGTCCATCAAGCTCAAACAGTAACCTGCCAATTCAAAAGTTGGAACTATTAAGCAGTTCGTTCAACTACAGAAAAATGAGACGCAAAAGACCATGAAGAATCCATTTCGAATAACTGTACTTACGATTGTGGTAACACTCGTCGTTTCCGTTGAAATCTTCGCGCAAAGACCTGCAAGCGAAATCGTTGAATATTTGCGCCCCACGCTCGACACCCAAACGGTCGGGATCTTGAACGTTGACTTAAAGCGAGTTCGCCCGTCCGATTTGCTGGACCAGTTCTTTAGCAAAGACGAGCAAACGATCGAGGCTGTAAATCTGACACAGGCTTCTACGAGAATAGACGCCGCGATTGAAGCGTTACAAAACGCAGGTGCAGCAGAATTGAATTTCATCTACAGGATCGGGACACTAATTAAGGAAAACCGCACGGTTGTCTTCCATTGTGATAAAAACCCAAGGGGTGTAGCGGAGCTTTTAAAAAACGACTGGAAAAAGTTGTTTGGATCGCACGTGGTGGTCCAAGACAATCTTGTCATTTGCGATTGGAACGCCGATTCGCCGGTTTGCCTACAAGCTGAATGGCTTAAGCTTCACGAGGCTGAGGAACTTCAATCGCTAACAGATGCGCTCGAGGAATCTGGCGATGCTCCCATCCGATTTGCATTTGCCCTGACGAACGATCAAAAACGGGCGTTGGATGAAATCGCCCCGTACACATTCGTGGGCGGACAAAATGGCGAGGAACCGAGCATTACCGACCTGAACTTTGTTAATGCTTCGTTCGACCCGAAGGGCGAGTTCAGGTTCTTGATTAACACGACGGGTGCCGCTGCGGCTAAAAAGTTTAAGAGCAAACTCTCTGAATTCGTGATCGCATTGGGGAAATCGCCAGGAATGCAGGGTAATACGCCAAAGCTATCCGCTTTGATCGGCGACCTCCCCAAACGAATAGCAACCCAAGGCGGAACGTTGTCACTCACATTCCATGGAGGCAATTTTGACGACTTGATCGCGGCGGTCAGTGAGCCCGCCAGAATGCGCAGCCGAAATGCCCTGGAGAAAACAAAACTATTGATGATTGTCGAAGCGATTCAAAAGTACGAACAGGCAAATGGGCATCTGCCGCCTGCCTATTCCTGTGACGAAGAAGGCAATCCACTACTAAGTTGGCGCGTCTTGATCTTGCCCTATTTTTATGGGACCGATGAGTTGAGTGAACAGTTCAAACTGGACGAACCTTGGGACAGCCCAAACAACAAACCGCTATCCGAATCTGTTCTCTGGGTCTACGCAGCCCCTGACGACTCAACCCAGACTCGGTTCCTGGCGATAACTGGCGATGGAGCTTTGAAAGACTCCAAAGACTCGAAGGGGCATACGATATCTGAAATAACAGATGGCCTCCCAAGTACTGCCGCCGTCGTTCATGTCGCTCCTTCGGCCGCCGTCATCTGGTCAAAGCCAAACGATCTTCCCGTCGAAAACGTGGATCTGAAATCCAAGTTGATTATCGAAGGCGACCGAGGATTTTGGGCTGCAACTTGCGACGGAAAAGCTCACTATATTCCCGCAGCTTCTGATGTTGAAACACTCAAAAGGTTCATGAAGGCCAACGACGGAGGAGTTGTGGAACTGCCTGGGGTTGGCAAGTCAGAATCAGGGGATAGGGCAGAAGCAGATATAGTTGATCCCAACTATCAACCTCATAACGAACTGCCCGAATTCTGGTTCAAAGAACTCATTGATGGTTCAATCATCGTAGGCGCACTGTCTGGCTAGCAGCCCTTCAGTTGCCCATCACCGCCGTTGGTCCGCCCTGTAGCCAGCCGGTTGGCTAATTCCTCTGCGGTGATGTTGTTCGGCCTCGATTTCGGCTTAATTGTCGTAATTCAAAGCATCATAGGGCAATTCGATGTCATGCGATGACGTTTTTGAGTTTTCGTATTCGTCCCAAGTGACCTTTTCGGTGTCCTTAGCTTTCTCTTCGAGCAATTCGCTCTCTTCATCGAAATCGAAACCGTCTTTCTCGTCCAAATCGAGGCTGTCTGAATCGTCCTTGATGTCGTTGTCTTCTTTGTCAAACGATTCAAAGCTCCCACCACTAATGGGCGAAGGTGGATTCGAATTGTCTTCGACCTGCAATACACTGCCATGGGAAGGCGAAGGTTGTACTGGAAACGAGTCGGTAACCATTGGAGCATGGAATCCCATCCCCATATTTGAAGGCATATATCCTTGACTAACCAATGCTGAATTGTGAGCGTTGTAAGGGTTGTAGTAGCCAACATTAGGGCCAGGTGTTTGATGGTGATATCCGGCGCTAGACCAAAGACCAAGTCGACGGTTTAGACGCTGGACAGGTTGCGCCACACGCTTTAAAGAGTATGCACCAGCTCGAACCAAGTGCCTCTGAGCATTCGACTCGGCCTGAAACAGACCTACGACCATCAATATTGCGATTACAGAGCGAAGCAGCATATTCAGACTCACTTAACAGTTTTAGAAACGGATCGCATTCCCTTGCAAGGCGATTCACTGCTCCTGTTATCGCAAGCCGAAACTTCGATTCTTCAAACACAGCCGGTGGAACCGACAATCTATTTCGTTGCTGGAAGGTTTATACCGCTTGAAACCAAAAAACGGTTCGTAGGGTGGCAAGTGGTGGCAAAAGTGTTCTAGCACTTTGCCACTTACTATTCAGCCTCGGTTCAATTTACGGGCAACAGCACCTGACGGAAAGTTTTTCCCTCAACCGTTTCGGTGAGATCGTCGTCATTGTCAAAGATACAATCGGGGCCGGCGCTACGAACCACGCCGCCTTTCTGCAACTCGTCATACCGAAGCGGCTCGCCCCAAGCGTCTTCGTGCTTGAGCATTAGAATACAAGCGTCAATGTCCGAAGGCAAAAAACCCTCATTGTCTTCGACAAACTCAACCAACTCGGCAGTCGCATCGCTCAAAACAACACGGGTCTCAGCAGTCGCTTTTTGGATCTCGATTCGAGCCATAGCCCGTTGTTGTGCGTGGTGGTCATGCATTTGCGATGCGACCCCACCAACGACAAAAAATACGAGAATCGACGTGCCGATCAGAGAGACTAAGGTCCCTGCCGTGGCCAATTTCCGAGGACGTTTTCTAAGTCCGATCAAGTTCAGTAGGAGGGCGACAGGGGATAACAATCCAAAGGTGAATACCAAAGCGAACAACGACATGGGAAAACCAAAAAAAGCCCACCAATTCCAGCCTTGAGATTGACGTCGTGGGACCGAATGAGAAACCGGCGCGTCGAATCCGATATAGATCGGTGACCCGGGAGTGCCTTGATTGCGATGTTCAAAAGGGATGTGGAAAGCCATCTAATCCTTCGCTCCTTCCAACCTGTTCGATGCAACCTCGGCGATTTAGTTCAAAACGCCAAGATTTTCTTGCTTTGTGTCCTATTCGTCGGCAAGCCCAGAGGCTTGGGAAGTTTTTAGAAAAAAAATGCGAAGCTGCGATTTCCCTGAAAATCAGCAAACTCCCTAGCTCGCGCTTCGGGCTTGTATTTATGGCTGTAATTTAATTTATGGAGTCTTCATGGAGCAAAAATCAGCAAAAAAAAAAGCCGCACTGATTGATAACCAACCAGTGCGGCTTTTGTGATGTGTCCAGATCGCAGGCAGATACTACTTGCTTCCTGAGCCTTTTGCTTCTTTAACCATGTCCGCAGCTTTTTCAACAGCTTTCTCAGCTTCTTCTGCAGCAGCTTTTCTAGCTCTTCTTTTCTCAGCAGCTGCTTTCTGTCGCGCAGCCTTCCGCTCAGCGGCTTTTTCATCAAGAGCCTTTTGGGTCGCAGCGTTGGCTTCGGCAGCTTGCTTTTCCACAGCAGCTTTCTCGGCGGCCGCTTTTTCCATAGCGGCTTTTTTATCTTCAGCCGCTTTCTTTTCCATAGCAGCTTTCATTTCTTCCATCTCTTTCATGCGAGCAGCTTCTTTCTTTTCAGCTTCGGCCTTTCGCATCTCAGCAGCCTTTTTGTCCGCAGCCGCTTTTTCGGCCATCGCCTTTTGAACCATTGGATCTTCTTGAGGTGGAAGGTAATCAACCACTTTCCAACCTGCATCCGTGGCTTTGAAAATAAAGCTGCCGTCACTCATGATGTCGTGAGCAATCGCTTCTTTTCCTTCTGCTGGTACAAACGCGAATTTAAAATCCTCGCCTGAAGGAACTTTAAGATTGGTGCCTGGAGCCAAAGTACCTTTCTGGCCGTTAACGGTGTAGTTCAATGCACCTGTTGCGTCGACCGGGTACCGAAAGATAACCATGCCTTTTTCAGCAGGTTCCTCAATAGAGATAACGGTATCGTCATTTAAGTGACCCTGTGATGGATCCCAAGGACGTTGATCCGTTGCTTCGGCTTCGGTTTCGCTGGTCTCACCATAAAAAGTACTTGGGTCATTGGGATCGAAGGGAACTCCAGAGTAAGGCTGAACCTGACCTTGAAAATCTCCGATCGGCTGCTGGTTTATCGGCTGCTGGACCGGCTGAGCCGGATAAACTGGCACATACTGCGGTTGAGCAGGGTAGTACTGCTGTGGATAGTAAATTTGCCCTTCAGCTTGTGTGCAAATTGCAACAGCAGCGACGGCCATGGCTAAACAAAACGTCTTAAAAGATGTCATAGGAAAATGCTCCTGATTTTTGGCTTAGCGGCTTTATCTCAAGCCGGATCAATTGATTGGGAGTCCCCGGAAATTACTTACTCTGGAAGAATTCGACTCTCGATGGTTAATGTAATTAACAGTAACCCGAATGGCAAAAATCACTAGTCTTTCCTGCCACATTTTCCTGGCATTTGTGGAAAGTTTCACCCAGCGCCCGTGTAATCGGACCTTCGTTCCAAAGGGACCTAACAATCGGACGGTAATATCCTTGGCTAAGACCGCTATTTTGCCAGCCAAACGAGCCCCAGAGCTGGAAGAAGGCTAAGAAATCAGGGGCGAGCCTCCCTCCAAGCGGAACTTGTGCAAGCTGAATTTACAATGCGACTTCTCTCACGGGGTCCTGCCTACGGATTGGCTTCGAACTTACCGTGTGCAGCCGCTCCGTAAGCCGATAGATAATACAGTTTTGCTGCCGCCGCGATTTTTTTGAAGTTAATCGCTTCGACTTTGTCTGATGGCTGATGATAGTCAGGATGAAACCCACCAAACATGAAAGCAACCGGCACGCCTTGATTGAAAAAATTGACTTGGTCACTTCGGTTCCACACGCTTTCCATATCCAACTCGAATTGAAATCCAACATGCCGGTTGGCATTCAAAATGATCTCATGCAAGGCGTTGTCACCTTTCTGGCTGCCGACCAAATGAACATGTCCCTCGTTATCCGCAGCTGCGTCGCCCTCGCCGTTGTCCTCATTGCGACCGACCATATCGATGTTCAACATGCACGTCATCTTGTCCAATGGAAAAATAGGATGCTCGGTGTAGTATTTTGAGCCCAACAACCCAACCTCTTCCGCAGCGAACCACATGAACAACACGCTTCGTTTAGGTTTGACCGGATTCTCAGCCATAGCCCGAGCGATACTCAGAACCGCAACTGACCCCGACCCATTATCATCGGCTCCTGGATTGATCGTGCCGTTCCTGATTCCCAAGTGATCAAGGTGAGCACCAATAACGATATACTCATCAACCAATTCCGGATCTGAACCTTTCAGCAAAGCAACCACGTTAGGCGCTCCGGCCTGTTCTTCGCGCATTTGCATGCGGATAGAAATCTGTTGACCGGTTAGCTGGACGTTGGGTCGCGTGTTCCAGTTTGCAGGCACTTGGAACGCGGCGGCCAACTGATTGGCGGCCGCTACCAAAATAGTTCCGGAAACTCTTGCCGATCGCTGTTTTCGACCAGGAAAGATCGTTTGCGCTACGGAAACAGGTTTAGTGTCAACTATCCGCAACGTAGCTGCGGGTCGCGCTCGTGTCAGCAATCTGGGTGCGCGGGCAAAGGCCGCTTCATCGCTGGTGTAGATCACAATCTTGTCTCGAAGTGAAACGTCTGCCGGCAATTGAGGCTCCGCGCCTTGCAGACACACAAAAACGACTTCGCCCGTCACCTCCGCCTCGTTCGTGTATCGCTCAAAACCAAGATTTCCTTGGCCGGCAATTTCCAGCCCAGCCGGACCAACAATCTTGCACTCGTTCATATCGGGAGAGCGTCGAATGATCGGCATCATCTGAAAATAGGTGTCGTTATTACCTGCGGGCTCCAAGCCAAACTCAGCCAGCTTTCCAGCAACCCAATGAGCCGCTTTCATGTATCCGATCTGGCCAGTTCCACGCCCTTCGAAAGCCGGGCTGGCGAGCACCTCCAAAAAATCTTTGGCCTGCTCCGCTGTGATCGTGTCCGCTCCCGGTTGCAGCGTTTGCGGTAGTGCAACGGCGGGAGCGTATTGGGCATTTGCAAATTGAAGACTTGTCAAAACGATTAACAGCGCAATAGAAAAAGCACGAAGAGAAGAAAGAACACGAAAAGGGGCGGACTTCATTTTTGTTTCCTGAGACCTGTGTTACTGAAAGAAACCATTGTGACTCTGGCGAACTGATTCCGCTACCCTTTGTTTGCGAGCTACAGTAATAGTCGCTGGTTGGTAAAAAATGGCACTTAACTTGGACGCGGAAGCAAGCTGTTCCTCGCTAACGCGTCGGGTTTCCATGGAGTGGGATCAAGGAAGGGAAAATCAACCTGCTCTAAGCCAATCAGCAGATCGATACCAGTGTCCCGTCGCCTCAACGGTGATGGAAAAGAGCGATTTGGACAACGTATAGATTGTCTTAGTCATTGGAGTTCTCTGCTCGGGTGAAAACACCAGAAAAAAGCTCACTGCTATGCTCGCGAAAGCGGGCAAAGAAAAGACCGCTTTCGCGACATGCATTTTGCCTCGTTCTTTGGCTATTTGAACGACGGAAACACTAATTCTGGTAGGAGCGAATCCCACGGCTGATGATCTGGTTTGAAGCTTCAACATCATTAACTTCAACGCCTATCACACCAAAAATACGAAAGGCATGCGAAGCATCGTTTTCCAATGATCCGAATGTGCAGGAACTGAACGTGATGTTTTCGTTAGGTGTTTGCTCAGGACTGCCCCTGAATACGTCGACCACGGCCGAAAAGCTACTGTCAGGGACGTCCTCAAAGTTCTCGACAGAAATATTTTCAAAACGAGTGTCCTTCACCGAACCTACATCATTTGTGAATACCCGAATTCCAAACGGTGGCAAGCGTGGTTCTTCCTCCAGCGAACCGCCAAAGTAACCCGGGTGCAGGGGATCTTCAGTGCCAGGTTCGGGGAACTCGTAGCCCTCCAAGCTGGCGTTTTGCAGCAAGATGTCAAAAACTTGAGATTCGGTCTCGACGAAAACCAAATTCGGCCCCCGTCCTGGAATACTCTGTACCTGCAACTGAGGATGAATGCCTCCGCACACCCCAATAAAGTTCCGGATGCGTATATCGCTGACGGTACTGGTCAGGCGTACGTTTTCAGTGCGCGGCACCGCGTGCCCAAGGGCGACACAACGAGCACCCACAGAATCAAAGATGTTGTTGTACGCCTCAACATCCGAAATGTTGCGATCGTAATCGGCAATGGGTTGTCCTGATTTAAAGATAGGGTTCGTACCCGTAAACAATCCCAGCCCGTCATCTGCGGCGAGCACTTCGTTGGACATGATGTGACAGTGAGTCCCGCCCCAAAGATGGATTCCATCTTGCCCAGTGATGGTTTTGGGACCTGAAATGAAATTGTTGTAAACGTAAGTGTGGTGCCCCATTAGGAAGATTGCACTCGCTGACCCACTGGTAGCATCAGAAGTCCTGCTGTACCGAGGAATATTGACGCTTCTAACAATCACCCGATCGCCGTAAATTGCGACTGCACTTCCCGGAAAATCTTCTACCCCGTTGTTGTTGTCAACCGTTCCACCTTCCACAATAACGTCGGAGATAGCTACGTGATTTGACTGACTCTTAACGCTAGCCCCGAACCACTGCGAACTCCCAGTATTTTCGGATTTGATCAGCCTCGCGTCTTTGTGCAATTTAAGATGAGTGGTTGATCTGAGTAGCACATCCGGTTGGCGATACTTGCCCCGGCCCACCCAAACCAATTTTCCGTAGTCAGGATCGCTGGTCGCAGTGACCCTGTTAATAACCCTCTGAATCCCACTAGACGGAGTCGCTTGGACGTAAGTTCCGGCCTCTGGGGCTTCGACCCCTGCAATGCCAACGTTCTCCACAAAGTTTGTGTTTCCGTCGGGAACTTTCCATGATCTCAACTGAACATTGTCAAAATAGGCTCGGAAGTTGCCTTGGGAAACCAGCGCTGTCACGTCGAAACTCGTTGCTCCCTCTGGCGGCAGAAATGAGAACTTGCGTTCGGTGAACACAGTCGCCTTGCTGAAAAAATACGGTGAGTAGATGGTTCTAAGGAGTGTGCTGCCGTTATCGTAGAAATCGATTTTGAATGCTGCCCCCCTGCCGTCAACAACGCTGAATGAATTGCCCAGTTCAGTCGGGCTTCCCCAGTCCACGCCCGTTACTGGAGTAGGCACCGTGCCTGTTGTCTTAATGTGAGCAGAGAGTGTGTAAATTGGTTGGTCAGTATCGGCTTCCAACGAAACGTTTTGCGTGGCATACGAACTACTACTGGCATTGAGTCGCAATGACCGTCCCCCAAAACGTCGTACTCCTTCATCAGCAGTGGAATAGGATGCACCGGACCGCAGATTCCAGGCACTGTTGCTCTCAAAATCTTGGTTGGCAATCAAATTACTGTCGCCGTCAACTTCAAAAAGCTTGACAGCGTCAAAGTACATATTCCCATTTGATTGTTCGCTTCTGAGGAATATTCGCACTTGGCCAGTGACATCGGCCGTAAACCTCACCTGAGCCTTTTCCCAAACTTGCGGGGTTGCTGGAAATTCCTGAAACGCCAAGTCGTCGTTGACACCGTCAGGTCGAACCACCAAGCGAGCTCGCCCCGTTCCATTTTCAGAGAACACACTTGCCGAAAAGATATAGGAACGATCAGCTAGGACCGGGACCAGTTGTGAAAAACCGCTGCTTCGATGGCAGGTTCCATGATCCACCACTGCAGATTGGTTCCCCTCGAAAACGTCATCCTCAATGCCAGCGATCCCAATGCTCCCTACGGTGCATTCAACGCTGCCACGGTTCAACAACAACTGAATGAAATCAAGGATATCACCAAAAGTTACATCGCTGTCTTGATTGACATCAGCTTCGAATTGATACTGGCGTGACAGCAGCAGCGTAATGAAACCAGGGGTATCACGAAAGTCTACCTCGCCGTCTTGGTTGACATCACCAAGTAACATTGCAGGACCAACATTGTCAGTGCTCCAAGGAAACGATAGTGAATTGCCGTCCTCAAACCCGGGGTTGGCTACCAAGTTTGTTTGAGCATGGACAGCGTTCGAAACCAGCAAACAAACAGTTGCAGTTAAGAAAAGCAGTCTCATAGCTAATTCATCAAGAAAGTAAATCACGGCAGAGTAACATCCTATAACTTGTTATAATTGCCAGGTTTCGCATTGCAAACAAGGAATTGCGAAAAGAAAAACAAGAAAGGTTGAGCAGTTGCCCGAGCTTTTTCGGTGCAATTCTTCGAAGGCTCTACTGTCAACGCGGCCGCTCATGACACTTACCTCGGACGCGAAAGCGTCTGTAATGGTAACCCGCAGCGTTAGCAAGGACACGAAGGCAAACTGTTCCTCGCCCTTATGACCAGACTGCGATTATTCGCGGCGTACCAAGCTATTACGGTCGCCGACAGTTAACGTGGTGACTCGCTCTTCGCCGTTTCGAAAAACGGTCAAGTCTACCAGCGTTCTGGGCGGCGTTGTCAGGCTGTAACGGAACATGATCGAATGATCTGTAATCGGTCTTCCGTTCCATCGACGTATCACATCGCCCCGTCTGAGCCCCGCTCTTTGCGCAGGTGAATTGGGCTGGACGACTGAAATCAGCGCGCCGTTCAAGTCCGGCAATCCGATTCGGTCGGCGTCGCTTTGAAAGATGGGATCGGGATCAAAACCAAAGTAGCCTCGGTCAATCACACCGTTTTCCGAGATCTTTTCAAAAACAAACTCGGCAATCGAACTGGGAACCGCAAAACTGATCCCCAAAAATTGCTCGCCAACAATCGAAACGTTAATACCGATCACTTGGCCTTTCGAATCGACCAAGGGACCACCGCTGTTGCCTGGATTCACGGCCGCATCGGTTTGCAACAATTCCTGGTGAGGACTTTCCCGGTAAGTCTCACCGTTTCGTGGCAAAGGTTTGGCTTCGACGCGATTTTTCCCACTCACGATCCCTGAAGTAACGGTATAGTCCAAACCGAACGGAGAGCCGATCGCCCATACCATCGAGCCAACTTTCAGTTGATCGCTGTCGCCCCATTCGGCCGCAATCAGATCTGAGGCTTCGATTTTCAATACAGCCAGGTCGGTCAGGTCATCACGCCCGACGACCGTTGCAGTAAATTGGCGCTTATCGTACAGCGTGACTTGAATCTCAGTAGCATCATTGATTACGTGAGCATTGGTGAGAATATAGCCATCGTCTTTCATCACCACGCCCGAACCTTGCCCTTCGCCTTTGGAAGGGCGATTGAGTTGGTCACGAATCACTTTTTCGCAGCGAATGCTCACCACGCTAGGCCGGATTCGTTGAGCCACCAACTGAAAAGCTTTTGACACATCACCCAACGGATGGTTATTCAAGCTTTCTACTGCGTTCTCATACTCCGCGCGGATTTTGCCCTTAGTCGCAGCGAACTGATAGTTTTCGACGATCGAAGGCCCTATCTTCCAGATCGTGAATCCCAGAAAGGCAAAAAAGCAAAACCAAAAAAGCTTGGTAAACAGATCCGAAGTAACGCTACGCACCGGCTGATTTTCTCTCAGCCGAGCGCGGTGGTCTCGTTGCTCACGAACGGAACGAGATCTCGAATCAGAAGCGTCTCGATTTTCGGAAAGGTCTTGATGCTCGCGAGAGTTGCTGAATGCCTCCGCATACTGGGATTCCGGTTTGCGATCCTTGCCCAGCTCGTCAACAGTCTTTTCCTGCCCGCCTGATGATGGCAAGTTGTTGTCGTTCGCCGGTTGATTGAATTGGTCCAACTGATTCTCAATAAAACAAGACTGCTCGCATGCTCCAGTATTTATTGTATCTCATTAAAAGCAAAAACGGGCAATGCTCAATTCATTTTTGAAATTGAACATTGACCGTTTTTGTGAGAAGGAAATACCCCAATTTTACGTCGCTTTTAATCTCTGACGATTATTCAAGCAACGAGGCGTATTTCTTGTTTTCAAGCGCTCCAACGTCGGTCAGCAGCTCACGGATTCCATCGGCGCCGACGGCTGTTTTCCAAGCTTGCAACCACTGGACGGTTCCGACATCCTGCCAGCCAGGATTTCCATACCCGGCCGCTCGTATCAGCGCGACACTTCGGATGTTGTTGTGGATTTGAACCTGCTCCTCATTTTTTTCGTTTTGGTCACACCAAACATGCCATCGGATTAGGTTCCCAACCAACGCCGTCGCATTTTCCTTGTCCCATTGGATATTGGGAACAAACAAAGCTCCACCTTTCCAAGGCACTTCGGTCGCCTGAGCATCAAACTGAACTGAGGCGATAACAGCATCGGACACATCGGTTCCCTGGCCAGCCTGAGCAAGAGTTCCCAAGTAGCCTGCGGCGGTACGACGGACATTGTTGTCTGCCGAATCGTAAACGACCGCACACAGCTTTTCAGGACCAAAGGCAGTGATGGCGGGAGCCAACGCTTGAACCAACTGCGGAACTCGGATCGTTGCCTCGATCATTTTCTCGGCATCGACATCGACTCCATCTTCGCTCATTTTCTCAACGATACGCATCCCGATCGGACGTCCCAAAGCAGGGAACTGTTGGATCAATTGAGCCTTCTCGATCAAACCATTAACAGTCGATGTCATGGAAACACGAGCCGCCGCAGCCCAAGTCCGCACAACTTTTTCGTGGGTTTCGTTGGCATGAATGTCCAGCAGTTCTTCATCAACGTCCGTTCCACCAATTTTCGTCAAAGCGGCGATGGCCCAACCTTTTTGTGGGAGATCTTCCAGATCTTTACCGGTACGAACGACTGATACCAAGGCAGAAACCATCGAGTCGCGGCGCGAATTATCGGCGGCAATGTTCGATGCTGCTTCGATTCCCTGGGAAGCGGTCTTGCTATCCTTAAGCATCTCGACAACTTCTTCGACGGAGGGGTTCTTTTCGTCTTGGAACTCTCCAGCGACCCCATGGCTGCATAGCAGACAAGCGATCAAAGCTGCCAACGTCCCAAATCGTTTACGATTTGTGCGAGTTGAAATCTTCAACACCATTCCAATTGCGACCAAAGAAATCAACCAAGCCAAACTGGTCGTTGTGGACTTTGCATCCCGCTGTGCTTCCAATTCTGAGACGGCGATTTGATGATCCACTTCTTTCCAGTCAATGTGCCCAATGAAAACTTTACCTTCCTTTTCTCCAGCTGGACCAAACACTTTTGAGTCGTAAAACTCTGATTTGTTTCGTGCAGCAGGCATCTCATAGTCTGCAAACGTCAGGTTCTGGTTTGCGATCACTTCGCGTGGAAAATCGCCATCGATGACAGAAAGTGTCATACCGGCCAGCAACTCAAGCCCTTGCTCAGTGGTTTCCTCACGCATTTTCTCTAGCGCAACCCCGTTATCGGCGTCGATTTCAGCGCCTCGCAGCCCAAAATGCTCACCAATTCGCAAAAGTTCTTTTTCCTTTTCTTCATGCTCCAGAGAAAGGTTGCCCGTTTTTACTGCCAACAGGTCGGCCGCAAACAACTCTTTGGCGATACCGTTTTTGCTGGTCGGATTACGTCGCTGGTCCAGATTCGTTCGCATGTGTTCGGGGATATCTTTTTCAGTCCCACCAACAATCCGCAACGGTAGTGGGTTGCTGACATTCTTAATCAACTGAGCCCCTGAAATCTGGCGTTGAACGTACTCTTCCGGGATCGCACGAATTCTTCGTGGTGAATCGGCAAGTATATAAACAACGTTGTGAGTATCTCCACCATTGAAAGCACTCAACCGCATCGGGACTACAAACTCGTCTGTTTTGAATCGAAACCCCATTCCTTGCACGTGGCCATCGAAAACAGAGCCTTCGGGCCGGCTAGGGTCTGCCTTTCGTTGACCTGGTTTCGGATCGACACCCGCCTTGGCACCCACTTTGGTTTTAACCGCAACAAAGCACCAACCACTCTCAACGTAGTCTTGAGTTACAGCGTCCATCCCTTTGGGGTATTGGTACCCGTGTTCGTCCATCCAAAGCTTCAACGCCTTGGGGCTACCCGCTTCCAAAACGGCAACTTCGTACATCCCCACCGCTTCTTCTTTGAGAACCGTTACTTGATTTTTTTTCGCAAAACCAAGAGGTGCGATTTCCTTTTTGTCTTCCATCCCGCCTGCGATCCTTGCAAATCTTTGTCGTATTCGAAGATCGACAACGACCTCAGGCGGGTCAATCGCGTTGACGACATGCTCGAACGTATCATCGGCAACTTTACGTAGTTCCGGAGGAGTCGGAAACGGGATCAACATCCCAAACTCTTCGACGTTACCTTGAAAGCCCGGCCGAATCACAAACGTCTCCACACCGTCTTTGTAAAACACAAACGTTTTCTGAAGGCCAATACGTGTGATAGGGGTAACGTTCCCAGCATAGATTGGTGGAACCATCCCACAAGGATCAGCTTGCACCCGCGTCGGCGAAGAGCCAAACACCATTAGCAGGCAAGCGGCCAAAAGCGCAATTCGTTTCATCGTACGTTCCTTATATCAAGATTTTTTATTTGTTCGTTTTTTTTTGAATTTCCAAGCAAGTCTTGCCAATGATATTCACTTGAAATCCAGGCAACCCACTTATCGTTCTTAGCTAATTTTTAAATCGCATCCGTCTTGTGAACATCGCGCCAACCATGATCCCAACAATGCTTAACAACCAAGTCATTGTCACCTGATTTTGCTCTGAGGTTTGCTCCGGTTGAACAGAACGGAGTCGGTCAAAGTCGATCTCCGCACTGGTGATCAGAACTCCTTCTCGCTTTGCACCAGGTTGGTGCACTCCCGCATCGTATCCCATTCGGTTATTACGACCGGCAGGCATTTGGTAGTCCGCAAATGTGAGGTTCTCTCCTGCGATAACTTCACGCGGGAAATCACCATCCACAACGGTCAGAGTCATGCCAGCCATGTCAGCCAACGATTTCTCGCCAACTTCTACAGACTGTTTTCGTTGAGCCGCTTCGATCGTTGCATCGTAGTCGGGACCACGCAAACCAAAATGTTCACCAATTGCGAGCATATCTTTTTCCGCCTCTTCGATTTCAAGCGACATGTTGCCAGAAGATACTGCTAACAGGTCAGAGCTGAATAGAGTCTTTGCGACGCCATTCCTGGGCGTCGGGTTCCGTTCTTCTTTCAAAGTTTTTCTACGATAGTCCGGGATATCTTTTTCAGCACCGCCAATAATTCGAAGCGGCAACGGCTGCGTCATGTTCTTTACCAGTTGCTCTCCAGAGATTTGACGAACAACATACTCCTCAGGAATATGGCGGATTCGCTTGGGAGAATCGGTTAACAGATAGACAACATTTCGCAAGTCGCCATCGTTGAATGCGCTTAATCTCATTGGCACAACCAGCTTGTCCGACTTGAAACGGAACCCCATCCCTTGCACGTTACCATCAAACACTGAGTTGGCAGGTCGCGCTGGATCCAAGTCTCGCTGCCCGGGGCGAGGGTCCGCTTTCGCTTTACTACCTACTTTCGTTTTGACCGCAACAAAGCACCAACCGATATCTATGTACTCTTCGGTAACTTTGTCCATGCCTTCGGGGTACTGGTACTTGTTCTGGTCCATCCAGGTCTTCAAAGCCTTCGCGCTGCCAGCCGCCAATACGGCCACTTCGTACATTCCCACCGCCTCTTGTTTGAGCACGACGACTTTTTTTTCATCCTCTACCCTGCCAGCAAACTGCATTGGTGGAGCAGCAGGCATCGCATTGGCCTCGAGCATGTTCCTAAACCTCTCCCTTAGATCGATCACAACCTCTGGCGGATCGATTGCATTGTCGATTTGCTGAAATGTATTGTCCGGAATCTTGCGAAGCGAGGGAGGCGACGGGAACGGGATTAACATTCCAAAATCTTCAACGCGTCCTTGAAAGCCTGGCTTGATCGCAAACGTTTCAACACCGTCCTTGTAGAAGACATAGGTTTGCTGCAAACCAGTACGGACGATCGGAACACCGGGCCCGGTGTAAATCGGAGGTACCATTCCGCAGGGATCGGCGTTTAGCCCATCGACAAAACCGGCCCCACTAAACAACAGGCAAATGCAAACTAAAACTGTGTTCTTCATTTCATACACCTTTGAGAGAGTTTTGAGAACGTTGACGACGTAAAGTCAACACGACACCAACGGAAAGGCAACCGATCAAGAACAGCCAGTTTCGATTGCGATCGTTTTGCTTTTGGGCTATCCAAACTTCGAGGTCGACTTGCCCAACTCGAATACCCTGATCACCGTACCAAGCTGGTTGAGGAACTCCATGAGCTTTTGAGTCGTAAACGCTTGCTTTGTTTCGCGAGGCAGGAATCTTGTATTCCGCAAAGCCAAGATTTTGATTCGCGATCACCTGACGAGGAAAGTCACCATCGACCAACGTTAGCGTCATCCCTTTTAGATCTTCCAGCGCCGTCGAGGTTATCTTTTCCATAGCTTTGGTTTGTGTGGCTGCGATCTCGCTGTCAATTTCAGGACCACGAAGTCCAAAATGTTCGTTGATCCGTAACAGCTCCTTTTCATCCTCTTCTATTTCCAAAGACAGATTCCCGGAACTGATCGCAAGCAGATCAGACGCAAACAAGTTTTTCGCAACACCGTTTTTAGGGCCAGGATCGCGACGGACTTTTAGATCTTTCAGATGCGCTTCGGTCAGGTCTTTCTCTTTGCCACCTAGAATTCGAAGAGGCAAGGGCAGGGTGACGTTGTTGAACAATTGCTGACCGCTAACCTGTCGTACAACGTACTCTTCAGGAATGTTCCTGATTCGCTTGGGACCATCGGTCAGCAAATAGACGATATTTCTCAGTTCACCATCGTTGGATGCGCTCAATCGCATCGGAACAACCAATCGTTCCGACTTGAAACGAAACCCCATCCCTTGAACTGCCCCTTCAAACAACGAGTTTTCAGGCTTCTTGGTATCGACATTTCTTTGCCCCGGTCGGGGTTCGGCACCACCAGCGCGGCCGACTTTGGTTTTTACCGCAACGAAACACCAACCTTCTTCGACATAGGCATCGGCGGTTTCATCCATCCCTTTAGGATACTGATACCCATTTTTGTCCATCCACTTCTTTAATGCTGCTGAACTACCAGCTGCAAGAACCGCAACCTCGTACATACCCACCGCTTCTTCTTTCAACACCACGACCTTTTCGCGTCGAGCCGCATAAAGGTCTAATCTTGAACCACTACCCTGCGCCTGCTGAACTTGAAAAGCAGCATCCTGTTGCATTATTGGCATTAAATCGATCAAGACTTCGGGGGGATCGATGGCATTGTCGACTTGCTCAAAAATGTTGTCGGAGACCTTGCGCAGTTCAGGAGGGGTAGGAAACGGAATCAGCATCCCGAAATCCTCAACGCGCCCTTGGAAGCCGGGCTTGATCACAAACGTTTCAACACCGTCTTTGTAGAAGACGTAGGTTTGCTGCAAACCGGTACGGACGATCGGAACACCCGGCCCCGTGTAAATCGGAGGTACCATCCCGCAGGGATCAGCGACGGCCCGATTCGATAACCCACATGCGATGACTACCAAGGTAGTAAGTAAAACCATGCATTTGTTTTTCACGTCTCATCCCTCTCAAATTCGACTTTTATTTCTACATGCCCTCGGCAATCATTTTCGCCGTTACTGATCCAAATATCTTCCAGTTTTTTCCAGTCGTTACCGTCTTCTTGAACCGTGAACCACGGCCCTGCAACAAAGTGCACGCCTTCCAGTCACAACCGAACCCAAATATGATTCAGCCCCACTCGCTTGACTGTCCCGCTGGTTACCAACGGTTGCAAGTTTTCTGTTTCCATTTTGAAAACATGGCGACGATCAAAAGGAACCATCGTCGGATCCAGCCAAACCCGGATCGTGCCTGTCTCGTCGATCACGCGAATCGAGATCTTTGCGCGGGCTGTTTCCAACTCTTCCCAAAGAAACGTAGCCCGCTCAGAATCCAAGGGCCCAAAGCCGTTCTTTTCAATCAGCTTTCGAGCCTGCGGGCCAAAATACAAAAGCTGCTCAAGGGCGGGACTATCCTCGGTCAACGGCTGCGATGAGAATTCAACCATCAACTCGTTGAAATGCTCTTCATTCAACTCTTCGGTAGGGTGACGACTGGCCGCACAACCCGAGGCACATACCTCTTCACCATGAGCATGAAAAACCGCGCCTTCGTCGTGGGCAAATGTGTCGAACACGTTTGCGACCGAAACGAAATTAGGAGTCTTATCCAAAACACCCGATGCAGCTTCGATCGCAGGAACTCGAATCGGTGGAACCAACCCTTGTTCAGAACCTTTGGCTTTGAGCTCGAGATCCGGCAACGGGTCTTCCTCAGGCGCCGGTCCCAACTCACCACTGTAAATACGAGGTAGAACTTCGCTATTATCAGGGCCAACCAACGTGGCTCTGGCAAGCAACCCCAGGCCGACGCCCAAAACGACCAACCAAATGCGTGATTTAAATATTTTTTGCATGCTTTCAAAACCAAATATAGAAATCGACCAGCCTCATTGCCGATTGCGACGTGTCACATCGGGGCAAAGTTCCCCAACAGTCAAACAAGAAGCAAAATTTCGGCATATTTAAACAAAGATAAGAAACTTTGAGGCAAATTGCACGTCAAATTCGACAGACAACTTTCCCCCATTGTCCGGAATTACCTACGATACGGTTTAACGATCCAGAATTTTAACGATAATATTCCTATCAGGATAATGTTACCAACGAAATCGCGCCACCTCTCAAACAGGAAGTTGCTCGACTTGCATTCGAAAAGTTGAAACGTTTGCAAACCCGTTTTATTAGTTTTGCGACAACATTTTTTTTGCTTGTTCAGTTTTCTGATTCCATGAAGCTTCGTTTAAATCGACTCCTTTCAATTTGCATCGGGATTGTGATGCTGGCAAACTTGTCAGCGACCGGGAGCGTTGCGGCCCAAACGAACCAAAAGAGCGCCGACCAAACTGAGCAAACCACCGGTCAAACTGAGCAGCCCGCCAACCCAACCGCTCAACAAGAGGATGAGAACTCCGACCTGCCTACCAATGCAAAGTGGCGGTATGGTGAAACGGGAAAGCTGAAGCGGATAAATGGATACTTTCGAATCAAGTTTTCTCCAGACGGCAAACTACTGGCGGCTCGAAACCAGCAGAACCTGTTAAGTCTGATCGATGCCGAAACACAACAGACTTTATTCGAGTTCAAGGTCTACGAAGATCGACAATGGATCCAAAATATCGACTTTTCGCCAGACTCGAAATTTGTGCTGGCCGCCACTCAAGGTACTAATGAAAAAATTTCGGTCTGGAACACGGCTACCGGTGAACTTTACCGAGAGCTCGAGATCGACGGGAAAGCGGCATTCTTCCGCACCGAAGATGAGATCTGTGTTCTGCAAGACAAAGTTGTGCTCGTTTATTCACTTCAAACCGGCAAACAAATCTCTTCAAAGGAATGGGGCAGGACAGGCGATTTGCCACTGACCTGTTCTCGCGATGGATTAACAGTAGTATTCTCCCGAAGATCCAATGGAAGGAATCAATTCTCGGTTTTTGTCGCCGATCTAAAAAACAAAACGAGCGCATCAGTTTGGCAGTCGGTTGCCATGCCTAGAAGAGTTGCACTTTCCGAAGACGGGAACTGGCTGGCTACCACTTTTATGCGGTCAAAAGATGTGCGGATTCTTGACCTGCGAGAACCCGCCGAAAGTGACACATTGCTGCGAGTTCACAAAGACAACGCAGAGTCTGTTTGTTTTTCACCTGACAGCCGATTCCTGGCAACTACAGGTTGGGATTCGCAGGTCCAAATTTGGGACGTGCTTTCAGGCAGGCGATTGGATAACCTTGTCGGACATAGTGGCCACGTTACTGCAAGCGGCTTTTCACCGAACGATTTTACAATTGCCACAGGAGCTAACGGACGAAACGATTGTTCAATTTTGGTCTGGGACTTTCGTAGCCTCGTGTTTCAGGAACCGGGTCCAGACGCTCCCGTCGAGTTCGATGACATTTGGAAAGCACTCGGTGAAAGGGGCCCCAAGCAACCGCTTCAAGCGGTCTCGGTCCTGATCAATCAACCTGGTTTATTCGAAGACCGTATCGCCGAAGCACTTGGACTGACAACGTTCGACAACAACAGTGATATGATTAATAAATGGATCGAGCAATTGTCCAGCCCGCGCTACGCGGATCGTTCGAAGGCAGAAAAACTACTGAGAAACTCTCGCCTGCGAGCAGAACCTCAACTACAGGCAATGTTGAAACGACAAGATATCGCTCTGGAAGTACGTGTTCGGATCGCACGTATTATGCATCTGCCGATTGAGCGTCCCAAGATCAACGACACTAACCTGCGACGATTGCACCGAGTCATCTACGCCATGGAGTTGTGCGGTGGCGAGAAAGCTCAGAAAATCTTGCAGAATCTGGCAGAAAGCCACGAACACATCGATGTTGCTCGAGACGCCTACAGCTCTCTTGATCGCTGCAAAGCAAATCAGGAACTGGAAACAAAAGAGTGACTCAACGCCAAACAACTTTTGCACTAAACAATCGCATCAGCTAGAATCAGCCGTGCATTAACCACACTCAAGGAAACTCAATGTCGATCTTATATTCTCGTCGTCAACTCACTCAACTTGGTCAAACTGCGTGTTTGCTGTTTGGCTCTATCGTATTGACAATCTGTTTTCCGTTAATCGGAAATGGTCAAGTCACCCCTGCGGTCGATGCACATGACGAAGCGATGGGAAAACAGGACGCCGAACAGGGTGAAGACGATGAAGAAGGATTCGAATCGATCTTCGATGGCGAGACACTGGAAGGCTGGACAGGCAATCCCGACCTTTGGTCGGTCGAAGAGGGTGCCATCACCGGCACGACAACCAAAAAAGCGCCTCTTAAATTCAATCAGTTCATCACGTGGGATCAAGAGGTCGCCGACTTTGAATTGCGATGCATGTTCAAAATCGAAAGCGGAAACTCGGGCATCCAGTTTCGCAGTAAGGTCTTTGGTGAAGAGGGCCAGCATCGCATCGCTGGCTATCAGGCTGACATCGATCCATCGATGAGGTACATGGGAATTCTGTTCGAAGAACGAGGACGAAAAATCCTGGCACAGCGAGGCAACGTCGTAAAGATTACAGCCGAAGGCGAAAAAGAAGTTATGGGAAAGACCGGCACGGATGAAGAAATCGTTGCTGCAATCGACGCAACGGGTTGGAACGAATACATCATCCGAGCCAAAGGCAACCACATCACCCAGTCAATTAACGGTCATGTCACTGTAGAGCTGACCGACAACGAAGAAGCCAAACGAGCAATGTCTGGACTTCTTTCGTTCCAAATTCATCAAGGCCCACCGATGCGGGTTCAGTTCAAAAATATTCGAATCAAGAATCTTGCTGAAGAAGCCAGTGAGTAAACTGACAACAGAAAATGGCATGTCCTTTACGTAGTAGAACTGTCGTTTTTTGCCTGTAATATTTTCGTAAGCCTAACACCTTTTCGACCAGCCCCTTGCAATCCAGGCGCTCGCGATTTGTACACCTTTTTATGCAGCTAATTTCCCATGAATCCAGAACGCAAGTTGAAATCGGAAATTACCAGTATTGTCAACGTAGTCGCGGTGTACATGGTGTCAGGCGTCTTGATCATGTACGGTG
>CAZDBA010000004.1:33419-70462 GCA_964503615.1 uncultured Pirellulaceae bacterium
TTGCTCGAAACAAGAGATAGCTTGCGCTCAATTCGATCGCACTTACGACATCAGCTTGATCACAGAGAACCGCTATTGATGCGAGATAGTGTTATAATAAGTAGGCTCTACCATCATAAACGCGAAACAAGTTGTTTAGCGCGGAAGTTTGCCCACTACTGCCTACCTGCCATATGACTGACCAACCCAACAATCCGCTTCACGGGATCAAACTGTCTGACATCGTCGAGCACTTAGTCGACAAGTATGGTTGGGAAGAGTTGGGTGCGAGGATCAACATTAACTGTTTCAACAGCGATCCATCGATTAAATCGAGTTTAAAGTTTCTGCGCAAAACGCCTTGGGCTCGCACAAAAGTCGAGCGGCTTTACTTGCGTTCGATTGGTCGACGTCAACCAAGACGATAAAACGTCGCCTCTTTGAAATCATTCAAAATTCCGAGCAGTCGCATTACTCACAAACTACGACTGTTTTTCCCAAACGGTCAACTCTGAAATACCATATTGAAACTTACGCATGGTTTCATGGATGACGAATGGCAAATCAACTCGCTCGCCTACCATTTTGAACTGGGGCTCAAGCGCCTCTCGAATCCCATCCAGCGACGTATAACTCTCGCCCGTATTGGCTTTGAATCCACCTAACCAACGATCGCGTTGCGTATGCTCTTCCTGCCAATTGTAGGGGCAGGCAATAACCAGCAGACCGCCCGGTTGAATTCGCTCCTGGATCAACTCCAGGAATCGAGAGGGATCATAAAGCCGATCAAGTAGATTGCCAGCAAAAACAAGATCGTACTCTTTGTACTTTTCCACCAGGTTACAGGCGTCTCCTTGCATAAATGCGATTTTGTCCTTGACCTCGTTGTAGCCAGGAAAATCGCTCAGCCGAATCTCTTTGTAAGCAGCCAATTCGCCTTCTTCGATACAGACATAACGCTGCTTTCCCGTTCTCTGCAAATTGGCTGGAGCTTCGATCAGCCGCACCGACAAATCAACAGCATCAACGTGATCAAAGAATCGGGCCAGTTCAAAAGCGGACCGTGCGGTGGCACAACCCAGATCCAATGCGCGCCGCTTTTGGTCGGCTGAACGAGAGGTCAAATGTTTTTCAATTTCCGTGACACAGGCAACGGGGAAGTTGCTGACGCCTAACATCGGATTCCCATAATGACTTTCAATGTAGCGCGAAACCATCTCGTCCGTTTCGTATACATTCAATTCAACTTTAGGCAGCGGTTCAGCGACAACGTATCGCATTCCCGAATATTGAAAAAAGTGGCGACGAAACGCATACCGAGCATCTTTGATTGCGTAATTGCCAGTTGAAATCCAGCAACCACCTTTGAAAATATTGTGCTTACCGTCGAACGTAGGGGCCGAAAAATCATCGTAGGTGGGATGCACTTCGTATCCATCGAATCCATCGATGGCAGTTTCGGTCCACTGCCATACGTTTCCGATTACATCGCAGAATCCATCGGCGAATGCATGACGATCTACGGGGCATGGAGAAAAATCGTGCTCCAGATTGATGTTACCAGGAGCTTGGTCCCAATAGGGTTGATCTGTGTCCAACTGGTTACGAAGCGCGGTCCACTCAGCTTCGGTAGGCAAACGAACTGGTTGTCCGGTCTCCGCAGCTTTCCAATTGCAGAACGCTTTAGCTTCCAGGTAGTTGATTTCGGCCGGCCAGTTCCAAGGCATGTCGATTACTTCTAACATCATGCGAAGGCCAAAGTTATTTTCACCCTCCCGACGAATCCAATAAACCGGATGCTCCGCTTTACTGAAATCTAACCAATTACGTCCTTCGGTTGTCCAATAGGCTTCGTTCTGGTAACCACCCTTGTTGACGAACTCCAAAAATTCCTGATTCGACACAAGATACTTGGACGCCTGATAATCTTTGACTTGTTGTGTGCTATAGCCGTATTCAAGATCCCAACCATAAAGCGGATTGGTTTTCGATTTTCCCAGCTCGATTTCACCGCCACGAACTGTTAGCAATTCGTTTGTTGGCGCTGGCCCTTGCTCCTGACAAATCCGTCCCCAAACCGGGTGTGGCTTGACCATTTCAATTGGCAATTCGCGAATCAGAATCGAGGACGTTTCCAGATGAATCCGTTCGTGCTCAATTCCCATCAGCACAACCCACATCGGACTTTCCCAATCGATCGGCATTGAGAAGTCACATTCTCGGATAAAGCGATCAACAATCTCGCGAGTACGTTCGCGGTGTTCTTTGACTTCGGCCGGCGTTGGCCAATCGTAGTTGTCGTCGTTGAGATCGTCCCAGGACATCTCGTCCACACCGACTGCCAAAACGGACTCCAGACGAGGGTCAACACGCTCGTCAATCAGGTTCGCGACATTCAATTTATTGATGAAGAAAACAGAAGTGTGGCCGTAATAGAAAATCAACGGCTGACGCAAACGATTCGCTCGCCGAAAATAGGCTTCATCGCTTGCGAGGCATTCAAACAAACTTTCATAAAGCGAAAAGGAATGATGAAAGTAATCCAAAATCTCTTGCCGTTTCGATTCAACATCTCCCTCATTCAAGATAGGGGTTCGTGTAACTAACGGCGTGGTCCGTCCAGAATCGGTCGAGAAGGTTGGAGATGTCGTTGAACTCATTAGTGTTTACTCTTGGTTTACAAATAAGGATTCTTCAGAAAAGGTTGATCAGTCGTTGAACCAACGTGATTTTTGAATTGGCGGATAAATTTTAACCACCAATTTATTTTAGAGCGAAAGCGGTTACGTAGAATCCCACTTATGAACCGTACTACGTTTAACAATCCGCCTGATAGGCAAGTAAGCGTTGGGGGCGAGAAACCTAACCAACAAGACGGCTAATCTTCTGGCCGATGGTTTACACGTCGAGAAGTCACCCAATCGCCAAACTTTAACACATAGTTGACAAGCACCATCAATGCCAACGGGGCAGCTGCCATTGCCGGAATAAAAAGTATTACGTTTGACATTTCTTTGTTCACAGCGTTCAGCAGTCCACCCAAAAGGGCTGCTGAAACGGCAGTGACCGTTAGTAAAACGAACAGTGTGCGGACCGAGAAGCTGAACGACAACTTACTCTGGTACTTGCCGTCACCTGACAGAGTTTTCGCCACAAAGTTTACCTAAACGGAATTTGTTAAAGATTTCAGTTTATCACAAAGATATCCAATGGTCCAAAGGAACCAATTTATCCTAATTTGCTCAATTTCACGAATTGGAGGACCGATGAGTTGTTACGGAAAGTCCCGCTTCCCGCAGAGTGGACGTTTCCAAAAATAGTCAATGCGATACCAAAATTGCATGCAAACAAAAATTCACCTTCGTTGGTGAAACCGACCCAGTTTCTTAAAGGATTCGAAGATGCGATCCATGTTGCTCGCCTTGGCCGTTGCTGCCATGGCAATAGTGAGTTCCGGCTGTTGTAGTTCTAATTCGTGCCGCCTAGGTGGAGGTTGCGGAGCAGCATTCAACGACGGTTGTCCAGGTGGGATGCTTGGTGGCCGTGGCCTCTTCGGCAAACGCCACAGAGCCCAAGGTGGCGATTGTGGCTGTGCCAGCGAGTCCATCGGTTTCGATGGCGGCTGTTCAAGTTGCGGCGATAATTCAGCGAACTACTCAAGTGACTTTTTGAGTCAGCACTCATCGGGTAGCGTAAGCGATTGCGGCTGCTCAGGTGGTGGTTGCTCCGATGGTAGTTGCTCAGGCGGCGGTTTATTCCAAGGACGTCGCCGTTCTACGGGTTTAGGAGTGTTTGAGCAAGGTTCAATGTGTGGCGACCAACAAGTATCAGGCAAGCCGTGCCGTGGTTGCAAACTCTTCAGTCGCAGACCAAAGACGGCTTCTGTCGAAGCGCCGTTTGCTCCTTCAATCGAATCAGCTCCAACCCATGGTGCCGGAGGCGGATGTGGACTAGCAGGCTGCGGACTTGGTGGGCGTGGCTGTGGACTTGGTGGGCGTGGCTGCGGACTTGGTGGGCATGGTTGTGGTTTGAGCAACGCAGTCAACCAAGGAGTGGGACGACTGCAATCAGTTAACCATCCTTATGGTGGACAGATTCCTCACACAAATCCAGCTTTGGGACCTCAAGGCGGAGCGGGTGGCTTTACGCCGACCTACCAGTACCCTTACTACACAACTCGGGGACCACGCGACTTCCTGAATGGTAACCCACCATCAATTGGACCTCGCTAGCCCGACGGTTTAACGATCAACGACAAAGGCCAGCAGATTTTCCTGCTGGCCTTTTTTTGTATTTAGAAATCAGTTTTACTTTTCGCCTGCCTCAAAACGACGAAGCTGTTTCTTATAGTAAAGCGAATCCGGGGCGAGTTGCAGGCACTTTTTCATTAGCTCGGTCGCCTTCTCGGGCTGTTTCATTCGATATGCGATCTCGGCCAAAGTATCTAAATAGCTCGGGTTGTTTGGTCTAAGAGCAACGGCAGCTTCCGCATTTTCCTTGGCGAAATCCAACCGCCGACTGTTGCACGCACACGACCAAGCGTAGCTGTTGTGAAAAAGCGGACTGTCTGGATATTGAGAAAGCTTGTCCGCAAAATCTGCTTCCAGTTCCTTAAACAATTCACTACACAGCTCACTTTCCCCTGCTCGATCCAGCTCAGGCAAAACTTTTTCAGCCGTTGTCGAATCCCCATGGCGACAGGCAAAAAGCAATCGTACCCACTGAGCCGCCTGTTTCGTTTTGCCCTCACTGATCAAAGCAATAGCCTCCCGACGTGCGATCTCCATCGAATCGGAAATGGAAAAGGGCAGCAACTCAACATCCATCCCGTAGCTGGACGTGCCAGCGAATTCGAACTTTTCTAACGTGGCCACCTGCCGAGCCAGCTGAGGAGCAAGCGTCTGAGCAAGATTTTTTGTGTAAGCCGCCTCTGTCTCTGCTCCGTCTCTTCCGGACAAAGCAAAAACCTTCGCCAGAGGATGAACTTCCTTACGCAGACCCAGGTGAATAAAGTTGTCAAGCTCGTAATACCCGTATCCATATCCGTTCTGAAAGCATCCGAGCGCCACAATTCTCATTTTGTTCGCTCGATCAGTTTGCCCTAGTTCGTCCAGGCACTGAGCCGCGCGGATTGCATCCAGAGGACTGTAACTCCCTTTCCAAGCCTGATCAAAGTACTTTAACGCGAGCCTGTAACGCTGCTGAGCAAAATGTTTTTCGCCCAACAAGCTGGCCGCTTCTCCGTTACCCAACTCAGCAGCCTTTTGCAAATGAACTTCGTACTCGTAGTCGTAGCCGTTGTAATAGTAAGTCTGAGCAATGTAAAAATGGAGTTCGTCGACCGAGAAATAATCGCTTGTCGCAACTTCAAAATTGACCGAAGAAACTAACTGCTCCAAATCGACGTTGAGTTTTTCATTACCCAAAGGGCAACCAATCAATTTGGCGATCAGCTTCAAACGGGGAACAATCTCGACGTGAGAATTTTTGAGGGTCATGTACCAAAAATCGGCCACGGCCATTTTGTTGTCACCGAACAGATCATCTGTCAGGTTCCAATACTCATCTTGTTCAGCGCGAAAACGGCTTTCGACAACCTTCCAAAGCTCGTCGTGCGCTTCGAGTTCGACAAGCTGGCGAACCAACATCGAACGTCGCTCTTCAGAATCTTCGCCATCAAACGAGGTTTCGTCCATTAAAGTTTTCACGTAGTGGACCGCTTCATCTCGGTATCCAAGCCTTCCCAGCAGCGAGAATGCTCCTGTAAAATTTGTAAATGCATTCTGAGCTTGGCTGTAACTCTCCATGTCGCCATTTCGCTCATATCGTTTGTCCAGAGATCTAAGGTTTCGCAGCTTTCGCGAAAACCATGTAAAGCGCGACTCGACATCCTCGCCTAGTCCCAACTCCTCAAAAGCCGCATCGTACCGACCACATTCGATCAACACAGGAAAAAGATTGAGCTGCTTATCAGAACGGAGGTGCTCAATTGCATCGTCGAACTGAAGCGTTTTCAACAAAGTCGATATGATCGAGTCATAGGCTAACTTGTCGACAGGTGATAGCTTGACCGGAAAAGCTTTCAGTCGTTCGACGGCCGTTTCAGAAAGTAATTCGAGCCCTTGCAAGTCGCCGCTCAAAAAAGCCAGTGCCATCTCGCGACACAGTTTTTCGGTTTGGTCGTTAATATCGTCCAAGCCTTCTCCGATTACTTCCTTATAATTACCACGTAGCAAATTGAGCGTCCGCAAGATCGACTCACGTTCTGCCACATTCGAAATCTTGTTCGCGTACGCTTTCGCACCAGCGTAATCTTCGGTAGCGGACAAAAGCTGGGTCAGTCGAATCAAGTCAACGTCGACGGCGGTTTTCATCTGCACCTTGTTCTGGATAGCGGCGATCTCTTCGTGGATCGTTCCATCCAACAAGATCTGCATCAGACGCAACCCTTTATCATCAGTCTCCGATAGCAAAGGATTGGCAATAATTTGGTCAAAGTCAGACCAGTTCTCCGAAGCGGCCAACTGGATCAACCACCCCGTCAGATACACATAGTCGTTGTAGAACTCAAGCCGCTGGGTCTGATCTTCGATCTGCGACAACAACTCGATGACTAACGCATACTCATCTTTCTCATTCAGTTGGTCCACGACCAGATATCGCACACTGTAAGAACCGTCCGTGAACAAGACCATTAGACGAGCAAGTTCGGATGGAGTGTCAGCGTCAATTCCGATCTCAAACAATCGAACAATTTCCTGCAAATGATGACGCGCATCTCCACTCGATTTTTCAATCGCCACGCGAAGTTGAGGAGCGATCTCAGGGCCCATTTGCCACAATCGCGACGCGGCTTGTCGCCGAACTCCAAACTCCTGCGAGTTCAGTTGAGCAATCAGTTCTTGCAAATCGTCATCGGGCAGGCGGTTATTGACGTCCGCGGGTTGTTGACCAGAAAGCTCTGGAGCTTGGAACGCTTCAGAAACGTGCGGCTGATAGCACACCACTGAAAGCAAGATTGCGAACTGGAAAAGGAATCTAAACTTATGCATCAAACGTGGCACAACGAACTACAAGGACCCAAAGGTCCGTACAGTATAACGCCTGACGATGTTAACTTGGCCAATTGGGCTCTCAAGACCAGATGAATTTTGCGAATTCTTGGCCTGAATCTCGATTGACCTAGGGGCGAATTCGGATATCGCCTACGATTTCGGCTCGAAACAGTAAGGTTCCGCCCAATTAAATATTCCGCAGGAGGCGGATTCATTATGCGCAAGGAAGCGTACATCGCCCTCATGGGTGTACTTTTGGTTTGGATTCAGTTTGGATGCCAACCGACCGAGCATTCATCGATTCCCAACGACCGCAATTCTCCTGCTGAATACATCCCTCCAGAAGATCGCACTCTTCTGATGGGCTCTTTTAACATACGGCAATTTGGCGTGACCAAACTTGCCAAAACAGATGTAATGGAGACCTTGGTTGATATCGTTCGGCGGTTCGATCTGATCGCGATTCAGGAATTGCGAGATAAAGACCAAAATGTCATTCCCATCTTTGTAAAAATGCTCAACGCAAACGGAATGAACTATCGCTATGAAGTTAGCGAACGGATGGGCTATGAAATTACCGAAGGGAGGAGAAAAACAACCTACTTCGAACAGTTTGTTTATATCTATGACGCTGACAAATTAGAGGTTACTCGAGACTCGTTCCCAGCCCCCGATATCTACAACATTATGCATCGTACTCTGTACGTTACCTCATTCCGCTGCACGGAACCTGCAACTGAGCCGTTTACATTCACACTTATGAATGTTCATGTCGATCCTGACGAAATTGAAACGGAAATTCCGGCGCTTCAAGGGATCGTGCAAAATGTCGTACAACAAATGCCAGAAGAAGATGACTTTATCGTCTTGGGGGACTTTAACGTGGCGGCAAAGGGACTGGCTGAAAAACCCATGCTTGCCAACCAATTTGCTGTGATTCCAAGTGAACTTGCCACCAACACAGCCGGAACCAAGAGCATCGACAACATCGTCTTTGATTACGAAGCCACCTTGGAATACCAAGGCAACAGCGGCGTGATGGACATCGCAACTGAGTACGGACTAACCTTGGACGAAGCCGCTCTTGTTTCTGACCACATGCCCGTTTGGAGCGAGTTTTCAATCTACGAAAAGGTACCCGCTGCAATCGCATCGCCGGGCAGAAGCAGAATCCGTTGATAGTGACAATTTCCGGATGCCGAATTCACTCAAGCCAACTTAGTCGAGCTTTTTGATCGAGCGCAAATACTCGACAACTTGATCGGCAAGTTCTTCGACCGATAGTTCACCACCGGCAATTCTCAACTCGGGCGAATCGGGTGCTTCGTAAGGAGCATCGATTCCAGTAAAGCCCTTGATCTCGCCTTTGCGCGCTTTTTCGTACAACCCTTTCGGGTCGCGCGATTCGCAAATTTCGATCGGCGTGTCAACAAACACTTCCACAAAGTCGATCGCTTCACCGCGCTCAACAACCAACTTTCGCACACTGTCCCGGTCATCACGGTAAGGACTAACAAAAGCTGTTAATGCGATCAGACCTGCTGAGCAAAATATCTCGGCCACACAGCCAACCCGGCGGATATTCTCTTTTCGATCCTCTGGTGCAAAGCTCAAGCCAAATCGTTTGGCGAACGGCTCGTCATGCTTGGCCGCGAGAATCTCAGGGCTGGCGTTCAGTCCATGCCGAATGTTGTCGCCATCCAGGACAAAGCTCGATGCGCCCAAATCGTGAAGCTTTTGGTCAACACAATTCGCGACGGTGCTTTTTCCACTACCGCTTAAACCGGTAAACCAAACCACACAGCCCCGTTCTCGCTTGACCGTGTGATCGTGCCATGTAACCAACGTCTTGTCTGTCATCTTGTCCTGCTCTATCCAAAAAATCTTGCGACTCCCACTTTAACAAAAGCCACGAAACTTCGCACTACCGCCCCCTTGGTCGAAGAGATTGCTATGACAATCGGACCAGTCTGGAACCAAACCTTGCTTCGAGGTACGCTACGCCATTAACAGGGCTGTCATTTTATTGGAAACCCGACGCCGTAAGACGCGTAAGCGAGGAAACAGCTTGCCTTCGTCCTCGCTAACGCGTCGGGTTACCATTTGAGCCTCAAAGCGAAAGGCGACTATCCTCTAGCAATTTTCGTTCAACGACCAAAGCACCTGACTGTTTACTTCTCAGAAATACACTCATGAACGTTGCTCAACTTATATCTGCCAAGCGTGATGGCAATGAACTCACTGAAGAGCAAATCAGTTTTATGGTCGCCGGATTTGCCAGTGACGAAATCCCTGCCTATCAAATGTCTGCCTTTGCGATGGCAATCTACTTTCAGGGGATGTCAACCGAAGAGACCGCCTCGCTCACCCGCGCGATGATAGACTCCGGCGAGACGTTATCGTGGCCAGCGGGAAAACCAAAAGTCGACAAACATTCCACGGGCGGAATTGGTGACAAAGTTTCCATTCCACTGGCACCGATCCTGGCCTGCTGTGATGTCGAAGTCCCCATGATCTCAGGGCGTGGTTTGGGCGCGACGGGAGGCACCTTGGACAAGCTCGAATCGATTTCCGGCTACCGCTGCGACCTTTCGATCGACGAATTCAAAAGCGTCGTCAACTGGAACGGATGCTCGATCACAGGCGCCTCTGCCAAACTTGCGCCGGCCGATCAAAAACTGTATGCGCTGCGCGACATCACCGGTACCGTCCCTTCCGTTCCGCTAATCACTGGCAGCATTCTCAGCAAAAAGATCGCCGAAGGAATTTCCTCACTGGTTCTTGACGTAAAGTGGGGTACCGGCTCGTTCATGAAGACGCTTGAATCCGCCAGGGAGTTGGCCGATTCACTTGTAAAAGTGGGAAACAGCTTCGGGGTCAAAACAGCCGCAATCATCACCGACATGAACCAACCGCTCGGCAACATGATCGGCAACGCCGTCGAAATAGATGAATCGGTCGACATTCTACGGGGCGAAGGACCCGAAGACGTTACGGAACTGACCCATCATCTGGCGGCTCAGTTGCTGGTTAGCTCCCAAGTCGAATCCGATCTCAAGTCAGCGCGCAACAAAATCAACAGTGTCATCCAATCGGGTGAAGCGTTAAAGAAACTGGCCGAAATGGTAAAAAGTCACGGCGGTGACCTGGAGGCAAAGCGGGAGCGAGGCGCCGAGCACAAAGTCAAATCTTACGACGAAGGATTCGTCAGTAGAATCGACGCCGAACGATTAGGCTTGGCCGTCATCGAAATGGGCGGCGGACGAAAGTTGCTTACCGACGAGATCGAGCATTCAGTAGGCATCGAATTTCTGGTTAAGATCGGACAGCGAATCGAAAAAGACCAAACTGTCGCCAAAGTGTTCTGCAGCGACAAAAGCAAAGCCGAATACGCGGCCAACCTCGTCTCGCTGGCTATTGGCACCAGCCCAATCGAAGTCGAACCAAACAAGCTGATCGTAGAAACGATTCCAGCCAGTTAGTTTTCGTTGGCCGCTGTTTGAACAACAGCGAGCTTGGGTTTATCGCCCCGCCTTAAGCATCCAACGAATATCACCAAAGTTTCCGAACTTGCTTCCGAACTCTTTGCGAAGCGCCTGCATTTGCAAACCGGTTAATTGGTTAGAGGTCAGATACAAATTCAAATCATCGTGCCAATGGGGAGAGTCGACTAACGTTCGAACTCCTTTGAGCGTTAACCGATTCCCGGTAAGCACCAAACGCTCCAGACTTTTCAGGACCGGTGATTCGGCGAGCACTTGTGCACCTTTATCGTTCACTTGATTCTGAGCAAGGTCGAGTGTCTTAAGGTTCGGATACCGCGAGACAATATTCTCCACCGCCGAATTTGGCATATCTGAACCGACGACCAGAAATTTAAGATCAGGCAAGGGCCCAGAAACATTGAACGCGTCTGCAGAGTTGTGCATATAGGTTTGCACACTCAAACTGGTGAGATTCTGTAAACCGGTCTGGATCGCACGCACCGATTTATCAGAAAAACGCCCAGCCATGTGGAGCGTATTTACGTTCTGTAAATTTGCAGAATTGGTAAGCAAGCGAATACTGGAATCAAATTGGGAACTCAGAGACAAGGACAACAGCGACTGCATTTTCTCTGAACCAGCCAATTCAACGGCAGCCTCCCGTTCATTGGCTTCCGTGCCATATCCGTGTAGTTCAAGATGCTTCAGGGCTTCAAACGGTTCGTCTTTTCCAATGCAATGCATCAATTCAAAGTGGGACCGTCTACAAGAGATCTTTAGCGCTTCCAAATCTTGCAGGTAAGGGCTTCGAACCAGATCGCAGTATGCAGAAGCCTCCACATCGTTACTGAACATCTGGAGTTGAGCCAACCGTTGCAGGTTTTCAACTTCAGCCAGTTTTTGAAACTTGACCGATTTGCCCTTCAACGCCACCTTGCGGATCGGAGAACTGGAAAATAACGCTTCGTGATGTTTTAGAAATCGAGTGACCGTCATTTCGACGCTGTCGATAAAGCCACCGTAGGTATCTCTTACAATAGCCTCTTTGGGAACCGAGGTGAACCAACCGTGTTGTCTGGCAACACGTCGTTCTCGGGTTCTGAGTTTTTGGCGCCGTTTGTCGAAAGGCGCGAGATCGCCCAACTCGAACTGAATTCGAATCAGCTCCGCGCGGGGATCACCGACCTCTTCCAGGTAGTCAGCGAAAACCAACCTTGCCGCTTCGTCTCGCGGTGATGCAATAATCTCGTCAATGAATGACTGATACTGTTGGTTGTTGGATTCTATTTCCACAATCAGTTACTCGAACTTGGACATAACTTACAGTATGCCTCATTATGGCCGAGTTCCTGCGATCGCTTAAAGGGCCAAAAGCAACTTGTTGGGAGATTCGAGAAATTCGATCACGTCGTTCAAGAATCGTGCCGCTGCTCCGCCGTCGATTAGACGATGATCGTAGGAGATGCTAAGTGGCATCATCAGGCGGATCATGATTTCGTCACCAACGACAACAGGCATCTTGCGAGATCGACCGGCCAGCAGAATCGCAGTCTCGGGAGTATTAATGATAGGAGTCGAATACGTTCCGCCGATCGCGCCCAAGTTGCTGATGGTGAACGTACCGCCGCGAAGATCATCCACACCAAAATCGCCATTGCGAACCTTAGTCGCCATGTCACCAAGCGACTTGGCAATATCTGGAATCGCCATTTTGTCCGCATCTCGAAGAGATGGCACAACCAACCCGCGGTCGGTGTCGACAGCGATGCCGACGTTGACGTACTCTTTGTAGATAATCTGCCCGGCGTCCAAGTCGATCGAGGCATTGATTACCGGATGAGCCTTGAGTGCCATCGCAACCGCCTTGATCAAAAACGGCATCGTGGTCAGCTTGATTCCGCGTTCGGCGTAATCGCCTTTGTTGTTTTGGCGCAACGCTTCCAGGTCGGTTACATCGGCGTCGTCAAAGTTAGTCACACGTGGACAAGTCTCCCATGACTCGTGCATCTTTCGCGCGATCGTTTGACGGATCTTGGGCATTTTCTCGATTCGAACAGGTCCGAATCCATCGGACTGTCCTATGCCACTGCCTGTCGCAACGCGACCGCCGCTTCCTCGCACGACTTTCATGATGTCTTCACGAGTGATCCGTCCCGATTCGCCGCTACCGGCAACGGCATTCAAATCGATGCCAACTTCACGAGCCAAACGTCGCATCGCAGGTCCGGCGGCAACTGCGCCCGCCCCATTGTTGGTTACTGGAGGTGCCGGAGCAGTAGGTGCGGGTGGTGGCGTTGGCGCCGGTGCAGGTGGGGCTGGAGTTTCTGCAGCAGGTGGAGCTGGTGCAGGTTCTGGAGCGGGCGGCGGAGTTGGAGGAGCCGCAGCGGCTGGCGCTGGGGCGGCCGCTTCGCTGGGTTCAATCGAAACTATCACGCTGCCAACGGAAACCGCATCGCCCTCGGCAACATGGATCGCCGTAATTTTGCCAGCGATTTCTGCTGGTACGTTTACTGTCGCCTTGTCAGTTTCCAATTCAACAAGCGCCTCGTTTTTCTCGACCGTATCACCGACCGAAACAAAAATCTCAAGCACGTCCCCTGAGTCAACGCCTTCGCCCAATGCAGGCAACTTAATTTCTACAGCCATGTTTTCTTTGTTCGACTAAATATTTTTGGATCGTTATTTGCTGGCGGTCAAACCTGCAAAACATCTTGAAAAATCAAAACGTACTAAGCATTCGGCTTAAACGTTAGGCGTACAATGGATTTTGCTTTTCCGGATCGATTCCCAGTTCCTGAATCGCCTTGGCAACATCCTCTTTGCTGATCTTGCCTTCGGCAGCCAACTGAGTGAGTGTACCCAAGACGACAAATGGAGCATTAACTTCGAAGTGGTTTCTAAGTGCTTCGCGAGTTTCGCTGCGACCCATTCCATCACAACCCAACACAAACATGTTGCCCGGCAGGAATCTTGCGACTTGTTCGCTG
Organism: uncultured Pirellulaceae bacterium; assembly: GCA_964503615.1. GTDB lineage: Bacteria > Planctomycetota > Planctomycetia > Pirellulales > Pirellulaceae > CAZDBA01. Next base: position 46,926 of record CAZDBA010000004.1, read on the forward strand.
TGAGCTCGCACGTAATCACTGGCAGCGATGAAAGGACCTTCTGAGCCTTCCAAGACCGTTTCGAGGTAGCTTTTCCTCGGAGTCTCAGTTGGGTGCAACATATTCCAGCGAGCACATTCCTGAGCGTCGCGGCCCAGTTGGGTGTAGCTGGTGACACTCCAAACGTCGCTGGAGATTCCGAATTTTTCACCCAACAACTGTTGAGCTTCGAGTACACAGTTCATGATCGCACCACTGCCGAACAGTTGCACACGTGGCTTCGAAGAGTCGGCTTCGTAGTTGCGGAATTTGTAGATCCCTTTGACGATTCCCTCTTCACAACCTTCAGGCATTTCCGGCATCACGTAATTTTCGTTGCCAACCATGATGTAGTAGATCGCGGTTTCGCCTTCTTGATACATCTTTTTAAGACCATCAAAGACGATCACTGCTGTCTCGTAATGGAAAGCAGGATCAAACGCTCGTACAGTTGGGAAAGCCATCGCGTTCAACAGGCTGTGCCCGTCCTGATGCTGAAGCCCTTCGCCGTTGAGAGTCGTGCGTCCGGCAGTTCCGCCCAGCAGGAATCCTTTGGCTCGCGCATCTGCGGCGGCCCAGATCAGATCGCCAACACGTTGAAAACCGAACATCGAGTAGAAGATGTAAAACGGAATCATGTTCACACCATGACAGCTGTAAGCGGTACCTGCCGCCACAAACGAAGACAGTGAACCGGCTTCGGAGATACCCTCTTCCAACAGCTGGCCATCTGTAGACTCACGATACTTGGCGAGAATGTCAGAATCGACTGGCTCGTACAACTGGCCAACGTGCGAGTAGATACCAACTTCGTTGAACATACCTTCCATACCGAAGGTACGAGATTCGTCAGGAACGATCGGAACAATGTTCTTGCCGATTTTTTTGTCTTTGCACAAACGACTCAGCAGTGCAACCGCACCCATCGTTGTAGAAATCTCTTTGCCGTTGTAACGATCAACAACCTTGCGCTGCTCTGCGAAAGTTGGGACTTCGTCAAAAAGCGGTGGTTCTGTGGGGCGTGTTGGTACCGGTCCGCCCAGCGCCTCACGACGCTCTTTCATGTACTTAATTTCAGGGCTGTCTTCCGATAGTTTGTAAAACGGTGCGTTGACAACTTCTTCGTCCGAAATCGGAATACCGAAGCGACTGCGGAACTCAAGCAACTCTGCTTCGTTCATCGTTTTATTGTTGTGGGCAACGTTGCGGCCTTCGCCCCCTTCGCCCAAACCGTATCCCTTGATCGTCTTGGCAAGGATTACCGTTGGACGACCTTTGGTGTCGATCGCGTTCTTGAATGCTGCATAAACCTTCTCAGGATCGTGACCACCGCGACGCATCGATTCCAATTTATCGTCACCGTAGCTACTGACCATATCCAAAACTTCTGGATACTTGCCAAAGAAGTGCTCACGGATGTAAGAACCTGGCATGACGACGTACTTCTGATATTGGCCGTCGACCACTTCGCCCATTCGTTTAACGAGCATGCCCGATTCGTCTTTTTGCAGAAGGGGATCCCAATCATCGCCCCAGACGACTTTGACTACGTTCCAGCCCGCACCGCGGAAGATCGCTTCGAGTTCCTGGATAATTTTCCCGTTACCACGAACCGGACCGTCCAGACGTTGCAAGTTACAGTTGATCACGAACGTCAGGTTGTCCAGACGCTCACGAGCCGCCAACGTGATCGCGCCCAATGTTTCAGGCTCGTCACATTCACCATCGCCCAGGAACGCCCATACGCGTTGGTTCGAGGTGTCTTTGATTCCGCGGTCACGCAAGTATTCGTTGAAACGAGCTTGGTAGATCGCCATGATCGGGGCAAGGCCCATCGAGACCGTAGGGTATTCCCAGAAATCGGGCATCAGCCACGGGTGTGGGTATGAGCTAAGTCCCGGATGCGTTTGAAGTTCACGGCGGAAGTTATCCAAGTGTTGATCGTTCAAGCGGCCTTCGACGAACGCTCGGGCATAAACGCCAGGAGAACCGTGCCCCTGGAAATAGATCGAGTCGCCATCGAAACCGGATTCACCACGACCACGGAAAAAGTGATTGTAGGCCACGTCGTACAACGTTGCCGAAGAGGCAAACGTCGAAATGTGTCCGCCAATCCCTTTAAAGTTCTTGTTAGCTTTGACGACCATCGCCATCGCGTTCCAACGGACGATACTTTTGATACGACGCTCGATCTCGCGGTTGCCAGGGTAGGGCGGTTGCTTGTCGACTGGGATCGTATTGATGTAAGGCGTGTTCAAAGGCATCGGGAGATCGACACCTTCGTTCTTGGCTTTCGCATCCAGCATCGCCAGCAAGTATTTGGCTCTCTCGGGGCCTTTGCTGTTGATCACATACTCAAGTGAATCGATCCACTCTTGTGTTTCGACTGGATCCATATCTGGAGTTTGGGATACGGGAGTTTCATCCGCTGAGTCAGGAGTTGATTTCATCACGTCCGACATTCGTTACCTTAGGGTTTCGTTCTTACATTTACTGGTTGCGGAGGCCGTGCGCACCGCAATCGAAGCCTTCAACCAAATTTTATTCGGCGAAGTCAAAGAGTATTGGGTCGAATATTATTTCCGCTCAATTCAACACGCAAATTCTCTAAAACATAAAGTGATTCGTAAAGCCGTCCGATGCGAAGAGGCCCAAAATAAAGAATCGCTGCCCCCCCCAAACATGGCTTTGAGGCAGTCTATTTAACGCAATGGGAAATATTTTGCCTAAACATGCAACTCGACAATATCTTTGTCTTTTACGACATAATCGCCTTGAACCGTCGTCGCGTCATGAACTTCCTCTCCCCAGACTTTGGCAGATTTGAAATTTCGGGCAATATCTGCATGAATTAAGGCGGCAACCTCCATCACGGTGCCACCTTGTGGCAAGGTAAATGGATTTTCCATATCGGGCTGTTTACCGGGCTGTTTCGTATAGACCCTTACAACGTCCAACGATTTAAAAATCGCATCGGCCAGCTCTGCGACTCCGATCCCTTGAGTTGCAGAGATTCGATACTCTTCAAGATCCGGCTGGATGATCTCGCTAAAGAAGGCCAACCGATCGGTCGCCTCAACCAAGTCGATTTTGTTAAACACGAGTAACGTTTTCGTATAAGTCACACCCACATCCTGCTCATCAAAGTAACTGCGGCGTGCAAAACGTGTCTTTGAGCTCTGCACGCGTTGGCAAAGTTCCTTGAGTTGGTCGCCGCCATCGTCGCTGCCAAGATCCACCATCAACAGGACCAAGTCCGCGCCTCGGATTAGAGATTGGACCGTGGGTGTGAAAAGGTCGTTAGTGACCGGCGGCGTATCGATCACCTGAATCAAGACGTCTTCCCACGGCATCATCCCCACACTTGGTTCGCGTGTTGTAAACGGATACTCGGCAACCTCAGGTGTCGCACGCGTGCAATGTGCGAGCAATTGGCTTTTACCTGCGTTGGGCCCGCCGACGATAACGACTCGCCCGGCTCCCTGTCGTGGGAATTTGACCGTCGTCTTCGCGCCACTGGATTTGCCCAATCCCGCAGCGAGCTCTTTTTTCAGTTTACTGATCTTCTGTTTTAGATCGGCTTGCATCTTGTCGGTGCCCTTGTGCTTGGGCAGTTCGACAAGCATGACTTGCAAACACTCCAATTCCTCATGCGGAGTCTGCGCGCGGCGCAACGCTCGTTCCGCGCGGTGATATTGCTGAGTCAAATTGGCGGGCATGAATGAATTTCAAAGTCGCAAGAGAGAGTGGCTTATCAGACGAAGTATAAAACTCAATCGGGCCAACGACAACTTGAAACGGCTTGCATACTTTTGCCGTAGTGGCATTCGCCAGAATTCCTTCGTTGCAGAAGTGTTCAGGACTGCTTTCGAAGTCCACTACAAGTTGTGAGCGTCAAGGCGGGAATAATCGGCAGTTACTGGCTCGATTATAAAGATTTACGCCAACCGGAAGTGTAACGCTTTGGTAACCAACCACCCTTGCCAAGAAATAAAAAAGGTGACTACAAGTTCATCTCCCTGCAGTCACCAAACCCGGTACGGGTCGCGTGGTCTTTCGTCGAAACGATTAAATAGCATTGCATTTAACCGAATTCAGTTGAGCGACTCGACCGCAAGCATCCGCCAATGCTCCATTTTCAAAACCACATGAAAACCAGTCTTCGTTGCTACTTGAAACGTATGTCAATAAACTTCCTCTTTGCTAAACTCTGTGGAATCTTTTGCAGCGTTTATCGAAAAGACGTGCCAGTTATGCGGGCAAGTGCTTTCGAGCAACATGTTTAATTTTTGAAACATCAAGATAGATTTGAGGTAGAAAATGGCTGATTTTTGCTTGGTACTCGGAACACGAAACGCAAAAAAACGCCGTGAACTATCGCCTCTTCTCGCTCCTTATCCGATCGAATTAAAAACACTGGACGATTTTCCCAGTTCGGTCGAAGTCGAAGAAACTGGCTCAACGTTCGCCGCCAATGCAGAACTGAAAGCGGTTGAGCAAGCGCTTGCCGTCGGGCAGTGGGTCATGGGCGAGGACAGTGGAATCAGCGTCGCGGCGCTGGACGGCCGGCCTGGCATCTACTCGGCTCGATACTCCGATCCCGATGCGACTGACGAGAAAAACAATGTGAAACTGCTGGAGGAAATGGCCAACGTCCCAACAGAAAAACGAACAGCTTGGTACACCTGCTCAATGTGCCTGGCCGATCCCCAAGGACAAGTTCACGTAAGAACCGAAGCCTACTGTTACGGACGGATTCTAAACGAGCAAAAGGGAAGCGGCGGTTTCGGCTACGACCCAATGTTTGAACTGCCCGAGTACGGACTGACGTTCGGTGAACTGGGCGACGCGGTCAAATCGCTCCTCAGCCATCGCGCTCGAGCAACTCGGATGTTTCTGCCTAAGCTGCTGAAGATCGTCGAAGAACACAAAAGAAAGTCTCGGACTCGGTACTAAAGGCAACGATGTCTCAGCCTAAGCCGAAGTAAGCTCGCCGCGATTGAGCTTGCCTAAATCAGAGTACCAGCACTGCAGCGCGTTGGCTGAGTTCGCATTGGCTGCGATGTGTCGCTGAAAATCGATACTACGGTGGATCGCCTCGCCAACCGTTTCAATATTGACGGTCCAGTTTGATATCGCCGTATTGATCGTCGAAACCATCTCCGAGTCGCAGTGGACTTCGTTTCCTGCAAGGGCAAGCATCAACTGGCGATAAAAGTCGATCGTAAAATTGCCGACCTGCGTGGCCCGCATTCGCTTTGCCGCGCTATCTTTGCCCGCCTCGTCGATGAACGAGGTCGTTGTTTTAACAAAGTCGTGAGAACCAGGATCCAGCGATGCCAACTGTTTCAACAAACTCGCACGGAACTCCAACACGGCCGGGTCCGAAAACGCGACGGCTGTCGACACACTTCCACCGCTAGAGGCAGCAAGTGTTTCCAGATCAACGTCCGTCTCAAGATTTAGCGACTGCAGAATCGTCAGCACCTCGCCCGTATCCAATGGCTCGAACCGAATCACTTGCGAACGGGATACGATCGTTGACAACTGACGGTGCTGGCTACTGGAAAGCAAAATGATAATCGAACCCTGCGGGGGCTCTTCTAACGTCTTGAGAAGGGCATTGGCACTTTCCTGATTCAACGCATCGGCGTCGTCGATGATTGCCACTTTGCGACTGCCGGAAAACGGTTTGAGGCTGATATCGTGACATAGCCCCGCCCGCATCCGGTGGTCGCGATCACCTATAAACGTCTCCACCGGAATGTAAGCTTTGTCCTCAGGTTTGGAAATCTGAATCAAATCGGGATGGGTCGAGGCGGCAACCTGCTGGCAACTGGGACAAGTGCCACACGGATCGCATTGCTCTTCCGGATTGACTTCGCACAAAACAGCTTGTGCGAGTTTCAAAGCAAATTTTCGCTTGCCGATCCCGTCCGGCCCAACAAACAGATAGGTTGATACCAAACGCCCCTTTTGAGCTGCATTGCGAAAGCGCTGCACAACAGCGTCGTGTCCGAGGACATCTGACCAACTCATTTCTCACCTCGCTGCAAATACGCGATTGCTCTCTGTTGGATATCGGCTTGGATCTCGTCGATCGAGCCCGTTGCATCAATCAACTCAACCGTTTCTGGATAACGTTTTGATTCGGCGATGAATCCGTCACGGACCGCCTGGAAATACTCGACCCCTCTGGACTCCATGCGATCCAGCTCGGCACCGTCTTTTGTAATTCTGGCGAGCGCTTTGTCTACTGGCAAGTCAAACAGAAACGTTGCGTCGGGTAACATCCCATCGATGGCGACGTTGGTGACTGCCATGATCTCTTCAATGGAAAGTTTCCCTGCGTGCCCTTGATAAACAACGGTCGAGAAAAAGTAGCGATCGCACACGACCGTTTTGCCAGCCTCGAGAGCAGGGCGGACAACTTCTTCGACCAGTTGAGTCCGAGCTACGGAGAACATCAACATCTCACTGCGAACGTGTATCGAAAACTCATTTTTGCCAAGCAGAATTTGGCGCATCCGGTTTCCCAATTCAGTACTGCCAGGATCGGAGCAATTGACAACCTGGTGACCGCGTTCGGTCAACCATTGGGAGAATCGTTGGATCTGAGTCGATTTCCCTGCACCATCGATACCGTCAAAAACAAAAAACATAGTACGAATAACGATTGAAAGCGATAAAAACAACAGGTTTAAACGGCAGTTTCAAAAACCGCACCCACGGGCTTCACTGACCACGATTACAGCAAGTGGTCTCACCGTCAACCCGCCGAACAAATCTCGTATGCGGCGGCAACATCTGGCGCCGAGGTCCGCCGGGCATGGGAAGATCAATCGAAATGAACATGTGCCTAGCCAGTCTTAATTGATAGGAAGAAACCTAATTCGAGATTTTGGAATAGCTAAAAACTGCCCAAAGCAAATTTAAAGCTTCGTCGAGATTCAGAGTATCCGACTCACAAAACAGGCCAACAGCGCATACAGCCCCACATCCCCGTTCCTGTTCCGTATCAAATCACCCTGTTTGGGAATCAAACTTCGGGTTATGCCGGTTGTTTTGCAGAGACGACGGCAGGGGCATCGTAAAACTCTGGCCATTTAAAAAAAACCTCACACACGACGACAAGCAGGCCTAGGGTTTTAAATCGTTGGACTCGAAGAACATGAGAACCGAAATAATGCGAATCAGGACATCAAAACACAATTTGCGAAAAGGCGCGAGCTCTGTTGAAGCAGCGTTTTGCATCCCTGTATTGCTACTACTGATGCTGGGAACTTTGGAGATCTGCTCAGGGATTTTCCTACGCGAGTCATTGAAAATTGCAACTTACGAAGGTGCACGATCAGGCGTTCGGCGCGGCGGAACACCTGAAATGGTCCGAGCAACTGTAGAAGAAGTTCTTACAGCCCGCGGCGTTCAAGGCGGTCAAGTCACAGTCGAACCGAATAATTTTGCCGGAATGGAAGCGCTTGAGCCGATAACCGTCACTGTGTCAGCGCCGTCTGACATGAACTCTCGGTTTAATTTCGAATTCTTATTGGGTGGACAGATTAGTGCACGGACTACCATGGTAAAGGAGTTTGACGAGTAATGATCCACACAAAACGAAGAAAGACACGGTCAAAGAAAAGACCAAACGAAAAGCAGTTACGCACTGGCGCTACTGCCATCGAATTCGCATTGGTTGCTCCAGTACTTTTGCTGATCATTTTTTGCTGTGTTGAGTTTTCTCGCATGAGCCTACTGCAAAACTTGGCTCAGAATGCGGCTTATGAAGCATGCCGCAATGTAATTGTAGAAGGCGGCGACGTCGACGACGCGATCGACGAGGCAGAGCGGGTACTTGGCCGCCTTGGAGCTAAAGAAACAGTGATCACGGTTAACGACGGTCAAACGATCGAACCCGACACGCCTCAAGTCAATGTGCGAATCGAGATTCCAATGCACGAAAATTCATTACTACTGCCTTGGATCCTGTTCGGTGACAGGAATATGGTGGCTGAAATCTCTCTTAATACAGAGCGATATCAAGGCTTCTTTGACGGTGGAGTTTCGACCAACTAATAAGTAAACAAAATTAATGACCCATTTTAGTTTGCGAGGATAGACATGAGAATTTTACGTGAGCCAAACTTCAAGTTTGCCAGTCGAAGGGGAGCCGTTGCGCCTCTTTTCGCTGTCCTGTTGCCAGGTTTGTTTGCCCTTTGCGGATTTGCAATTAACACTGCCTATCTTCAGTTGACTTCGACCGAGCTCAAAATTGCAACCGATGTAGCCGCGCACGCGGGCGGACGGGCAATGAGCCTTGAACAAAGCACACAAGCTGCCTGGGACACTGTCGCTTGGGCTGCCTCGCTTAACGAGGTAGCAGGACAACCGATGACGATCCCTGCCAACGAAGACCATATTCAATTCGGCCAATCAGTTCGAGGTGAAAATGGGCACGGCAAGTACGATTTTGATGTTGTATCCAGATCTGCAATTGACAGTGGTGCAGAGCCCTCCAACAGCGTCTCGGTAATCGGAACTGTTAATATGCCATTGGTTTTCCGAGCTTTACCGGGTATTCAGGAGTTTAACTCCAGTCGCAGGTCGACCGCGACCCAAGTCGACCGAGATATCGCTTTGATTTTGGATCGAAGTGGTTCCATGCTTTATCACAATGATGATAACGGTCTCACTGAAGCGATCGAAGAAATCTACGAGACAACGACTCGAAGATATTTTTGGAAATGGAGTCGTTCGCGGGGATGGTATCTCGCATTCGTTGACGAACGTTTAATCACTCGAGAAGAGCGGGACGCGGCCTTGGAGTTCCTTTACAATCGGCGATATACGGACAACCTGATTGAGCAACTACACAACTACGGGACCGAGTTTGGAGAGTACGCCGACGACTGGATGGACAACCGTAGCTACAGTAGAACCTCCAGCACCGGAGCTCCTCGGCACAGTCGCTGGGCTTTCCTATTGGAAGGTGTTGATGCATTTACCGAAGTGCTGGAACTTACCGATCAAGAAGAACTCGTTTCGCTGTCAACTTTCGAAAGCGTTGCGACGTCCGATGTTGAATTAACCGCCAATTACCAGGAGATCCACGACGCAATCGAGAATATTTCACCATTTGGCGGAACAGCGATTGGTACTGGAATGGAAACTGGCCTGCCGCCAATCATCAACGGCTCACGGGCTAGGCCATTTGCAGCAAAAACGATCGTCGTCCTTACTGATGGAGACAGCAACAACGGTCGTGACCCGGCCGATGTGGTTCGGGACATTCGACTCAACAACTCCGTGACGATTCACACCGTGACATTTTCCGATGGAGCACTTCAAGCCCCAATGCAGGAAGTCGCACGTCTGGGAGGAGGCCAGCACTACCACGCTGATACTGGTAATGTCCTGATCGACATCTTTGAAGAGATCGCCAACAACTTGCCTACGATCTTGACTCAGTAAGTTTCGAAAAACGCAAATTGAACCTGGCCGGACTGAATGTCCGGCCAGGTTTTTTTATGCGATGCTACAAAACCAATTCGCTTGACCCGGTCGTTCATATGCGAAAATTATCGGCTTTCGGTAAAGCTAATTTTCGCTTGACTGCATGCCAGCATCATTGGTTTCGCTTTATTGGTTTACTCTTTCTCTACTTCACTTTTCTGGGTTTGAGCGTAGTATTAGGCCGGCCTCTGGAGCACCGGAAACGCAACAAACAAAAGACTTGATTGTCCGGTGGCCAAATTGAACTGGTGATCGAACACTTGCGGCGGGGCTGCGTAGGAAGTTTATTGAGGGTTCAATACTGAGGTCACTAACGACCTTTTTCTTTGTGCTGGGACACACTTTTTGGCAGGAATGCCATCTTCGTCTGGGACGACAAACCAAAACCTTTGGCCAATCCGTAGAGTTTGCTTGGGTGTAACGATCGCGTCCGATCATTTGGAATAATCGACAGGTTTTAACAACCTGTTCGCTTTTTTTCTGACTGTTTGTCAAAGGTCGCTAAACTTTTCACCCCTCGCATGTTTTCTCTTCGGTACAACCCGATCGCAAAATTCTACGTTGGTAGAGTTTTCCGGTTTTTTAACTTCCTTTCAAGCTGTTTTGTCCTACCTTTCTACGAACCTTTAAAAGCCGCAATCCGTGCGCTCAAGGTCAAATCATAATTGAATTACAAATTCGACTCAAAAACTCAGAGTCATTGGAGTGAGATTGATGTTACGTCTAAAAGTCCTCGTGCTAACTGGTGTTATGGTGATCAGCCAAATGGCTGTGACACCAACTGCCGAAGCTGGTCCTTTGCTGGACTGGTTGCGCGGTCGCACTTCACGGCAGAGAACGTCATGCTTTGCACAGAGAGCACCTGTACAACAGCAGACTGTTCAGTTTCAGGGAACAGCAAACCCACACAACTTGCAACCTGGACAATGCGCACGAACATGTAACAAGACCTGTTCTCGTACAGTGGTCAACTACGTGCCGACAACCGCGTATCGCACCAACTGGAAGCAAGTTCCCGTCACTCAATACCGACCACAAACCAACTCCGATCCATGCACTGGTTGCACAGTGACCTGCATGCGACCTTGCACCAGCTACACATGGCAGATGCAGCGGGTTCCATACACAACCTACCGACCTGTTTACCGAACAGAGAACTATACAGTTCCGGTAACGACGATCACTAACGATTGCGCTACAGGCACCTGTGCTCCGTGTGCGACAGGAACATGTGGCGGATCACCTGTAGTAGGTGCACCTGCTTTGGATGGCAGCCAAACTCGAGGGCAGATTTTGCCTCAGTCAACAAGTGTTGTCGCTCCAAATGGAACGTTGAGCACCGGTGGCAATTTCGGAACAATTCCTCAGTACAACGGTGTTCCCGCTGCTGATACGCCTCCCTTTGTTAACCCAAACATCAATCCGCAGATCAATCAGCGCCCCTTCATTGATCGGATTGAAACTTTGCCAGGCACGGGGTTCCCTTCGCAAGGCAGCACCACTCGTGCGGTGGCTCCACAGAACAACAATGTTCACCCAATCAACTCTTCGCCAGCGGTGATTAGCTTTGGCAACCAAACTGCAAAGGCTTCTCCAATTCGAAAGAAGTGGAGCTACACGCCAGTTCGTTTGGCCAGCTACACCAGCACCGAAGCTGAACCGAAGCAAACCCCGGTAAGAAAACAACCGGTCCGCATCTCGGGGAGTTTTCAACCCAACCAACCTGCTCAACAATCATCCAAGTCGAATTCGGTCTGGGAAACGGTTGAGTGGTAGTACTGACCGAATTGGGTTAGACAACCAACATAAGACACTGAGCACTCGGTTTCATTAGCCGAGTGCTTTTTTTGTGCCTCGCCAGAGTTCAGGCGAACATGGCCACTCCCGAAGTCTAGGCGACTCGGGCTACGATAGATAACCCTATGGGCTAGGCGCCCCGTTTTCCTGGCTCATTTGGAAAGTCAACCTCCAGCAAACTACGAATGCATTTTAAAAATAACCGCTATAAACCACAGTATCCCAAACAGGACTTGCAGATTCCCCTCCCGCCCCACTCTTAAAAAAGTTGAATATCTAATGGGGTGCAACTAAACTTGAATTGAAGCAATGTATCTTCGTAACTCCTCACCCCTGAGATTTCCAATGCTTAAAACAGTTCTTTTTGCTGTGGTCGCTCTTGTCGCGATTCCCTCACTGACTTCGGCCCAGGATATTTTTTGGTCCTTCAGTCAAACGGACTCTACAAACACCACATCGTTGAAACCTGGGGATACAGCCTCCGCCTACATTTTTTCGGATGGACTATTGGGGTTTGACTCCATTGACCTGAACTTCTCGGTAAGTGACTCATCTGTAGTTCAGTTGACAGGTGGAGAGGCTTTCAATCCCACGTTTAGCTTGCTTGGCGGTCTTCGTTTTGACGCGGCAACCTTAACAGTTGCTGCAGATGGTAGTTCGGGCAACTTAGGTGCATTCAACCTTTTTCAAAATGGAGTGGATCCTGGCTTCGCAATCAACTTCGATCCTGGCTTCGACCCCAGCATCGGCCCTAACGGAGCTCTCTTACTCGCCCGAGTGGACTTTGAAGTTATCGGAGAGGGAGCCGCAGATTTTGATTTCAGCTTAGGCCCTCAAGGCCTCATGCAGTTGCCAGGAATACCCGTGATTCCGACGTTGGGATCTGCAACAGCTAACTCCACGAGTCTGAGTATCCTAGGAGATGTAAATATGGACAGCAGCGTCAATATGTTCGACATCCCGCCATTCATTCTGATTCTGTTCAACAGAGGCTTCCAAATCGAAGCGGATGTCAATGTGAATGGTGTCGTGGATTTTTTCGACATCATACCATTTTCTGACATTTTGCTTGCCCAGTAGATCAAGCCGGTTTTGTCAACTCAGATTCGCTGTTGGATTGCCTAGACAACCGAGGTCTCATCCACCGCAACGACGGTGATTCCCAACTCTCGTGCGCGGGCCTGTACGGCCTCCTGTTCCAGCACGATTGTTTTACGCGCTTCGATAGCGAGGACTTTACCGCCGGACTCGTGAATCGTTTCTACGGTGCCGACTCCGATCGTTGGAACATCGAATCGCATATCCTGATTCGGTTTCGCGACTTTGACCACGGTAAACCCACCTGATTGGCACAATGGACCAGCACGGCGGATACAAGCGTCAGTACCTTCGATCGCTTCTACCGCCAGCACGGCACAGTCTTTGACCACAACGCTCTGACCAACATCCAATCCACCCATCTGCTTGGCAATCTTCCAACCAAAGGCAATATCTTTGCTTTGCTTGTCGGTCACCCGACCGTTGAGCGTTCCGGTTTTGACAAGTAACTCTGGCGCAAAATCGGTGGCAGGGGTCATTTTAACTCCATAGCTATCAAACAACTGGGTAACTGTTAACAACAAAGTGTCGTCCGCTCGATCTTTGGTACGAGTCACGAAGACGGGGTAAAAATGTTTCCAGAATGTAAAATCTGGAAAGTGGCGAAACAGCGCAAACCGCTCAAATATTTTCGTCTTGAATATCTTGCCAGCCAAGGTGGCAACTTGCACACCTCGCTTGCGAAAGAAACGAGCTTGGCTTCCCATTTTGGCCATGCCCGTCCACTGAAATTCGTGGCACAGATCGGCCAGAACAGGATCCGCATGTCCGTAAACGCCTAAACAAAATACTTGATGCCCCTGATCCGTTAGGGCTTTGGCGACGTGGATTGGGAAACCACCCCACCCGGCGATCAATCCAACTTTTTGCGAATGGGTGGCCGGCGTGGAATCCATAATCGATGCGACGTTTGTCGGTTTTAGCTTCTCAAATAAATTTGGACTGTGATTATTGGCTTGATAGCCAAAAACGTTACGCAGCCTCTTTGCTGTCGATTGCTTGAGTCTCGTTTTGCTGCTGTGTTTCGATTTTTTCGAGTCGCTTCTTGAGCTGCTTGACTGTTTTTCGCATCTCGGGCAACTTTGATTTGATGGCCAGAATTTGCATTTGCTCTCGTACTGGCGTGGCTGGGATTCCCAGCATCATTTTATCGTCGGGGATGTCATGCATCACACCCGACTTGCCCAGCAAAGTAACTTTGTTGCCAATGTTGATGTGATCTCCAATGCCGACTTGGCCTGCCATCACAACAAAATCACCGACCGAACAACTTCCCGCAATTCCGACTTGAGAGCAAAGTAAGGTATGTTTGCCAACCGAGCAGTTGTGCCCCACCATTACAAGATCGTCTAGCTTTGTACCGTCGCCGATCGTCGTCGAATCGAACGTACCACGATCAACGGTTGAGTTCGCTCCCATTTCGACTTTAGCGCCCAACTCAACGTTTCCGAGTTGCGCCGAAAGCTGGTGACCACTACTGTCAGATTTATAACCAAATCCAAATGCACCCAAGACTGCACCCGCATGGATAACACTGTCGTCACCAATCACAGTATTTTCGTAAAGAACCGCATTCGGATAAATCTGCACACGCTGGCCAATGACACAGTCTTCTAAAATGCAGGCGCCGGGAAAAACCTTGCTGCCCGATCCAATTTTGGCTCCGGCTCCCACAAACGCACCGGGGTAGATATCGACGTCTTCTCCAATTTCGGCGCTATCACTAACGTGTGCGGCAGGACTGATTCCCACCTTGGCACGCTTTAACTCAGGGCGAAACTGTTTAACGATTGTTGTGAATGCCGCTTCCGCATCGGTGACCACGATCGTGGATTTGCAACAATCCGATTGGTTTTGGCTCAAATCCTGAAAAACGGATTGGGAAACGACCGCGACAGGCGACAAAGATTTGAGAAAAGCTTCCAGACTATCTGTACTGGTTGCGAACGTAATGTCTTGCTCACCAGCGTGAGCAGTAATTTTTGCATCGGTGATTTCAAAGTTGGGATCGCCACACAGGGTCCCATCAATCAACTCGGCAAGCTGACTCAGTCGCAACATCGTCAGGCATCCTTTCCTGAATTGTGATAACGAAAGGCTGTTCGCGGGCCGCCAAGCGTTCCAGCATTTCGAGGTTTAACGCTGGATGATAGTAATCACCGCTAACTCAAGCCATAGCAGTTAAGTGATAGCACTCGACTCGAATTAGAACTTGCCTTCACTTGGGCCTGAGAAGTTTAGCAGGCAATAGAAAATCAATTTCAGAAGATCGTTTACTCTGAGCTATCGACGACTTTCTGCTTTTTGGCAGGTTTAGTCTTCTTTCGCTTGGCAGCTTCAGATTCGCCCAAGGATAACAATTGCGGATCGGCCAGTTCCCTGATCGCCTTGATCATGTTCCCAACCAGTTGAGTTTGGAAGCGATCCTCATTCCAGCAAACACCGATGACGCGGGAAAGGTCATAACCGGAGACCCGCTTGTAACAAAGATCCTTTTTGAACTTTGGATTGACCGCCATACTGGGTACGAATGAAATCCCTCTGCCTAATGCGACCAAGTGCTGCAAAGTTGAATACTGCTCTACGCGAGCAACCGCTTCGATGGAAACGCCAAAGTCTGCCAGAAACCTCTCCACGGCACGAGTGATCAACTGCTTTTTTCCCATCAGGATCAAAGGTTCATCTCTTATATCCTCGATCGTCAAGCTACTCTTTTCCGAAAGCGCATGACTGGCCGGCAGAACGATGTGGATTTCTTCTTTGAGAATGGGTTCACAGACCAAGCTTTTGTTCCACCCTGTCTCCAAAGCCGAAATCGCGAAATCAATTTCACGGTTGCAACAACGTGCATACAAACTGTCCGGCGCCTCTTCGGTAAGCTGAATCGATGCGTGGGGAAACTGCTTGCCCAAATTATGAAGCAGCTTAGTTGTTAGAAACGGACCTACAGTTGGGGTCGTCGATACAGAAACTACGCCAGTCGTTCCGTCGTCAGAAATTTGCCGTTCAATATCGTCAACAAGCGCGAGTATCTTCTCCGCATTAGTCCGCAATATTTTCCCCACATTGGTCAAGCGAGTCACTCGACCTTGGCGTTCAAATAGAGACATGCCCAACTCTCTCTCAAGCTTGCCAATCTGTTGGCTAAGAGCTGGCTGAGAAACCTGACAAGCTTTTGCAGCGCGTGTGAAATTTCTGTGCTCAACAATTTTAAGAAAGTAACGAAGTTGAGCTAATTCCATGACAAGAATCCCTGAAGGTTTGGCATCACGACCGCGGCCCATTATGGCGGTTAGCAAACGGATTTGCAAAGTACCAAGAGAAATAAATCACTGAACTATTTTGGCCTTTATAAACTCATGCTGGCAAAGTTCCTGCACTGCCCACGATTGTCTTTACCAGTTTTAACACGACTCAGGCTTTGGCAACGTGCGAGAATCGAATTTCGCTGATGTTCGGCCAAAAAATACTTGCAAGATTTGACGACAGTTCGTGGGCTCAACATTCGCATCAGCTGTTTTTTGCGATAAAACAAACGTTGTATGTAAGAGCTTACTAAAGGCGCTGTCTAATTTATAGTTGTCGACAAAACTTCCAATTGACTGTCGTAATCGAAAAGTTATTCGTTAAAATTTGAGGAAGCTCGTCACTCGTCCAATCGACTTCTCTCCACAAACTACCACCTCCACACCTTATCCCATTCAGTTCACCACCGATCAAAGTCGGTGATCCTCAGAAGGCAGACAATGTGCGAGACTACGAAGCCAGGATTTCACTATCGTTTTTTGATTGCGATTTGTGTTGCAGCTTTGTCCTTAACGATACCGTCCAAGTCTGTATCAGCACAGGATCGCTGGGACAGAACCGCAACCAGCGGTAGGGTTTTTCTGGGACAGCCTACAACGGTTACCTGGGGATTCGTGGAAGATGGCACCCCGATTTCTCCTTCGATCGCCAACGAAACGGACGACCCTAGCAGCATAATCAGCCTGCTTGACTCTAGCATTGGGGCTGGACCAGGTGGCGCAGATTTATCCCAGCGTCCCTGGTTTGATTCGTTTGAATCGGTCACGCAAAGATGGGAAACGATTTCAGGTTTGGAGTTCGTCTATGAGCCCAACAACAACACTGTTGACGTGGGATTCTTTACGCGGGGCTCATTGAATTTTGTACCCGATATCCGGATTGGCGGCCATTCATTAAATGGTGGAAGCACTCTTGCCTACAACTTTTTTCCTGATCATGGCAACATGGTCGTCAACACTGACCAAGTGAATTTTCTCGCAAACGGCGGTGGCAATTTCTTACGCCTGCGTAATACGATGGCACACGAAATTGGTCACGGGCTGGGACTACCTCACGTTGGTAACAACAACCAACTGATGAGGCCCTCGATTTCATTAGCCTTTGATGGCCCTCAAATCGATGACATCTATCAGATTCAACGACGTTACGGGGACAGCTTTGAAAAAAGCGGTGGCAACGACTCTTTCAATGTAGCCACCCCCTTGTTTGTTGAAGACGGCTCCGACTTCAGTTTTGAAATTGGAAGCGATGCGAATCACGGTGCAAACCTTCAGGAAGTTGACCCCGATGAAACCAACTTTTACTCAATTGATGACAATGGAGATGTAGACGTCTACCAATTCACGATTGACGCAACAACCGGCATTAATATCTCCCTGGAGATGGTAGGACCGACCTATAACATTGATTCGTCTCCATTCAACATGTCGCAACAGTCCGACCTGGATTTGCAGCTATTTGGAAACAGCGGTCAAAACCTGATAGGCACTTCGAGCTCAACGGGCTTGGGTGTAACGGAAAATATCGCAGAAACCCTTGACGCTGGCACCTACTTTATCGAAATCACTGGGCGGAATAATGCCGCACAGTTTTACCAGCTATCTTTGACAGGTACGACCGTTGTACTACTTGGTGATGTTAACAGAGACGGTGTGGTCAACTTTTTGGACCTTTCTCCCTTTATCACCTTGCTCTCGACCGGGACGTTTCAGGCCGAAGCAGACATGAACGAAGATGGTGTCGTTAATTTTTTCGACATCGCCTTCTTTATCACAAAGCTTAGTTAGCCATTTTGGTGACTACGCGAGTTCTTTTGTTCAACTTTTTAGCAACAACTTAAAGCGATTGTTTGAGGAATTGGATACCGCATTGCAGCCATTTCGTTCGGCGCTCAAGATCGGCCTTGAGTGGCAACTGGGCAACGCCAACCAGACGTCGGACTAATTCTGCTCCGGCGAAACCAAAAACCAATCCTTTTGAGACCTGGCTGCTGGCCTTAACAACACGTTCGATCGTAGAGCGATCTGCTTGGCCACCACAAAATATCCAATGGGCCGCTAAAACCCCGAGGTCAAATTCTGGCGGGCCAAGAAAACAGAATTCAGGATCGATCACTCGAAAGCCAGCATCGGTTTTCAACCAGGAACCGGGGTAGTAATCTCCATGCAATAGTACGCCGCCATCATCCCGCAGATAGACTTCGCCCAATCCAGTCATTGCCTGCTGAATCAAATCATCGGCAAGCAAATTCTGGCTGACAGGGCCGAAGCCATCACAAATTTCGTTCAGGTCAATCATCGGTGGGTTTGCCAACGGGATCGAAAAAATGTGTTGGTGATTGAGGACTCGAAGGGGCTTACAGCCTATCGGCCGCTCACTGGAAATATCACAGCCATGTAGTTTGCCAGCCCAGTCCAGAGCCAGTTCGAAGACGCGATCCACCTCCGATCGTTCACTGCAATGGTTGTAAAGGGACGTATAATCACTGGCCAATCCCAGATCTTCCAGCACCAGTAGACGTTGTTCTGAACAAGTCGCCAGCACCACGGGCATCGCCGCGGCGACGTCGCCGAATTTGGAAACGTTTAAATAAAAATCGGTTTCGGCGAGTATGCGTTCATCGGGCGCCGCGATGTCAGGGTACTTTTCGACCCAAGGCCGAGCCTGTTTGACAATCAACGAGCGATGATCGGTGGTGACCCTCAATGTCAAGTTCATGTTGCCTTCACCTGCCTTGGTCACATTCGCAATTGTTTCGGTCGACTGGCAAACGTTGATTGCAACCAGCGTTTCCAACAACTCGCCCGGCTGTTTATCGCTTAGTAGCTGGTACGAAGGTTTCGATGGTTCGTCGTTTGCAACCATTTCTCGCTTTCAATTGGAATGAGTGTGATCGTTGCCATTTTAGCGACTTTTGTTCGCTGCGGGACGCGATGGGTGTAATTTGATCGGCTGGACTTGATAAGATTGGAGACGTGGCGGATGGATGGAAGGACTTATGGAATCCGCAACGTGTGATTGTGTTGTCAGGCTAGGTATAGCCTGCGCGATTTGAAATAGGTGATCGCTGGTTTCGGTTGTTCCAGCAGTGCCCTCGGAACTAACCGTTAATGTTTCTCTGGGAATTCAGGCCGCTGGTGGGTCACGAAATCTGGAAAACTTGGTGCCGCCCGATTTTTACCCCAAGAACATTATTGGGAAATTGCTAGACTGTGGCTCTGGTTGGGGAATCGCTGGTCCTCAATCTGCACAAGTTTAGAAATAAGATAAATCAGGAGGGTTGGTTGCGTGGCAGGTACTCAATTAGAGTCGAAAATGGTTGTGGACAGTGAATCGGGTAAGTCGCCAAAAATTTCTCGAGCGGTGATCAGCGTTAGTGACAAAACAGGTATCGTTGAATTTGCTCAAACGCTGGCCGAATGTGGCGTCGAGATCTTCAGCACCGGCGGCACAAGGCGAGTCCTGACCGAAGCCGGCTTGGAAGTACAAGACATCGCAAGTTACACCGGTTTTCCCGAAGTGATGGACGGTCGTGTAAAAACATTGCATCCGAAGATCTTTGGAGGCATCTTGGCTAGGTTGGACAACGAAACTGATCTGAAGACAATTCAGGATTTGGACATTACTCCCTTTGAATTGGTCGTGGTCAACCTTTATCCGTTCAGCGATACGATCGCCAAGCCGAACGTGACCGAAGCAGAATGTGTTGAGCAGATCGACATCGGGGGTCCCAGCCTGGTACGTGCGGCGGCAAAGAATCACAAGTTTATCACGGTTGTCACTGACCAATCTCAGTTCGAACTCGTCTCAAAAGAGCTTAAAGATCAGGGGGCCACTTCGATGGGGACGCGTCGTCAATTGATGGTCGAGGCGTTTGCTCACACTGCCGATTACGATACCGCTATCGCCAATCATTTTGCCGGGTCACCTGATTCCAATGACGAACTTCCAGAGCAAGTTCGCATCAGCCTCGTCCGGCAGGATCAACTGCGTTACGGTGAGAACAGTCATCAAAAAGCTGCCGTTTACGCTTCCGGTGCCTTGGACCCAACGACGGTCATGGGGGCAAAGCAGTTGAACGGCAAGCAGCTTTCCTATAACAACCTGTTGGATTTGGACGCAGCTTTGTCGATCGTTCGAATTCACACTCAGCCGACTTGTTGCGTGTTGAAGCACAATAATCCCTGCGGTGCGGCAACCGCGGCGACATTGGTCGAGGCCTGCGAAAAAGGGTTTGCAGGCGATCCCGTCAGTGCGTTCGGTAGCATTGTCGGCTTTAACCGACCGGTAGATCTAGATACCGCAAACTGGCTTGGCAATACTCCGAATCTATTTGTCGAAGCGATCATTGCCCCTGGGTATGACGAGGCGGCTCTGGAAGTTCTCAAGACGAAACCGAAGTGGAAAACCAACGTGCGTTTGCTGGACGTAGGCACCATCTCGCCCGATTCGGCTTCGCTTCAGTTCAAGACGATTTCTGGCGGGATGTTGGTTCAAGAGTCGGATAGCCTTCCCGTTTCACGCGAGGATTGGAAGTTCGTGACCGAGTGCACTGCGGACGATGCGACATTGGACGAATTGCAATTCGCTTGGTCCGTGATTCGTTTTGTTAAATCCAATGCGATTACGCTTTCCAAAGATCTCGCATTGGTCGGAGTCGGCGCAGGCCAAATGAGCCGGGTGGATTCGGTGCGGATCGCGATCGAAAAATCGGGCGAGCATGCTGCGGGCAGCTTCCTGGCTTCGGATGCGTTCTTTCCGTTTCCCGATTCGATCGAACTGGCCTCGCAAGCCGGGATCAAAGCGATTATCCAACCGGGTGGATCGCGCAGGGACGATGAGGTGATCGCCGCGTGTAACGAACACGGGATCCCGATGGTCTTTGCGGGCCAACGTCACTTTCGGCACTAAGCCGATATCGAAATCCGGAGGTGGACTTCGTCGAAAGTCCTGATTGCACTTTGAGACGTCGGCAGTTCTGGCGAATCCCACTACGAAAATGCAACGATTTGAGTTTTGAATTGAGATGAAGCGTAACGCGGCGATCATTGGACCGACTCCGGCGTTTTTACGTTGGGCGATTCATCACGCTTGCCCGCTGCGCGAAATCGAATTGGAGAGTTTGCCAAATTCAACGTTTCGACAACTTCGCTCGCTCAGTGAACTGTCCGCTTCGTTGCTCGAAGGCCGTGTTATGGAAGGGGTTGCGTTTCATCCAGATACGCTAGCGGTCGGTGCTGAGGGTCCGCTGTTGGGGTTTCCCGTTGATGAGATTGCAGAGGCGTTCGGCGGACAGGATTACGTGCAGTCCCATTGTGGCAGTTGCCCTGCAAACTGCTTAAGCGCGGCAGAAGGTTGGGCGGGCTGTTTTGGTTTGGTGCAAATTGTTGATCCAGTTGCAGTCAGCCAGCAAGTCGAAAGCATTGCGGCCGCAAAGGACGTTTTCTCCCAGCTTCAGCAACAAGAGCTGTTGATATACGGCAAGGGCAACGAGTGGTATGGACTTTGGAGAGATCGAATCGTCACGCCGCAGAGGGCAAAGCTTTTGAGATTGTGTCTGGAAGATCTACGAGACCGCTCGGATGAGTGGGAGGCGTTGTGTGTTGCTGTCGATCGTTGCATCGAACACAACTTGGATTTGCACGTCGAGTTGTATCCAACGGGCGTTTCGGATGGGCAAAAATGGAGTTTGGATCCACACTGTGAAACGTGCAAGGCTCCGCTGGATGGCCGTCATTCAGATAGGGCAGGCAAGGTTTGCCAAGTGTGCGGTCAGAAGTTGATTGGTGAGAACCAAAAGAAAAGAAAGGTACTTGGTCTGCGCCCTTACATGCATTTGAAACACATTTATGGGGCAGAGAAATGTGAGGAACTTCGTCAACGGTATTTAGACTTTGTTCGCGCTTCTGCCGATCGAATTACGGATTGAGTTGAAAGTTTTGAACGAGTCAAATTCTTGTTCCAAGCGTTCCAGATCGTTGGAGATCCAGTCTTCCAATTCCTCCATTGCGATAATGGCTGCATAGGAAGTGGGGTGAAACGTCTCGCTCTTTGGCCTGTTCTTTTCTGGCGTGTTCATAGGGTTTCTCCTTCACTCTTCTATTGTCGTTACAACAGTCGATATTTGAAGCAAAATATGTGCCGTTTGCGTTTTCGGGCCAAATATCCCGTATTTCGTTGATATCCGGCAAAAGTTTGGACACAAATGCAACACATGTGTTCATTTCTTAGACGTTGTGTTGCGATAAATTCTCACGAAAAAAACGGGGAGCAGCGAAAATATCAAGAGAATTATCGGAACAGGTTTTCGTTTTCAACGATTGAGCTGGCTATTCGAGTGGGCGATTTTTGGCCGAAAAGAGGTGGGTGTTGAGCTGTTTGCGGTGACCAGCAGAGGGAGTTTTGGATTGATGCTGGTCCAAGCTCGTGAGGGTAACTTGAGGAAACTGGATTTCTCAAAGGGCTTTCTATTAATTGCATTGAGATGTTTCGCCTAGTTGATAAACTTTATCGAAAGCACAATCCTCACGGGTTGTTGTTCAAGAATCCTTTTAGACCGGGAATGGTAGATGGAGTTCGATGAGAGCTGCCCTCATTCCCGTTTATCATTTTTGATGGAGATAAGATATGAAGAAACTAGTTGCTTTTGGATTGGCCGCTTTATTGTCAATGGCTTCTACTGCCTTTGCTCAGGACCAATCTTCGCCAAGTGATATGGCAAAAGAAATGGTTCAGGAGGCTGTTGAGCCAACGGTACAGCCCGTAGAGGAATCTGTCGTTGAGGTACAACCTGAAGTACAACCTACTGAAGTAGGTGTTGAGTCAGTGGTCCAGCCTGTTGAGGGGCAGATTATTGAATCGGTTCCTATGGCAGGCGGATGTTGCGGACAAACATTTTTTCCTCAGCCAGTCATTTCTCAGCCGATTCTTTCTCAGCCTTGTTGCGGTGCGACTCCTGTAGTTTCAGCACCTGTTGTTTCAGCACCTATTGTTTCGGCTCCCATTATTGCAGCTCCTGTTATTTCAGCACCTGCGACGGTAATGTCAGCACCTTGTTGCGTTGCATCACCCGCGCCGGCACCTTGCTGCGAGCCAGCACAACCAACGCGACGTGTTCGGATTTTTCGCTCACGTCGAGCGAATTGCTGCAACTAATTCACGCTTGGTGTGAATGAATCAGCATTTTTGTATGTCTTCGGACAAAGAAAAGGCCATCTCTTAGGTGGCCTTTTTTACTTCTAGTTGGTTGGCTTTTTCCTATCTGGTGGGAATTCCACAGGGAATGCGGGTTTTTGCTCTTTTAGCCTGGGAGCGAAGCAAACTTCCTAAATTCAAATACTTGACACTATTGAGGCAATAAAGGTACTTTTACAGGCTTGATCGACGGGATCTTGAGGCACAGGTGGTTTCCGAACTTCAAAACCGTTTGAATTGTTGGGACTGCCTACTGGAACAAGCGTCTGTCGTGTTTTCCTTCTGGCTTCCACTACCTCGCATATCAACCAAAACTCTTGAAAGCGCCGTGAGATTTTGGTTCTTAAATTTACGGCGTAGTTCAATGCTTCGGCATTTTGAGGAGAAATTTATGTTACGTCAATTTGCGTTCGGGATCGCTACTATGGCTTGTTTAAGCCTGTGCGCCGCAGAGCTTCAAGCTCAATGTGTTGGCTGTGGGGCCTCCACTCCCGTTTACAGTACACCTATCAGTTCAGGCGCGGTCTACGGCACGCCTGTCCAAAGCTATGGCACACCAGTCCAAAGCTATGGCACACCAGTCCAAAGCTACGGTACACCAGTCCAACAAAGCT
>CAZDBA010000005.1:0-7683 GCA_964503615.1 uncultured Pirellulaceae bacterium
TAGAGTGTTGCCAATCCGTAACCTCGCGAAATGATTTTCGCCAGCGGCCAGCGACTACTGCTTTGGCCACGCGTATCCTCTCCCGCAGTAACCAGTTCCTGCTGCTTGTTCCAAACCTTCGCAAGGGAAATAGCTGGAGATCTGTGGATTGAGTGATTGCCCCGAAAATTGTATCCAAGAAAAATTGGACAAGCCCTATTTTCATTGATGGGTAAAACGATCAGCAGCTTGGCCTTGATAACCGGAACGCTCTGGTCCACGCCTCCGCTGTCTCCGGTAGGTGGTGCGCTCTTGTTGTGTCGCGTAAGGTAAAGTGTGACTTCCTTCATTCGGGCTTTCACCTGCACGATCGAATCGTCTTCGCTGCGGTCAACCAGTTCGACTTCCTGATATTCTGCTTTGCTCGAACTCATGCGAAAATTTCTCGGAGGCGGCTCGGGCATCGCTCCGTAAACATGCTCCTTAAAAAGCTCCAAGATCTCCTCCCGACGTTTGGGCCAATCGGTTTTCGTGACGATTGAGCCATCTGAAAACAGTAATGGATCGGGCAGCTGGAAATTCGGGATCTTGTCCTCGTCGTAGTTGGCCTTCTGCTGCGCTTCACTGTCGGGAACGAATCCAGCCATCAAGATTCCCAAGACAATAAGTGGAAAGAGCGTGTTCACAGTCTTCATTTTCACGACCCGTTTTTGGTTTGTTCCGATTTTTCGCCGACAGCACGAATTTTACGCCGTTGTTCAAGGATACCAAAATTCCTCGCCAAACGAAAAAAGCCGCCTTAAACCTTGCGATTCGAGACGGCCTTGGGTTTTTCAACGTTCCGTTGCTTAAGCTACGTCCGACTTGACCGTTCGAATGCGTGAAAGGAACTTTTTGCAGCTGGCCATTCGTTTGTTGGGGTCGATCTCTAAACATTGCTGAACGGTGACTGCAAGGATTTCGTTGATGTCCGGTCGGTGCTCGCGAATATCGGTGGCCGGGCGACGGTCATGATTCAAAGCGGCCAATCCAGTTGTGTCTTTTGAATCCCACGGATGCTCAAACGTCAGAAGTTTATAAACTGTCACCCCGAACGAAAACACGTCGACTCGTCGATCGGTTTCTCGCCGCCGAACGATCTCAGGAGCCATGTATTGAGGAGTACCGGTACGGTTTCCGGGACGGTGGTAAGGTTCCGCGTCGGGCACAGTCAAACCAAAGTCGATCATCTTCAACTCTTCGCATTTTTCATTCACGATAAAGTTACGTGGGCAAATGTCTCGATGGATGAAACCTGAATCGTGGACAAACTGAATGCACTCGGCCATTTGACGAATCAAAGTCAAACGGTTCTTGGCGACAGCCGGATGTTTGTTGTGAATCAGGTTGTTAAGTCCGGTCCCGGGGATGTGCTCCATCAAAATATATTCGATGCCCCGCGTCGTAGTGCCATACTCGTAGGTTTCGACAATTCGAGGGTGCTTGATCGACATCGCGATCTCGCCCTCTTCTGGTTTTTTGAGCCCTTTGAATCGTGCGCGAAATGTGGCCAGCTGTTCCTTGTCCAAGAATTTGATGCCGAACTTTTTGTTCGTTTTAATCTCAACTGCTACATGGAATTTGGACATCGTTCCTGAAAACGAGTGCCTATCCATCTCAAAACGCTTACTGACGTCGAGTACGTTGGCCGATCCGCCAAGCATGCCTTTGAATTTGTCAAGAATTCCCATAGTCAGTCAAGTTCTAAAAGTTGGCTAAATAGTGATTCGATTGTTGGTCGTAGACCGTTTGAAGTCAATTATTTAGCTAGGGAAGGATTCAAAAACAAGGCTGGCAATAGTGCGGCATCCGAAAAGTCATTACCGAACAAGCCGGTTTAACTAACGGGCTTGCTCAGGTCGAAACCACAATAGTCGATCACACTGGCTATTTCCGCTTTCAGGCGATTGCGATGAACGATGCGATCAACAAAGCCGTGTTTCAACAAAAACTCGCTGGTTTGAAAGCCCTCTGGCAGTTGGACACCAATCGTAGCTTTGATCGTACGGGGGCCAGCAAAGCCAATCAGAGCTTTGGGCTCAGCAAATACAACATCGCCAAGCGAAGCAAAGCTTGCCGCTACGCCACCCATCGTGGGATTGGTTAAAACGGAAATGAACAAACCACCGGCTTCTGAATGTCTTGCAAGTGCGGCAGATACTTTGGCCATTTGCATAAGCGAGAGGATGCCTTCGTGCATGCGAGCCCCGCCGCCGGAACCGCTCACGATAATCACTGGCAATTTCTCGGCAGTCGCCCGCTCAACCATCCGGGTTAACCGTTCTCCAACAACGCTACCCATGCTACCCATGATAAACGCCGAGTCGGTAATTCCCACTGCGACACGTCGAGCGCGGACCATGCCTGCCCCCGTAATGACGGCGTCGGTCAAGCCCGTTTTCTTTTGCTCGGCAACCAACCGTTGAGCATAAGGTTTTTTGTCTTCGAAATTTAAAGGGTCACCTGGGATCAGGTTTGCGTCCCACTCCGAAAAAGTCCCACCATCAATGAGCTGCTCAATTCGCTGCTTGGCCGAAACGTAAAGATGATAGTCGCATTCAGTGCAAACATTGTTGCGCTTTTCGACCTCTTTACGAAAGATGGCTTTTTTACAACCACGGCACTGAATCCAGATGCCCTCAGGGATACCACGTTTTTTTCGAGTCACAACTTTCTCAGGCGCGGAGCTGGGCGGGGTAGAAGATATATTCACGTTATTCAGAAGCGAGGCATAGCTCGCCTTCAACCAATCGACCGGTTTAAAAGAGTTCTTCCATTAAGAATCTACTCTGCCCCTATTGTCGCATGGACTCCCGAATATGATCAACCGGAATTACGAAATGGAGGACGAGAAATGCAAAGTAGTCCATTTTCAGACCGGACAAGTATGCCTCTTACCCGGAAAGCCATTCCACACGGAAATTACACTGGCTGTATGGTTCTAACAGAAGAATCGGTGAGAAAGGTACAACTGCAACATTTTGCTGAAAGATTCCAAAACTCGCGCAAATCTGCACCCAAGACTTCGGATTGGACAATTGCGGCAAGTGGGCTTGCCGCCACCAGCAACACGTTGGTTGACCGGCTCTTTTTGACGATCCATTTGACCGCCTTGCGAACCCGCTTAATCGCGGACACAAGATCCTCGCCTTCTGGAGGCGTGACCGTCTCCGGGTGTTCCCGCCATTGTTTGAATATTCGCGGCTGCGTCTCTTTTAGCTCGTCAACGCTTTTGCCGTGCCACAATCCCAAATCGAGGTTGGTCAGGCCCTCCTCAACGCGAATTTTGATCTCGCCATTTTGGGAAAGTTGTTGAGCCGTCTGCTGGGCAGCCAAGCTCGGCCCGCAAACGATCAAGCCTACATCAAAACTCGCAACTTCCTTAGCAAGTAAGTTGACTTGAGATTCGCCGCTTTTGCTTAGTGGCAAGTCGAGGTTGCCTACCAAGCGGTTTTGTTCATCCAGTTCCGTCTGTCCCGGATGTACCAAAATCAAATTGAATTCGTCTGAAGACATGTATAAACCAATTTGGGTTAGTTCGATCCGTTGGCTTGTGCAAGCAATTGTTCCATCGCAACGCGATAGTCCGGTTGTTTGAAAACTGCTGATCCCGCAACCAACAATTCCGCACCTTGCTGTACACAATCTCCAACGGTGTCCACGTTGACTCCGCCGTCAACTTCCAAGAGGACATCATTACCTGCAAGCTCGCGAACTTGTCGCATTTTTTGCAGACAATCAGGATTAAACTTTTGCCCGCCAAAGCCAGCTTGAACTGACATGATGACGACCAAGTCACACTGTGGCAAGCAATCCTGAATTTCACTTACCGGTGTATCTGGGTTAATGGCGATTCCCGCACCGCAGCCCAACTCTCTGATCTTCGAAAGCAGGGGATTTGGCGCGGAGACCGCCTCCTTATGAAACGAAATAATATCTGAGCCCGCATCGACAAACGATTGAATGTACGGTTCTGGATCATCAATCATCAGATGTACATCCAACGGAAGATCAGTCAACTTGCGAATCGCTTCTACGATTGGCATGCCGTAACTGATGTTCGGTACAAACACGCCGTCCATCACGTCCAGATGAAGACAGCCATAACCAGCGTCTTCCAACGCGCGAACTTCTCGCTCAAGATTGCCAAAATCGCAAAGCAGCAGCGAAGGTAATACCAACGGCTGGGTCGATTTTAGTTTCTCAAGACAACTTCGTCCGCGCATCGAATTTCGATCTCGTATTTCTTGTTCTTAAAAAGGCTTTTAAAAAACGTCGGCCTGTGCTCAAACATAATCGGTCCTTGGACCGGCCAACGAAGGCTGCAAATTCTAGCAACGATGTATTCGTTCGCTAGTAGATATCTTGTGTGTTTGCATCAAGTCCCGTAATCCGCAGCAGTTTGAGAAACAGAAAAGTTCGGCATTCGATTTGCTCGCACAAGCCTCACACGCCGATCTTCTTGCCTTTCAAATAGCATCAATGGGAAAAACCGGACAAATCAGCCAAACTACTTTGTTTCGGACGATCCCCGATTCCGCAGGCACCCATGAATGCCGTACGTTCTAGTCGAAATAAAAGTAGGTTTACTCACTATCCGCAAATTTTGAGCAATAGGGCTGCTCAATTGCCGACTATGCCGTTTGGCCTACTGCGAAGTACAATCGTGAAAACAGGTTTCAACCTGCGACATCCGTTTATGATCTGACTGCTCGTATTCCTATTCAAGATTTTTTGACCATGCCTAACTCCGTCACCAAAACGATTCTGAATTTGCTTTTGTTGCTGACAATTCTTGTTGGCTGGACGGTCAAGGCAGGCGGTCAAGAAGCTCCTGATCGCGTTATATTGTTCATTATTGATGGACTGGCAGTTGAGGCACCTGCTCGCATTGAAATGCCTAACTACAACTCGCTCAAACAAGAAGGCGTGTACTACCAAGCGATGCATCTCATCTTGCCGGGCCATCCCGACAAGAGCGACGAGTACCCATGGAGTTGCTCCTTGCCGAACCCCATGTTGATGTCAGGCACTCCGTTTATCGGTACCGAGGGTTTGAGCAAGCAATTGATTCAGCACGTTTTTGAGCCAGAGGAAACGGCTTTTATTGTCAACGCGAAATCCTATCTGGATGTCAGCGGAGGCTTTGGAACCTATGTCTCCAAGCCGCGAAACCCGGACTCTCTGGTCATCGACCTGACAATCGAGAAAATGAAAGAGCGGGATTTCGCTTTCATGCGAGTCCACTTGCAGCGAGCCGGTATCGAAGGAATGAAGGTCAGCAAGGAAAAGTACTCTGATCAACCCTACTATCGAAACATCTGGCATGAAGAATCTCGCTATCGAGAGGCAATTGAGATCGCTGACGAGCAGCTTGGCCGGTTTGTTGATTGGCTAAAAGCTGAAGAGCTATGGGACGGTACTCTATTGATGGTTTGCGGAGACCACGGCCAAGCGAACGAGGGCTGGCACGAACCGTACAGTCCGGCTTCGAACGTTACGCCACTTTTGATTGTAGGTTCGGGCATCAGCGGCGCTGAAACTTATGAGTATTGCGAAATATTCGATATCGCTCCGACCATTGCCCATTTGTCCGGAAAGGAGCAACCTGCTTTCTCGCACGGCCGAATCTTGCGTGAAGCGTTTGATGCAAACGTTGCACCCCCCGAAGTCGCACGAAACATCAAGCGGTTTAATGAAACGCTTATCGAAGCTCACGGAATGTCCGATAAACAAAAAGAAGCGCTGGCCGAAAACGGGTTCATGTCACTTGAAGACCTCGGTAGATGGCATAACACCGATGCAGGTTCTGACTTCGAACAGTTAACAAATCAACAAGAAACGATTCTTGAAAGCATCAAAAGGTAATCAGCCACTTTGAAATTTCTGGATAGAGTATGCCAGCTTGCAAAACGAGGCTATTCATATCCTGATTGATAAAGTCTGTTTTATACGAGGATTATGGCGATTGAGCGGGCAGGTCTTTGTCCTGCTGTGTTGCAGACTGTTGATGCGAGCAGAAAAAGCGAACTGGCTCGTATTTCCTTGGTATAATTGAGGGTTCGCCAGATGGTCGTTGAATCGGCTGTTTGCGATATCGAGCAAAGAACAAGTGGAGTATTTGATGAGTCGGGTTTTAAATTTGCTTTTCCGCACAGCGATCTGCACAGTTTTGGCTTTCGTTACCTTGGGGCCAGCAACCACCGTCGCACAGGTAAACGGAAATATTGAAATTTCCTCTGTCGATGCAGCGCGTATCGGATTAGAGGTTGAGTGGACTTCGCAAGTAAGCGTCTCCTCGGAAGCGGGCAAGATCGTTGACATGTACCTGGACATCAACGAGGACCGGGCTCAAACGTTTTTTGAAATCCGATATGGTGGAAAACGTGAATTCATTTCTGTTCTCGACAACAGCGCATTTGGCGTACCTTACGGAGCCAACCCCGCAATTTCTCGCATGCAAGCGAGTCTCAAACTTCAGGTTGAACTATTGCTGACACAGGGAGTCAAACCGGGGCAGATCCGTGATGAAACGGGAGTCGATCTTGGGACTGTCGCTCACGTCCAGAAGGAAATGCTTGACCGCGTAACCGAAGCTGAAGAAGCAGCCAAATTGCGTCAGACGGTTTTGCAGGCTTTGATGGAATCACAAAACCGGAACATCGAAGTCACGATGAAGAAGATCACCCTCCCCCGTTCCACAATCTACGTCGTAAACTCAACGGGAACGGCACAAGCGATCGACGCCGATACCGGAACGACTCGCTGGACCACCTCCGTTGGCAACCCCGACCATCCGACATTAGGTATCGGAGCCAGCCATGATCACGTCGCTGTTATAAACGGCTCGAAGGTTTATTGTTTGAGCGCCGAAAACGGAAAGCAGCTGTGGGAAAAAAGATGCCGCACGGCTGTAGGTGCCTCGCCGGCAGTAAGTGAAGACTTCGTTTTCGTCCCGCTGATCAATGGCCGTTTGGAAGCGTTTCCCATTGAAACGGGAGTCGGTTCTGAATCGTTTGTGTCTATTGGCAATGCAAACTCAAGACCAACCGTTACGACGGATTCGATTTGCTGGCCAACGAGCGAAGGAAATTTTACAGTTGCATCGAATCGAGAAGTCAGCTCACCTCGCTTTCGCTTGAAAAGCGGCTCTTCCTTTCATGCACCTGGCACCCAAAGGAATGGTATTCTGTTTATCGGAGCTGCCGACGGTTTCGCATATGCGATCGACGAAGTTCGTGGATCGTTAAAGTGGGAGTTTTCCAGCGGACAAACGTTTAAGCAATCATTGATTCCACTTGGCCAATACGTCTATTTGGTCACTGAGGAAAAGCAGATGTATAAGCTATATGCCGAGACAGGATTTAACGCTCCTGGTTGGAGCAAGCCAATAAAAGATGTCAAGAATTACGTTGGCGCAAGTAAGAGCAAGATCTACGTTCAAAATTCCGGTGGGCAGATCGTTGCGTTGAGTCAGGAAAGCGGTCAGAAATTAGGCACGCTCATTTCGGACTCGACCACAATGGTTCTGCCAAACTTTCAGTCAGACCGACTGTATGTGGCAAATCAATACGGAAGGATCCAATGCCTTCGGGAAGCGTCCCCAATGAGCTCGGTTCCTTTCTTCCATGCGGACGAGCAAGGCTCGGGTACACGCGGTTCTGA